>CAMODD010000007.1:0-73709 GCA_946611215.1 uncultured Bacteroidales bacterium | reverse complement strand
TGAGCATCCTGGAATTCGGCGCCTTCATCGAGATCCTGCCCGGTAAGGAAGGCCTGCTCCACGTGAGCGAGATTGCCTGGGGCAAGACCGAAAAGGTGGAAGACGTCCTCAAGGTTGGCGACGAGGTAGACGTGAAACTCCTTGAGATTGATGCCAAGACCGGCAAGATGCGCCTTTCCATGCGCGCTCTCACCGAGAAGCCCGAAGGCTATGTGGAGCCCAAGCGTGAGCCCCGTGGTCCCCGTCGTGAGGGAGACCGTGGCCCGCGCCGCGAAGGCGACCGCCGCGAAGGACGTGGCCCTCGCCGTGACGGAGACCGTGGTCCCCGCCATGAGGGTGGCGACAAGCCCCGCAGGCCCCGCTTCGAAAACGAAGAGAACAAGGGCAGCGAGCCCGACACCTTCTAAGAAGGTTTGAATAAAATGAAAGGAGACGTCGCAGGATGTCTCCTTTTTTTATTATATTTGGAGTATGAAACGTTTAACCACACTCTTAGCCACGCTACTTATCAGCCTTTCCGCCTTCTCGCAGGAATACGGCGTAGTCAACATCTCTGTCTGCAACCTCAGAAGAACCGCCGACTTTGACGCGGAAATGGTTTCCCAGGCCCTTCTGGGAACGCCCGTTCACGTGCTTCAGATCAGCGACAACGGCAATCCCTGGCCGCAGGTGCAAACGCCCGACTCCTACACGGGCTGGGTGCACTATGCAGGCATCAAGCGCATGAGCTTCGAGGAGTATCACGCCTGGAATGCCGCCCCCAAGGTAGTGGTGACGGCCCTCTTCGGCCTGGTAAAGGAGAAAGCCGATGGGAAGAGCGCCACCCTCTCCGACGTTGTTGCCGGAGACCGCCTCAAGTACCTTGGAAAGAAAGGTTGCTGGCTTAAGGTGGAATTCCCCGACGGCCGCACGGGCTTCATCCACAAGAGCGAGGCAAAGACCGAGGCCGATTGGCGAAAGAGCCTGGACCAGAGTCCGGAAGCCATTCTGGCATCGGCCAAAAGCATGCTGGGATTTCCCTATCTGTGGGCTGGCATGTCGCCCAAGGGCATAGACTGCAGCGGCCTTGTGCGCACGGCTCTTTTCATGCACGACATCATTATTCCGCGCGATTCCGGTCCCATGTCCCGCGTGGGAGACCGCATCATGGACCGCAGCGAGCTCATTCCCGGAGACCTCGTTTTCTTTGGCAAGTACCGGGAGGACGGCTCACCGCGCGTCTCGCACGTGGGTTTCTACCTGGGAGAGGGCCGGTTCATCCATTCCATGGGCCTGGTGCAGATTAGCAGCTTCAACCCCGAGGACCCCTGCTACGATGCCTACAACACGGGCCGTTACCTCTTCGGGGGACGCGTTCTCCCCTACATCAACCAGCACGAAGAACTAACCACTACACTAACCAATACCTATTATGCAGAATAGACGCGATTTTCTGAAAACCGGCGCCCTCGCTGCCGCCGGTGTGGCCCTCATGGGCTGCAAAAGCGGCCCGCAGTCCTTCAACATCGTAAAGGGTGACGGAAAACTCCACCTTAAGTTTTTCCCATATGAGCTCAAACTGGCCCACGTGTTTACCGTTGCCAGCTATAGCCGCACCACCACCCCCGATGTCCAGGTAGAACTGGAATGGGAAGGAGTAACCGGCTACGGAGAGGCCTCCATGCCCCCCTATCTGGGTCAGAGCGTGGAAACTGTCACTGCATTCCTCAGCAAAGTAGACCTTTCGCAGTTTACGGATCCCTTCCAGATGGAAGACATCCTCTCCTATGTGGACAGCCTGTCGGAGGGTGACGGAGCGGCCAAATGCGCCATCGACATAGCCCTACACGACCTTGTGGGCAAGCTCATGGGCCAGCCCTGGTACCGCATCTGGGGCCTGGACCCCGCAAAGGCTCCGTCCACCACGTTCACCATCGGCATCGACACGCCGGAAGTGGTGAAGGAGAAAACCCTGGAGGCCGTGGGAAAATTCAATATCCTCAAGGTCAAAGTGGGTCTGGACACCGACGAAGCCATGATCAAGGCCATCCGTGAAGTCACCGACGTTCCGCTGGCCGTAGATGCCAACCAGGGATGGAAAGACCGTTCCAAAGCCCTGGATGAGATTTTCTGGCTCAAAGAGCAGGGCATAGTAATGGTAGAACAGCCCATGGCCAAGGAGCGCCTGGACGACATTGCCTGGCTCACGGAGCACAGTCCCCTCCCCATCTTTGCCGATGAGAGTATCCAGCGCATGAAGGACATCCCGTCCCTCGTTGGCGCCTACAGCGGCATCAATATCAAGCTCATGAAGTGCACGGGTATGCGCGAAGGCTGGAAAATGGCCAATATGGCTCGTGCCCTGGGCATGAAGGTGATGGTGGGATGCATGACCGAGACCTCCTGCGCCGTAAGTGCCGCCGCACAGTTCTCTCCCTATGTAGATTTTGCAGACCTCGACGGCAATCTGCTCATCGCCAACGACCGCTTTGACGGCGTCAAGGTCGTGAACGGGAAGCTTTCGCTTCCGGACCGCCCCGGAATTGGCGTCATCCCCCTGTAAACAACTCTTAAACTATAACTTATGGGATTCATCATTTACATCATCGGTCTGGTACTGGCCGTCATGGCTGTCCTGGACATTTTCAAGAAACCGATCAGCCCTATGGGCAAGGTAATCTCCGCCGTTCTGGTCCTTCTCACCAGCTGGGTGGGCCTGGCCGTATATTACCTCTATGCAAAAGACCATCTCACTGAGTGGTTCAAGTAGTCCTTTCGGTTGCAAAGTCAAGATTTTTTCGTAACTTTGCAGCCCTCAACGGTGAGTTGTCCGAGTGGTTGAAGGAGCCTGCCTCGAAAACAGGTTTGCGTGCGAGCGCAACGGGGGTTCGAATCCCTCACTCACCGCATCAAAGCGTCTGCTTCGCAGGCGCTTTTCGCGTTTCGTGAGGGATTCGAAGAATCCTCCCCACGTTACCCTCTCCCCAAACCCCTCTCCTCGGGAGAGGGGCTCGTCGGCAGAAGCCGCCGTTCGTCGCTTCGCTCCTCAAATTCGCGCGGAATCCCGTTGGTGAGTGAGGGATGCGCGCCGCCCTACTCCTGGACAATTATTATGCCGATGGAATTGAACCTTCCAGCATGTCGCTCAAAATGTCGCTCTATTTTGTTTTCTTATTGAAATAGAGTATCTTTGGTAAAAATTTTTGAGCGACATGACGGATTTTGATTCCTACTACAGTTCCATGCAGGAACCTGAAAAGAAACAAAAATACGAGAACTGGGAAACCGCGAAAGGCCTCCAGAAGGTGGATGGTCTCTCTACCTCTCCCTATCTGAACGAGGTAGCTCAAAGAAACATAGAAGGTGATATAACTTCCTATCAGGCAGCTCAGCTCATCGACCAGTATTACGACGTCAAGTCTGACCGGGGTGCAGACTCAGCGTACAAGGAAGCTGATACTGTCGCGGCCAGGATAAACATCCTCATTGAAGAAACTGGGTTTACTCTGGAGGCGGATGAGCTCAGGAACATCCACCATCGGCTATTCGAAGGCATCTTTCATCATGCCGGCATCTATCGAACGGGGAATATTGCCAAAAAGGAGTGGGTTCTGGATGGAGACAGTGTCATCTATGGAGATTACCATTATATTCCTGATAATCTGGAACGCTACATCAGAAGAGAGAGGTTAACATCCTACTCAAAACTGGACGAAGAAGAGATACTCACCCACCTCTCAAAATGCATATCCGACATTTGGCAAGTCCATCCCTTCTCTGAAGGCAATACAAGGACCGTAGCCGTATTTGCCATCAAATATTTCCGCTTTCTGGGCTTTGAGGTGGACAACACCGTATTTCAAAACAACTCCTGGTATTTTCGGAACGCGCTGGTTCGGGCCAACTATATAAATGTAAGGAAGCATATCGATCTGGACCGGAATTATTTGGAAGAATTCCTGTCCTGCATCTTGTTCCACACTCCCCCGAAAGAGTTCCATAATCGCGACCTGCATATCTATGCAAAGTCGTTGCCCACAACGCAAGTTAAACATGGCGAGGACCTTGATGACCTCATAAGGGAAGACATTGCCAGCAATAACACTATCACACGCCACGAAATGGCCGTGAGACACGGAGTCACAGAAAAAACCATTGAACGTCACTTAAAAGGAATGGGCATCCGTTTCAATGGCAGTTCTAAAACCGGACACTGGGTTCTTCCGTAAGCATTCGGTGAACCCCGTGTAGGGATTCTGCTATATAGCTGCTCGAGCACGGCGGGATGCGCAAAAACCCCGCAAAGTGCGCATCTAGAAATGCTCGAGCACGTCTGGATGCGCAAAAATGAATAAAAATGCGCATCTAGACGTGCTGAAGCAGAGAGTAAAAAGAAGAACTACTCCTCCGGAGCAAACATCGGGTCCCAGGAGGGAAGCAGGATGGGCTTTTGCTGCATAAGGGCCATGATGTCGGCGGGGACGTACTTCTTTTCCACCACCAGGCGGAACATGTACTCGTTGAACCACTCGTCGGTCATGATGATATTACCCATGTAGCCGCTGGAGGCGCCCCAGCTGTTCTCTACCATCCACTTCACGGGCTGGCCGTCCTTGAGGTCAACGGCAATGAGGGTCATGGCATGGGTGGAGCCGCTGGCATGGGTGAGGATGCGCTCCTTCTTGTCCATGCCAAACTTGACACCCATCAGGGACTCGTAGTCAAAGTTGGCGAGATCTGCCACGCCACGGCTGCGGTCCAGGAACTTGCCCACGTCGCAGGAGAAATACAGGGCCGTATTGTCCTTGATGGAAGCAATGGCCATTTCCTTGATGCGACCCATGGGAAGGTTGAGATATACCCAGTTCTGGCCGTCGTACACGTGGCGGTCGTACTCGATTTCATAGACCTTTCCGTACTCGACAGCCGGGTTATTCATCACCATGATATAATTATTCTCCAAGTCCTCACCTACAAATTCCTCATAGAACGACTTGGGAGTGTAAGTATTCTCGCTCACAAACTCTCCCTTGGAGTTGTAGCGGGCCCAAGTGAACTCGGCAGGCGGAACGCCCAGGCAAAGGGCCAGCATGCGGTATACCTCCTTGAGCATGGCCACTTTCAGGGCCTGTAGCTCCTTGGGCTTAGCGGCGCGGAGAGCCAATGCATCTTCCCGAAGTTTGGTCTTGATCTGGGTGCTCATCTGGGAAGTGCTGTTCGCAGCCAGTGTCTCAGGCATCACGTCGGAAGGAACCACGCCGTACTTCATCACCAGGTTGGAAACACCGGTGAACTGTCCGCCGTCGTCCAGCGGATGCGAGAGCAGCCAGTCCACCTTGCGGTCATCGATGGGAAGATCCCGGGTATCGATGATCCCCTGCAGGAAGAGGTTGGACTTTTCCAGCTGGTCATAGAAGAAAAGGTAGTTCTGCGAGAAGGTGAAAGCGCCCAGGTCGTGCTTCTGGATCATGCGGGAGCGAAGGACGTTGAGCCCGGTGAAGAGCCAGCATCGGCCCGACGATTTCTGGTCTGTACGGCCCTTGGTGACCACCATGTCGGAGAAGTGGGTGTCAATCATGGCGATACGGCCGGCCGATGTCGCAAGCACGTTGATGGGAGCGCTGTTAAGCGCATTGCGGAGAGCCTTGTCCGTGGCGCTGCCTTCGTAGGCGCCGGAGATTTCCTTGAGCATATCGGCCGATATGCCGCCCTTCGGGCTTCCGGCAGGTTTCTGGGCAAAAGCAGAGAGGGTCAGGGCCCCGGCTGTAAGTAGGAGAATGATTCTTTTCATAACAGGTTATATGTTTGGCGCGTAAATATCGCTATTTTTTTGGTGAGAGACAATATATTGTTATCTTTGCTGAGCAAAAGCAATGAAACAGATTTAATTTCAGCCTAATAACACTTGCCTCACATGAAAAGACTAATCACCTCTATCCTCCTGTTCCTTTCCGCTGCCCTTTTTTGCATGGGACAGCAAAAGGTGAATGTAATGGTAGACATTGAGAACATCGCCCGCGGCGGTTCGCTCACCAAACCCGCCTATAAGGGAACGGAAACAGGAATTGTCGTTGTTCAGGTCATCGTGGACAAGCATGGAAACGTTACCAAGGTCACGCCCGGAGTTGCCGGTTCTACTACCCAGGACAGCGCGCTCCTGAGCGCTGCGGAGGCATCGGCCCGGAAAGCCCGCTTTACCATGAAAAAGGACGTCAACGGCCTTAGCACCGGCAACATCATCTACGGATTCGGCGTGGAGCTTTCCCCCGACAACATTCCCGGCAAAGGCGTCCAGGGAGACTTTATTTCCATCAAGGACCTACTGGATTATCACACCGACGGTACGTTCACCATCCAGGCCTTCTACTTTGGCATGAGCGACCCCGACTCCCTTACCTTCTTTGTGCAGGAGAGAGAGGACGAACTGTTCCCCATCCAGCTGGCCGACAATGGCACCGAAACCCAAGACCAGATAGCCTTTCTACAGGAACTCAAAGGTGGAGAGCCCATTACCATCAAAGGCACCCTGACAACAATAACCATGGGAAAAGAGCCCTTGAAGGGATTCACGAATGCCACCATCCTGGAAATGCCGGCAAGGGAAACGGAAGTCGCCTCCATCTTCCTCGAAAAGCCCACCTCCCTCGAAAAGCCCGAGTCCGTTCTTTCAAGACCCACGTTCCTTGGAAGGGAACCCAATTACTTCTCCGTATGGGTTAACGATCGGCTGAGATACCCCAACGAAGCCCGCCGAAAGAGAATCGAAGGCGCCGTCGTCATGAATTTCACCATTGACGAAGAAGGGCGTGTCACCAATATCGTCGTTAAGAAAAGCCCCGATCCATCCCTCGAAAGAGAGGCCGTCAGAGTCGTATCCCGCTCGCCCCTGTGGCAGCCGGCCCAACTGGACGGTAAACCGGTCAAATATACCATCCGAAACTATAGCGTAATCTTCTGGTTATAAAAAAAACGATTTACTGCATCCTTGGAATCCTGGCTATTTTGGAGGGAAACAAGATATTGCTATCTTTGTCATACTATTTCCAATAACTATGGACTCCTACGAACTCATTCATCTGGAAGAATACAACCAAACCGGAGCGGGTGGAACTGCCCTCTCCTACACGCACAAAACCCGTGACACCCTTGTAAAACTGTACAACCCTGGTTTCGAAGCCGACAGAGCCATGGCGGAATTCCATACCGCCCAGGCCGTATTCGACATGGGGATTCCAACTCCTAAGCCTTACCGCCTGGTCACAGACGGCGAGCGCTTTGGAGCCGAATACGAGCTCATCAAGAACAAACGCTCCTTTACCCGCATTATCTCGGAAGAGCCAGAGCGCCTGGAGGAAATCTCCGTAGCATTTGCCCAAGAGGCAAAAAAGCTGCACACCACCCCCGCCAACACCACCCGTCTTCGTTCCTATAAAAAAGTCCTCACGCAGTTTTACCAGGAAAAGGACCTGGTTCCGGAGGCCCTCAAACAGCGCGCGCTGGCATTTCTGGAAAAAGTTCCGGATACACCTACCTGCCTGCACGGAGACCTCCAGATTGGCAATATCATCCGCGGAGGAGACCGCACGCTCTGGATCGATGTCGGCGAGTTCTCCTATGGCACTCCCGAATGGGATGTATCCATGATGTGGACCATCTGCCACCGCATGAGCGCCGAGCGCGCCGACAATCTCTTCCACCTGAAACCGGAACAGCTCAAGGAGCATTGGGACATCTTCCTTCCTGCGTATCTGGGAACGTCGGACCCTCAGGAACTGGCTGCTTTTGAACACCGGATCGTAGCTTTCTATTGCGTCAAACTGGCCTATGTTTATGACATGGCCTTCCACACTCGATTGCCGGAAGCCGCTTTGCAGTTTGCATCGCAGGCACTGGATATCTAAAAAGTCTTACCATGAAAAAAACAATTTACTGCATCCTTGGAATCCTGGCCGCCCTTTGCATTGCCGTCGCCTGCATCTGGGGCGGAGAAATTGCCAGCATTGGCTCCATCCAGTCAGTAGAAGGAAATCCCTACCTGTACAAGATGGAATACAAGGCCGCCTACGACCTGGACGACGTCATTGCCCACGACATTGACCAGAACGCCGAGCTCCTCGGCTACGTCATCTCCCGCGTAGGCAAGGGCCTCCCCATCAAGATAGGAAGTTCGCAGGTGGCCGATGAAAACGGCGACACCCAGACCTTCAACTGCACCTCCTTCCAGGCCACCAAGGCCGATGGCGACGGGTTCTGGTACGGCCGCAACTACGACTACTTCAAGAACCCCACCATGGTCACCATCTCCCACCCGAAGAAGGGCTACGCCTCCATCGCCTGCAGCGACATGTCCCACTTCGGCTACTCGCTGGAGAAACTTCCCACCTCCCTTGCCACCAAACTCAACTGCCTGGCTTCCATCTACGCCCCGGTAGACGGCATCAACGAGAAAGGCCTCTGCACTTCCATCATGGCCCTTCCCAAGCAGGCCTCCCAGCAGGACACCCCCAAGCACGACGTAGGAACCACCATCATCATGCGCCTGTGGCTGGACCGCTGCGCCACCGTGGACGAAGCCCTGGCCCTTCTGGAAACCGTAGACGTCCGGCATGACGCCGCCGTCGGCAGCGGATACCACTACATGGTGGCCGATGCCAATGGAGACTGCGCCGTCGTCGAGTTCGACAAGGAAGACGGCTGGAAGACAATGATCGTCCGAAAGGAGGAAGGCGCGAACAGCATGCTGGTGACCAACCACCTGCTCTCCGAGAAATACTACACCACCGAGCCCGATCCCGCCGTGGGCAATCCCCACAGCAGAAGCTGGTGGCGTTACGAAACCGCCGGTGCCTACCTTCAGGAGCATGACGGCACCCTTACGCTGGACCAGGCCCAGGAGTGCCTCTCACAGGTCCATTGGAAAGACCTGCTGTGGGAGAACGGTACCGTAGAAGATACCCAGTACAGCAACGTCTACGACGAGAAGAACATCGTCTTGTATCTCCGGAACTGGAACGACTACGAAACCACGCACCAGTTCCAGCTGTAAAAATTTTTCCCGTTCCCAGGCAATATTCCGCCTTTTTGTGATTTATAGGGTAAAACGTACAATCATGAAAAAGAGAACTTACATTTTCCTGGGCATCGGCCTTCTTGCAACCGCCCTCACTACGTCCTGCGAAAAGGACAACAACAACTATGAACTGATGTACCCCTCGGCGCTGGTAACGGTAAAGCCTAGCGCCGACAACAGTTCCTTCGTGCTCCAGCTGGACGACAAAACGGTCCTGAAGCCGGTGAACATGGACAAATCGCCCTACGGCACCAAGGAGGTGAGAGCGCTCGTGAACTACCGTGAAACGGCCCCGAACGAGGTTCACATCAACTGGCTGGACTCCATCCTCACCAAGAAGACCGTCGCCAACCTGGGAGCCGAAGAAAACAGCAAGGCATACGGAGAAGACCCCATTGAGATTGTAAACGACTGGGTTACCGTAGCCGAAGACGGATACCTCACCCTCCGCTTCAGAACCTACTGGGGCGCGAAGAAACACGCCGTGAACCTGGTCTGTGACGGGGACGACACCAATCCCTATCACGTCACATTCTACCACAACGCCAACCAGGATTTCCATGACCGCATCGGCGACGGCATCGTAGCCTTCCGCCTGTCCGACCTCCCCGACACGGAGGGCAAGACTGTAGACCTGACGCTGGAATGGGTATCCTTCAGCGGCAAGAAAAAGACAACGTTCAAGTACTGCTCCCGTCCGTAGTGCACATCGGGACCGGAGACAGGGAGCGAAGACTCGTCAAAAGGCTGCGCAGCGGAGATGCCGGTGCGCTGCAGGATTTCTATGCCCTCTACTCCGGCTCCATGTCCTCTGTCTGCGGCCGGTATATCACAGACCGCGATGACATGAAGGATGTCCTGCAGGAATGTCTCATCCACATTGCCGAAAAGATTGCAGACTTTGAATATCGCGGTCCGGGTTCTCTCAGGGCATGGGTAACCCGGATTGTGATCAATCAATCCCTCAAATATCTCAAGACCCGTCAGGCCCACGAGTTCGCACGCCTGGATTATGACCTCCCCGAAGAGCCGGAAGAAACGGAGCCTCCTCTGAATGACATCCCGCCGGAGGTCATTTACCAGATGATCCGCGAACTCCCCGCCGGCTACAGGACCATCTTCAACCTGTACGTCTTTGAGAAAAAAAGTCATCAGGAAATTGCGGAGCTGCTGGGCATAAAGCCCACTACATCGGCCTCCCAGTTATTCAAAGCCAAGAACCTCCTGGCCCGAAGGATCAGGGAATATCAAAGGAACAATCATGAGTGAGCAGTGGTTGAACGACATACGGCACAAGGTGTCGCAGCATAAAGAACCCGCTCCGGTCTTCTCGGCCGGGGAGTGGAAGGCCATTGCCGCTTCCCTGCCCGCAAAGAAAGCCGTCCCGTTCCCGTTCTGGGCGCGGGCAGCTGCAGCCGCCGCTATTCTTGTGGGTGCGCTGGGCATCGGATTCCGCATGCTGCAGCCGCAGGCCCCGGAGCGCATTGCCGCCAGCCTGTACCCCGTGCAGCTGGAGTATCCGGAACAGCTTTCCAGGCCGATGGAGACTCCGTCCGAAGCCTTCTCCCCCATCATCCGGGAAGTTCCTTCGCCGACACCGCAGGAGAGTATCATCCCGGAGCCGGTCATGGAGCCGGTAACGGAGCCCGCGAAAGAACCCGCAAAGGAATCCATGGTTCCTCCGGAAACTTTTCCCGAAGTGTGGGAGCAGCCCGCAGAACGCCGGCACAGGAGCCGTCTCGCGGCGCAGGCGTTTGTTTCCGGCACCATCGGCGCGCAGTCTACATCGGCCCCGAGACTTATGTCGGCCAGTGTCATCGGCGTCAATGCGCTCCAGGAGCGGAAAGCCGGAGCGCTGGAGATGAACGGCGGCACCCAGATTGATGTGCGCCACCGGCTGCCCATCCGCGCGGGCATCACCTTCAGCTACGACCTGGGCCGGGGATGGGGCGTAGAAAGCGGCTTAGCTGTCTCTTTCCACTCTTCTGAGTTCAAGACGCCTTCCGCCACGAAGAACCAGGAGCTCCTTTTCATCGGCATTCCCCTGAATGTGAATTACCGCTTCTGTGAGTGGAACCGGCTGTCCCTGTACGTATCGGCAGGCGGGCTCATGGAGAAGATGGTCTCCGGCTCCGGTTACATCACCGAAACGGGTTACCGGGAAAAGATAGAGATGCGTCCGCTCCAGTTTTCGGTGCAGGCGTCCATCGGCCTGGATTACAGGCTCTCGGAGGGGCTGAGCCTGTACGCAGAACCCGGACTTCGCTACAGTTTCAATAACGGAAGCGGAGTCAGCACACTCTACACCGACAGGCCGTTTGACGGAAACCTGACGATGGGACTGCGCGTGCACTTCTAGCAGCGCATCACTTCCGAGAACCAGCCCCAATGCGCCTGAAGTGTAATGGTTGCTATTTCTTAAAATCGCTCTTGATATAAACAGCGTTACCGGTAGGACGGAGTTTGGTACCGTCCCAGTTCCAGCGGTTTTCCGAGACGCGGTTTACAATATTACGGGAGTTACCCTGGCCGTAGACCCACATGGCCGTTCCGCCGCCACCGTCAAAGTTCATGGCCTTGTAGCAGCCGAGGCCCCGCATGAGCTTAGCAAGGCGCTCGGTAGACATGCCGATAGCCGTCTGCTCCGAGGGCCAGCCGCTCTGGGTCCATCGGCCATCCACCGTCACCTGAATCACCGTCTTGCCATCCTTGGAAAGGCCGATGGCGGTACGGGGGTGCGTGGTGGTAAGCCATTTGTCGGTGTCTGCCGCACGCCACTCGGCAGGGTCCTTCTGGATAATTCCCTTCCATACCAGCAGCGGACCGGCGCAGCCCACCGTCTGGTTGGGGAGCTTTTGCGCATCATAATTGTCCTTCACTTTCACGATATCGATCACGTCGTCGTCGATGGTGATGGCGCAGTTGCAGATCCAGGGGTTTTGCTCGTTGGGAGCGTGCATGACATTGCCGTCTACCCGCACAAAATGGCAGCAGGCCATGGGTCCGTTGGTTCCGGCCACGGCATCCAGGTAGATGCACTTCTTGTCCAGGTCGCGGTCATCCTCGCCATCGGCGAGAGCCGGCGTATATCCGTCCGGATACGTATGGCCGTAGTTGAAGTAAAGGCCCAGCCGGTTGTGTTCGTTAAGCTTGGATTTCACTACATTGATATTGCGGATGGATCCGTCCCAGACACCATGGAAGCTGGTCCACTCCACGCCCGGAACAACCGTGACGGTCTTACCGCCCAGCTGGACCAGGTCGATGGTAGGAGTGTCGCTCCAATCGGGGTCTTCCGGGTCTGTGTCGGGCTTGGGAAGCACGGTGTACTCGAGGGTAACCATGTTGGATTCCTTTCCCCGGGTAGAGACACGTACAATCAGGGTTCTGTCGCTGATTTCCGGAGCCGTGAAGACCACGGAAGTTTCCGTAGCCTCACTCACCCGAAGAGCCGTAGCATCCAATCCAACGCCGTAAAGGACCTTGTTGTCCGTGGCCTGGGCACTGAAATTTTTACCCTTCAGGGTAACCGGCTCACCGGCAATCACTTTTCCGTCATAAGCTGTTTCCACACCGGTGATAACAGGATCCGGCCACCCGGAGGAGCCGCCATTGCCAGAGCTGCAGGAAACGGAACCGGCAACAAACGGCAGTAAAAGAAGAAGTTTAAGGATCCTCATGTTCAAGTACTTTCTCAGTTCAGGTACAAAGTTAATAAACTTTAAGCTCTCCCTTCAGCTACGGCATACTCTTTTTGGAAAAGCCCAAATAATCACTACATTTGTATTTTGCAACTGAATCTCTATGAGAAAGATTACCTTAGCCCTCACTGCCATTCTCGCTGCAGGATGCGTATTCAATACCACTTACGAGGAAGAAACCACCGTAGCCGATGACTCCTACGTAGAGGTGGAAGGCCGCAAGAACTTCGGCTCCTCCCACGCCCTTATGACAACGCCCCAGCCGTGCGTGGTCATTGCCACCTGGGACAAGGAGCACCACCCTAACGTGATGGTAGCGGCCTGGGCCGGGCAGCTGGACGCCACAGAGGTTATCATCAGCCTATCCCAGCACAAAACCACCGAAAACCTGGAGGCAAGCAAAGCTTTTACCTTGAGCTTCGTAGACCGGAACACACTGGTCCAGTCCGACTATTTTGGCCTGGTGAGCGGAAAGCTGGTGGCCGATAAGATTGCCCGCGTAGGCTTCACCGTCACCTCCAGCCCCAACGTCAACGCGCCCATCATCAACGAGTATCCCCTCACCCTGGAATGCAAGGTAAGCAGCTTCAAGGACGGAATCCTCATCGGAGAAGTGGTGAACATGAGCGCCGAAGAGCGCATCCTCACGGGCGGAAAAGTAGACCTGGACAAGCTCCAGCCCGTGGTATTTGACGCATCGGCCAACGTCTACCGCGCCGTAGGCGAAGCCGTGGGCCACGCATGGCAGGAAGGGAAAGTTTATCTGGACAACCTGTAGGGACTACTTCCCGAACACCTGATTAATCAGCGCTTCAAACTCCTGGAACGCGAACGTGCCGGACAGTTCCCGCAGGGAATCGGCCAGGCCGCGGTAGTGCCACTCGTGGTCCTTGGGATCGGAGGCGTGGAAAATCTTCCAGAGTTCGTCCCCCTTCACGGCATAGTCCCGCGCAATGGCGCGCATATTGGACAGTTTGTCTCCGAGGGCCACAATTTTGGCATCGTGCGAAGCGGCGGCAAGCCGGTCGATGGCGGCCTTCTTGCGGGCATGCCAGCTATCCTCCTCACTCACGCCTTCCGGCATCTCATCGCTCTCAGCCGCAACCAGGGAGGCAATGCGGTCTCCAAATTGGGCACGAATCTCCTCGACGGTAACGTCCGTATCCTCCACGGTGTCGTGCAGGGCAGCGGCGGCCAGGAGTTCCTGGTCCGGGGTGATGGTAGCCACAATCTCCATGGCCTCCATGGGATGTACAATATACGGGAAACCCTTTCCGCGGCGCTCGGTGCCCGCGTGGGCCTGGACGGCGAAAATGATGGCGCGGTCCAGCAGTTCAGTGTTCAGTGGTTTATTTGCCATAATGGGCAAATATACGCTTTTTTTCGTTAATCCGGTTCTCCACGTAAATGGCCGCGCAGGAAAGGAAGTAGTAAATCATGGTCTGGATGGTCATGGCCTTGATTTCCGGCGCAATGGTTGCCAGCGTTCCGCCCGCCGTATTCAGATTGATGAAGGCACGGCAGCCGAAGGTGGACGGGAACAGCATGGCCACCTTCTGCCAGAACTCCGGAATAGCCGTCGAAGGCCAGGAGAATCCGGTCAGGAACAGGAGGATGGGAGAGACCGACAGGAACAGCACAAACACCGTTTCCCTTTTCCAGATGAGCACCGACCAGGTGAACGTAAAGAAGATGCAGTCCACGATGAAAAACACCAGGAGCACCATGATCTGCGTCCATTCGGCCCGCTGGGGCAGGCGGAAAATCCAGGGAATGAACAGTGCAATGAGGGTCCCGATCACCAGATACACGGCCAGGTAGGCGGCACCGCGGCCCAGCACGACACGGCCCACGCCCAGCCCCTGCAGATGCCGGGACATGGAAGCAAAGCTGCGGTTCTCCTCGCGGAGCGTACCGGCCAGCAGCGAAGACCCGTAGAACAGCGTCTGCTGGATAACCAGCATGAGCGCAGCCGATATGAAGAAGATGGTATAGGAAAACGGCTTGTTGTAGGGCATGTTCTCCTCGGGAACCACCATCTGCGGAATGTCATGCTCCACCTGGATCTGATGCATCTCATCCAGCATGGTGAGGCTGGTTCCCATGGTCAGGCACTTGTAATAGAGGAAACTGGACATGTCGGCGTAGGTGGAGATAACCCCCTGCTCCCCGCGTACGATGCGGGTGTCAAAATCGGCCGGCACATAGATGACCCCGTGCACCACACGCTTCTGCATCAACTGACGGGCTTCTTCGAGGGACGTGCAATAGAGGAGAATCTCGCACTCGCGCGTAGCGTCTACCTTCTGGAGATACCGCCGGCTGTAGGACCCGCCGGAAAGGTCTACCACCGCCACCGGCATCTCGTCCACCGTACCATTCATATAAATGAGGTTGTACAGCACGGGATACAGAAGGCCTCCCACGAAGAAGATGACCATGGCGCCGGAGTCGGAGAAAATGAGCTTCAGCTCATGGATGAATATGCTATACCAGTTCCGCAGCCAGGTGCGGGCAAAGTCAGTTACGTTCATAGTCTTGGTAGATATAGGCATGCTCCAGTCGCCACATGAGGGTGGCCGGCAGGAAGAGGAACAGAAGAAGATGCACCACTTCCTTCGAGCAGCCGGCAAAACCGCTTCCCCAGAGGGTTTCCTGCACGTGAATCAGATAATAATGCCGCAACGGGAAAATGGCGCTGAACCCCTGCACATAGGGCGGCATGGCCTCAACGGGAAGGGAGAAACCGGCCAGCGACATACCCAGCACGCTGATGATGGCGCCCACGCTCACCGCCAGACGAAGGACCGGGAACAGTTCCACGATAAAAAGGCCCAGGGCCTCGGAGGCGCTCACCATAAGGAGCATATCCAGAAACATCCAGCCGATGGAGCCCTTCAGCGGATACTTGAACCAGTGGAACAGCAGGAGCTCCAGTCCCACGCCCAGTACGGTAAAAATGAGGTTGTAGGGCAGCAGCTTTCCCAGCAGCGCCTTCTCGATGGAGCCGCCCGTCATCTCCAGCAGCTGCCGGGATGTTCCGTACTTGAGCTCTGTTCCCACCGCGTAGATGGTGATGAGAATCACGATCATTTCCAGGATGCCCGGAAGCAGCACGCCGTTCAGGTACACGCCGTAGTTGGTGGCGGGGTTTCCAATCTGGTGCTGGTCCAGCACGATGGGCTGGATGAGGGCCCGGATTTCGCGCTCATTGTGGCCCTTGGCCCGCAGCACTTCGCGCTGAACCGCTCCGTTCACGAGGTTCACCATGGTCATGATATCCTTGTAGGCCAGGGCGCCTCCCACAAAATAGAGGGAGTTCACATAATAGCCGATGTGCGGCTGGTGCTGGGCCTGGATATCGGCATTGAAGTGTTCGGGAATGACCAGGAAGGAGGTGAGCTTTCCTGTCTCCATATCCCGGCGTGCCAGGTGGAGGTCGTCGTAATAGATGACCTCTCCCAGCTGCGTTGCGTCCAGCTGCTGGGCGAAGGCCCGCGAAGTGGACGACTGGTCCAGGTCTACCACGCCGATGGGAAGGTCGTGCGGAAGCCCGTCCTTCATGAGCGTGGTGTAGAAAATGGCATTCACCACCAGCACACCCACCGAGGCCAGGATATACACCGGCCGCTTACGGATGATGCCCAGCTCACGCCATATGACACGCCAGATCTGTTTCATTACTTTGTCACTGTCATGATGGCACTCATACCGGGACGGAGGCCTTCCACGCGGCCCTCAGGCCGGGCTCTCACCTCGAAGGTGCGGGTATCGAACTCGCCAATCTCACGGGTGGCCTTCCAGGTTGCGTAGGACTCGCGTGCGGCCAGGTAATAGACCTGCGCCTCCACGGTACGGCCATTCAGGGCCGGTATGCTGAGCCGGATGTGGTCGCCAATCTGCATGCCCTTCAGGCGGTCTTCGCGCACATTGAAGGTGAACCACATATCGTCCAGGTCCTGGATGGTCATGATGGGAGCACCCTGCCCCACCAGTTCTCCCACTTTGGGATAAATATCGGAGACAATACCGTCCGAGGGCGAAGTGAGACGAATCTCGTCCATGTAGGCGTTCACCAGTTCTACAGCAGCGTTGGCGCGTTCCACCAGGGCCACGGCCGCGTCCTTGTCTTCCTGCCTGGCTCCGTTCACGGCCATGTCATACTGGCTCTTGGCCGCACGGGTGGTAGCCTGGGCGGCATGGTACTGCGCCTGCACTTCATCATATTTCTGGTCGGACACCACTTTTTCATCGTGCAGCCGCTGGATGCGTTCGAAGGACTTGCGCATCACCTCCTCGCCCACCATAGCCTTCTGCCACAGCTCGTAGGCGCCGGTAATCTGCTCCTGACGGGCACCGTGCATGGCCTTATCCTTCTGGGCGGTAGCGGCAGCCTTGGCGGCGTTGGCTTCCCGGATCTTGGAACGGATTTCCGGAGAATCAATGATGACGAGGGTGTCGCCTTTGTGAACCGTCTGGCCTTCCTCGGCACGGAATTCTTCGATTCGGCCCGGGACTTTGCCGGATACGCGGTATTCGGTGGCTTCGGCCTCTCCCTGGATCACGATGGGCTGGGGGCGGGATACCAGGTATCCCACAACGGAAATCACAATGAGGATGATAACCAGTGCGGCCACGCCGATGAGAAGGTTATAGTTCTTTTTCTTTTCCATAGTGTATGTGTCATTATTATTTTTTCAAGTAACTGCCTTCGGCCTTGCGAAGGTTGGAAGCGGCCATTTGCAGTTCAATTTCTGCATCAATGCACTCGCTGTGGGCGCTGAGCCAGGCCGTATGTGCCGCGAGGGCGGTATTGGTGGGAAGGACGCCGGCTTCATAGCCGATGGTTGCCGCACGAAGGTTTTCCTCGGCCAGATCCATGTTGGAGAGGGCGCGCTGCAGCTTCTGACGGGCCTCGTCCATGAGCTTTCGCTGCTGGGTTACCTGCAAGCCGATGAGTTCACGGGCATCGGCCAGCTTGTCCTCATACAGCCGAGCCTCGGCCTTGGCCTTCTTGTAACGGAAGAGACCCTCTCCCCCATGCACGATGGGGATTTTCACCACCACGCCGGCGCTGAGGTTGCCGCCCTGCCAGTTGTTCTGGAAGCCGTTGTACACGTTGGGATTGGTCAGGGTGTAGGCGCCCATGAGAGCCACGGTGGGGAGCATATCGGCCCGCACTACCTTGGCCTTCTTGTCATAGATTTTCCCGGCCAGCTCAAGGGAGCGGGTCTCGGGACGGTCCTCGTAGATGTCTTCAAGGCTTTTCTGAGCAGGGACCTCCGGCTCCGGAATAAGGTCCAAGGCTTCATCGGCCAGCCTGATTTCGCTCTCCAGCGGCAGGCCCACACGCTGACAAAGAAGCATCTTCGCAAGCACCAGGCCGTTGGTGGCCTTGGTGAGCATCATGTCGGCTTCGTTCACCTTCACTTTCACCTGAAGCACATCGCTTTGCGTGGAGACGCCTTCGGCGATGGCGGCATTCACATCGTCCTCCATGTGGTGTAGAAGACCGGCGTAGCTTTCGGCCAGCTTCTTCTTGTTTGAGATAGAGACAATTTGCCAGTAGGCCTGGTCCACATCCAGAAGGACATCGGCCTGCGTCATGTCATAACGGGAATCGGCCAGTTCACCGGCCAGACGGGCCATCTGGTTGCTGTAGATGATTTTACCGCCCACGAACACGGGCTGTTCCACCACCACGGTTCCCGCCCAGATATTGTGAAGGTCGGGATGCAGGACTGCGTCCACTTCCTGGCCGATGGCATTGATGGGCGAAGCAATGTCCAGGCGGTTGGGAGATGCCTGCATCTGGGCCAGGGCATCCAGGGCCATCTGGCGCAGGGTGGCGTTTTCCACGACATCTACCTGGCCCCGCAGGGCATCCCAGAAGGCGTTGTCAAGGGCGGTTCCGGCCGATGTGAGCCGCTGACTTTGCTCCTCGCTGATGAGGTTCACGTCACGGTTGTTATAGATATAGGCACCGGTTGCCGTGACTTTGGGGAAATAATTGGCCATGGCGATCTTCCGGTCATAGCCGGCCATTTCTTTCTGAATCCGGGCCTGGTCCAATTCCTTGCTGTTCTCCACGGCCAGTTGCCTGCAGTCGTCCAGGGTAAGGGTATAGCTTGCCTGCTGGGCACCGGCAAGGGTGCTGGAAAGGAGCAGGGAGAGCAGAAAGGCAGTTCTTTTCACATTTGTCATATTGTCAGGTTAATTTGTTTACTTTTGACAAGGGCCGTTTTGTGCAAAAACGTTGCCCGCCGGAGGGCATTTTGGCTTCTTTCCGGCCTCCAAATTGTTATTTTGGTCGAATATTGCGATGAAATGAACAATTGTTCTTATCTTTGCCGCATGCAAACCATCGATATCCGGCGCATCCTATCGCTGGAACCTGTCATTGACGAATATGCCCTGGGAGCGGATTTCCTCCTGGGCGCCGTGAGCGGAAAACGCGTAGAAAAGAGCGAGGCCATCCTCAAGATGCTCAAGTACCCCGTCCGCTTTGACGGCTATATTTTGTTCTTTCTGAGGAAGGGACATTTCTCGCTGGATGTCAACCTGAGCACGTATGACATCCATGAGAACTCCCTCCTTGTGGTTGTGCCAGGCAACATTGTCAAACTGTCAGCCTACAAGGAAGACCGCATTGGAGACGCGGAGCTGCTCTTCGCCCTGGTTTCGAAGGAGTTCCTGAGCAGCATCCGCTTCGACTTCAACAAGGTGTTCCAGGATACCATCCGCATGTGGAACAATCCGTGCATTACCTTAAGGGGAGAAGAACTTGAACTGGCCGAGGACTATTTTCGCCTCACGCGCAAGGTGCTCACGTCCCGGCAAAGCAACAAACGGGAGATTTTGGGCTCTCTCCTCACTTCTTTCACCTATGTGACACTGGATGTATGGACGCGGCAGCTGGCATCGGCCCAGAAAGAGGAGAGCCAGACGTCGGTGCGGGTGAACCAAGTGTTTGAACGGTTCATCGAGCTGGTCACGGAATATCATACGCAGGAGCGCGGCATGGCTTTCTATGCAGACAAGCTATGCCTCACGCCCAAGTACCTTTCCAAGCTGGTGAAACTCTCCAGCGGCCGCAGCGCCCCGGACTGGATTGACTCCTTCGTGATTCTGGAAGCCAAGAACATGCTCAAATACTCAGACAAACCCATCAAGGAGATTGTGTATCTCCTCAACTTCCCCAACCAGAGCGTCTTCTACAAATTTTTCAAGGCGCACACGGGCATGACCCCGTCCGAGTACCGGAAGGGGTGACCCCATGGCAAGGACATTCCGAAAGTATTTCGTATCTTTGCTTAAATGCTTTGAAACATGGCCGAATCTATACTCAAACCGCTATTCGAATCCTATACCGGCACTGCCCTCACCGAGATTACGGAACTTCCCGCATCGGGCAGCAACCGCCGTTACTTCCGCCTTAAGGGCGGGAATATCACCCTCATCGGCGCCATCGGCACCAACCTGCAGGAGAACCTCAGCTTCATTTATCTGGCCAGGCACTTTCGCGAGAAGGGGCTGCACGTTCCGGCCGTACTGGCCGTGAGCGAAGACGGACAGGCCTATATTCAGGAGGACCTCGGAGACCAGGTGCTCTTTGGCATGGTGGCCCAGGGCCGTGAGAGCGGCCTCTACAGTTCCGTGGAGACAGACCTTCTTCGCCGCACCATCGAGCAGCTGCCCCGCCTGCAGTTTGTGGGCGCCCAGGGACTGGACTGGAAAAACTGCTATCCGCAGGAGGCCTTCGACGCCCGCATGGTAGACTTTGACCTCAACTACTTCAAATACTGTTTCCTCAAGGCTACCGGATTGGAGTTCAATGAGATTGAGCTGCAGGAAGACTTTGAAAAACTGAAGGAAGACCTTCTGAAGGAAGACGACAACACGTTCTTGTACCGGGACTTCCAGGCCCGTAACGTCATGATCAAGGACGGAGACCCCTGGTTCATCGACTTCCAGGGCGGTCGCCGCGGTCCCATCTATTACGATGTAGCCTCCTTCATCTGGCAGGCCCGCTCCCGTTTTCCCGAAGACCTTAAACAGGACCTCATCCGTACTTATCTCCGTGCCCTTCAGCAGTTCAAGCAGGTAAACGAGGAGGAGTTCCGCAGCCGCCTTCGCCTGTTTGTGCTGTTCCGCACGCTGCAGGTACTGGGCGCCTACGGTTTCCGCGGCTACTTTGAGAAAAAGCCGCACTTCCTGGCCAGCGTACCCTATGCCCTGAGCAATCTGAGAAAGCTATTGGAGACGCCCTTCGAAGACTATCCCTACCTCAATTCCATCCTGAGCCGGCTGGCTTCCATGCCGGAGCTCAACGAGATTCCCCAGGACCACCGCCTGTCGGTGCACATTTACAGCTTTGCTTACAAAAAGGGCATTCCGGCCGATACGACCGGCAACGGCGGCGGCTATGTCTTTGACTGCCGCAGCGTAAACAACCCCGGCAAGTACGAGTACTACCGCCAGTTCAACGGAACCGACCCCGAGGTTATCAAGTTCCTGGAAGATGACGGAGAGGTATTCACTTTCCTGGACAGCGTATATAAACTGGTAGACGCCCACGCCAAGCGCTTCATTGAGCGCAAGTTCACCAACTTGCAGGTGTGTTTTGGCTGCACCGGCGGTCAGCATCGCAGCGTGTACTGCGCCGAGCACATGGCCCGTCACCTCAAGGACAAGTTCGACATCAAGGTCACGGTCACTCACCGTGAACTTAACGTGGAAAAGATGCTGTAATGAAAGCCATGGTCTTTGCAGCAGGCCTGGGAACCCGCCTGCGCCCCATTACTGACTCGCTTCCCAAGGCGCTGGTCCCTGTTTGCGGAGAGCCGCTGCTATACCATACGCTTCATAAGCTCAAAGCAGCCGGCTATACAGATGTGGTGGTGAATATCCATCACTTCCCCGAAATGATCCGGGAGTACCTGGATTCCAACGAATTTGGAATTCGAATTGGCATTTCCGATGAGTCCGAAAAGCTCCTGGAAACCGGCGGCGGCATCCAGCACGCCCGAAAACTGCTGGAACCGCTGAACGAGCCGTTCCTGGTGCACAATGTGGATATCGTTTCCAATCTGGACATTGCCTGGTTCCGGTCTCAGATGAAGCCCGGTTCGCTGGCTACGCTCCTTGTGAGCGAGCGAAAGACGCAGCGTTACCTCTTGTTCCGTCCGGAAGACATGCGCCTCGTGGGCTGGACCAACATTGCCACGGGAGAGGTTCGTTCGCCTTACCCGGACCTGGATGCATCGGCCTGCCTGCGATTTGCCTTCGCCGGCATCCACGACATCTCTCCCGCCATCTTCCAGGCCTTTGAAACCCTGGATATGCCCGAGCGTTTTCCCATCATGGATTTCTACCTGAGCGCCTGCGCCCGCTACCCCATCTACGGCGCGCTAGCTTCCAACCTGGAGCTGGTAGACGTGGGTAAGATTGACACCCTCCCCGAGGCAGAACGGATTTGCGAGAGGTTGCTGTAGAAACAAAAAAAGAGACCTTGAAACAAGGTCTCTTGGGAGTAGGGACGATCGGATTCGAACCGATGACCTCTTCAATGTGACTGAAGCGCTCTAAACCAGCTGAGCTACGCCCCTGTTGGGGAATGCAAAGGTAGCATCTTTTCCCGAAACTGCAAAATAAAATTGCACTAATTTTCCTCCGGACAGAAATGATGGAGGAAGTAATCGGCAATGAAGTCCTTGCTCTCCCGGGTAATGAGGAACTCATTGTGGTTGGTGGGAGACTTGATGAGCTCGCAATCCGGATAGCGGCGTTTCCAGCGCGCCTCGTTGGTAAAGAACTCTTCTTTCTCCCGCTGCATCATTTCGGGGGTCTTCTTGAACGTACTCACGGCACTTTCGTCGGTGTAGATGTCGGAAATGATGGATGTAACCGGTCCCTTGTAAGCTTCCTCGGGCATGGTAGCCATGAGGTGAATGTCGAGGTCGGCACGGGCATTGTTGCGAACATCGTCGTAGAAGGGGAAGAAATAGGCTGGCTTCACCGCTTCCTGCAGGCTGATATCGCGGTCCAGTTCTCCGTCCAGCACCACTACACGCGGCTTGTAAGGCTTGTCGTTGTACAGCCGGATGGCAAGGGCCAGCGCCTGCTCACCTCCCGCACAGAAGCCCGTGAGGCAAACGACATTACGGGTTTCCACCACTTCTTTTACCAGCGGAATGTACAAGTCTACCAGGCCGTCCATATCGACGAGTTTGTCATCCGTAATGGTGTGGTAAGACTCCACGGCAAAGATGGCATACTTCTTCGAGACCTTTTTGGCCCAGTCTTCAAAAATAAAGGAAAAACTGGTAAAACCGCCCAGCACAATGACAACCGGCCTCTCCGGATCTTTCCCGGAATCCTCATACCAGAAGGTGAAGGGATGTTTCTCGGCCGCCATAATCCGACGGATGGTTCGGAGCGTATAGAAGTCGTTCACCGTAAGGTGGGAGCCCGACATTCCCATCTGGACCGTGAGTTGCATCACATGGAGAGAGGTAATGCCTACATCGTTGAAGAGGTCGGCATTGACATTGACGCCGGGAAGGCCCAGAAGGCCTGCCACCGCCTCCATGAGCAGTGACTCCTTGGGCGTAAGGGGCGTATCATTGATGGCAATTTCATTGACCGCCTCGTTTACCAGGGCCGTCTTGTCAATCTTTCCGTTGATATTGAGTTGAAAGTCCCTTACCTTGTTCCAGAATGTGGGCATCATGTAAGGAGGCAGCTGGCGGGACAGGATTTCCTTGATGCCGTCCAGGCTTTTCACCTCATCCGAGGTTCTCACATAGGCCACAATGTATTTCTCCGCGCCAATCTCTTCCAGGCGCACAAACGCGCGCAGCACACCCTCCTGTTTCTCAATCTTGGTGCAGATCTCCCCCAGTTCGATGCGATAACCGTGCAGCTTGATCTGGGAGTCTTTTCGGCCGATGTAATTGAAACTGCCGTCTTCGTTCAGTGTCACAAGGTCTCCACTGTGATAGAGCGTGGAAACGTCAATCCCGTCATGCACCTTCTCATACGGATTCTCGAAGAACATCGTGGCATTGAGGTCCGGGCGGTTCCAGTAGCCGTTGGTGAGCTGCATGCCGGCAATGAGCAGTTCTCCCTGTTCACCGGGAGCTACCAGCTTACCACTTTCATCGGCCACATAACAGACGACGCCGGGAACCGGCTTGCCGATGTTCTTCCAGTCGTCCGGGCCCTCGATCTCATGCGTAGTGGTAACGATGCTCTCGGTGGGGCCGTAACCGTTCACAAAACGATAGGGGTATTTCCCGGCAATCTTGCTGGTGAGGCTGTGCGGGATGGCCTCTCCTCCGGCCGACAGCGTATCCATAGCCGGGAAGTCGTAGTCGGGGAAGACCGCCAGAAGGGACGGCGGCATAAACGTGTAGGTAATCCCCTTTTCCTTCATGAGCCGATGCACAAGAAGCGGATTATGCTTCTCCTCCTCCTGGGCAATCACCAGTGTACCGCCATAGAAGAGCGCAGCAAAGATTTCCAGCACCGACACGTCAAAGTTGATGCTCGCAAACTGAAGCACCACCGACTTCTCACTGATATTGAAATTGTCCGGGAGGCACACCGTGAGCATATAGCTGTAAAGCGTCCGGTAAGACTGCGAGACGCCCTTGGGCTGTCCGGTAGTACCCGAAGTGTAAATCATATAGGCCTCGGATACGCCCCTGGAAAGTAGCGGAAGCGTTTCCATGAGGGGGCTTTCCAAGAACTCCGCCAGGTTTTCGGCCGTAATGAGAACGGCCAGACTGGCATCCTGGGAGATGAAATCGATGCGTTCCTGAGGCGTCACAACGTCTATGGGAACGTATGAGCAGCCCAGCTTGACGGCAGCCAGGATACAAGGTACAAAATGGTCTCCCCTACCGAGGGAAATGCCAATGCGCACCGGAACATCGTCCGGGGCCGCACTGTCCAGCACCCGTCTGGCCACACCTGATGCGATATGGCTGGCCATTTCATCCAACTCGGCATAAGTAACCTCCCGGTCTCCCAGGCTATAAGCCACCTTGTCCCGATGAGACGCAATTATTCCTTCTATCTGTTTTGCGAGCAGCGCGCGATAATTATCCATTTATTCTTTAAAATTGGTAACTGATATGACCTAGAACCCATCTGCCAGCCTGCTGCAGGGGCGCTACAGAGGAGCCGCCCTGCATGTAAGAAGTCCCCGCCAGGTTATACACATTGATTCCCACTTCGAACTTTCTGAACCGATAGCAGATGCCTGCGTCAAAAAGAATGCGTGCAGGGATGGAAATATCAATGGGATCTACGCCAGGCAGGGCATACTGCGACTTCTGGGCCGATGTGAAAAGCGCGTGCGCGCTCAGTCTGAGCCCGGAAATAATATCATAGGATGCCGTGAGATTGGCCTGGAAATCGGGAACGTTGTAGATGCTGCGGTTGAAAATAGCGAAATTTTCCGAGGCCAGCACGCTCTGCCAGCTAAGGTTTCCGTCAACGGAAAAGCGGGAGAACGAATAGGCAGAAGCGAACTCCACACCGGCATTGGTAAGATTACCGGCATTGGCGTTTCCCACCTCGCTCTGGATGATAAACTTGTCGGCCTTGTTAATGAAGCCGTTGAGCTCCAGCTTAAGGCGGGGCACAATTTTACCGTCGCTATAGAACGACAGCTGCCAGGAATTCAGGTACTCGGGAGAAAGGTTATCGTCACCGAAGTTGATGTCCAGGGTGTTGTTACGGTAGAAATAAGGCGCATCCACAAAGGCCTTGGAATAGCTGAGTTTGGCACTCCACCTGGGCTGGGAAAAGATGAGGGCAATACGGGGAGAAACCACGTGCAGTTTCTTTCCGGTAGAGCGCAGCTTGAAGTCGTAGCGGACGCCTCCATTGAGTACAAAATTCCGCCAGGTATGCTTGATCTGGAAGTAAGCATCGGCACTCAGCTCCTTGCCCACATTCAAGATCTTGGTATCGTTGTAGGTCTTTAGGATAAGGTCATAATTGATTCCCTCCAGATAACTGGCATCGGCCAGGGTAAAGCGGTTAAGGTGGCCACCTGCCATCACGACGCCGGAATGACCGCCACCGAAGGAGTAGTTGTAGCTTCCCTGAGCGGCCACGCCGTAGGTATATTCATTCCAGTTTACGCTCTGGAACACATCGTCATAGAGTTTGAGGACAACGCCATCTACCCCGTTCGGGTACACGTCGTTGACACCTACTTCGGGAATATCACCGTCAATCTGATACCGCTGCTGGTCCTGCGAGTCAAAACTGGCCGTAACCTGCCAGGCAAAACTGCCTTTGCTGTCTGAGTAGCCAATCTCTGCATGCTGGGAAGTGATGGCATAGCCGGGGGCGTTGCCGCTAAGGAGCCGGTACTGGCTATACTCATACGGAGTAAAGAAGTAGCTGAGCGACACGGGCGCCACCGTCTTGGCAAAACGGCGGTTATAGAGAAGATGCATCTTTTCCCACTTCAGGGACACGCCCAGATCGTAGGAAGGTTTCCTGTTGTATCCGCCAATGATGAGGTCTCCCTCTGCGGGCATCACGGAGTACGGCTGTTCCTCCGGCGTGGCTCCCAAATGAACCTTCTCACCGTCGGAGTGATAGATACTGGCCCATCCCAGCACATCCAGGGAAAGATAGCGTTTGCCAAAGAGAAGGTCCCCGCGGACCGTCCCGTAACTGCCGCCGGAGACCTTCGCCATGATTCCGTCCACGTCCGACCCTTCCTTCGTAATGACGTTCACCACACCGGTGAGAGCCACGCCACCGTACAGGGACGACGCAGGGCCTCGCAACACCTCAATCTGCTTCACCTTTTCCAGGCTGATGGAAAAGTCGGGGCTGGCCGCATTGGTGGAATAGCTGTTAAGCCGATGGCCATCCAGCATGATGAGAATCTTCTCCTGACCGGAGGAATAGATACCGCGCATGGCCACATTCATTTCCTCATTGGCAGCGACGTCCGTCATGCCGGGAACGTATGCGACAAGGGCCTCCTTGAGGGTTCTGGCTCCTACGCGCCGGATCATCTCCTCCGTGATGAGCGTCACCGGGACGGGCGCTTCCTCAATGGACTCGGCCTGCCGGGAAGCCGTGGTGATGGTGGCCGACTTACCGGCCTTGATGCGGTTGACCATCTCGGTAAAGCGCGGAAAGTCGTTGTAGGGTCTGTAATAGGGGTCCTGGGCCAGCAGCTTGGACACCCACGTCTGCGCCACCTCCGGCCGGTCCATATTCAGGTTACATAGCGCAAGAAGCCGGAGCACACCCATCCGGGTTTCTCCGCGGAAACTGTTCTCATGTCCGCTCAGGAGGGAATCGGCCTTTTCAAACCAGCCGAGCTCATAGGCCTCCTGGGCCTCCTCGAACAGACGGACCTCTTCCTGGGCATACGCAGAAAGCGTGATGACAAGGGCCCCGAGCGCGAGTATGTATCTTCTGATACTCATTTTACAGGCTTTACGGGAATGATAAACGTGAAGGTGCTGCCCACATTGGGTTCGGACTCAAAGAGCAGCCGTCCGCCATGGTTTTTGACAATGATGTCGCGGGTGATGCTCATGCCGAGCCCCGTTCCCTGACCGGCAGGCTTGGTTGTGAAGAACACTTCAAACAAGCGCTCCTTCACATCGGGGGACATGCCCATTCCGTTGTCGGAGATATCGATGCGAACCTCTTCCTCTCCCGGAGCATACGACACCTTCACCTCAATCGTCGGATGATAGGCGGAGCCTTCCACCCCGGCCCTTTCCCGGACCGTGTAGCAGGCGTTGTTCATCACATTGAGGACAGCCCGGCTCAGGTCCTGCGGAATGACCATGAACTTGGGCAGGTTCTCCTGAATGTCTTCCCGGATGGTAAGATTGAAGGTCTTGTCGTTGGCGCGCATGGCATGATAGCTGAGCCACACATATTCGTGCACCAGCTGGCCGATGTCGGTAGGCAGCTTCTCCCCCGCCTTGCCGCGGCTAAGGAGAAGGATGCCCCGGATAATGCTGATGGCGCGTTCTCCGTGTTCCTCGATCTTGGCCAGATTCTCCTTGAGGTCGGCGGAGATGTCTTCGAGGTCGGCGGCATCGTCCTCACCCAACTGGCCGGAACAACCGTCCAGAACATCCTGAAGGTCTTCCAGAAGTTTGACCGACATCTTGCTGAAGTTGATGACAAAGTTCAGCGGATTCTGGACTTCATGGGCAATACCGGCGCTGAGAAGGCCCAGGGAGGCCATCTTCTCCTGCTTATGCAACTGCTGTTGCAGATATTCCACCTGCTGCTTCAGGCTTTCTTCTTCCATCATAAGAGTTATCTTAAGCCAATTTAATTACAAATTCTGTATATTCATCCTTCACGGAAGTAACCGTAATATTACCGCCGCAGTCATGCATGATCTGCTGGCACAGATAAAGACCCACGCCAGGGGCCTCGGCCGTAGGTTTGGTCGTGAAGAAAGGATCGAAAATCTTGTCCTGGATGCTCTCTTCAATGCCGATTCCGTTATCATAAATCTTGAGGAGGATGCTGCCGGCTTCCTGGAGGATGGTGACCTTGACAACCGGATTGTACCCGCCCAGTTTGTCGGCCTTTTTCCTGACGGCATACATGCTGTTGGAAAGCATGTACGATATGGACTTGCCCATCAGTTCCGGCACTACATTCCACATGACGGGCGTGTCCGGCCTGTCCAGTTCCACCTGGACGCCGAGGCGGGCGATATCGTCCGGGAAGTAATTCCTGAACTTATCCAGGCACTGCTGGCACAACTGGCAGAGATCTGTGGATTCGAACTTCTGGGAGCGTTCCTTGAGCATCTCTTCCATGGCCTTCAGAGTGCGCGTGGTGGAGATGCCGTGCTGCTCAATCTTCTCCAGGTTGGTCTTGAGCATATCCAGCACGTCCACGGAATCTTCGTACGTATCCTCGGCCATATTCTCCTTCTCATCCTCAATATTATCTCTCAGGTCCTTCGAAAGTCCCAGGGAAAGATGGGCAAAATTGTTGATATAGTTCATGGGATTGAGGATGCGGTCAATCAGTCCCTTGGTAAGCTTGCCGATGGCCGCTTCGCGTTCCTGACGCAGCAGTTTATTCTGGGCCTGCCGCAGTTCCGCCGTCCGCTCGCCCACGATGGCCTCCAGCCGCTGCTGCTCCTCCGCCATGCGGCGCATGCGATAACGGAAAAGGAGGTAAACCAGGAACACGATGAGAAGGACGTACAGCAAAACGGCGTACCAGCGCATGAATACGGGATAGGGGCGCTTGAAATCCACAGGCCCAATCTCGCAGATCTCTCCATAGGCATCCATGGAACGGACCGAGAACTGGTAGTTTCCGTATCCCAGGTTGGCGAACAGGAACTCCTGCTGCTCACTCCAGCGGGACCAGGCATTATCGGCATGCAGACGGTAACTGTACAGCGTTTTCCCCATGGGGTCTATCTTGTCGTTGGCGAAACTGACCGTGAGGTCCCCCTCCCGGTTGGTGCTGAAGGAACGCATGTAGAGCTGGGGTACAATCCGCCGGGTAGTGCGGCATTTCTGAAGGTCGAGGCGTACCAGCTCATCATTGTCTCCCAGCCAGACAAGGCCGTCCACGACAAGCATGGCCTGCACGGTAAAGTCCGAGAAAGGTTCCATCCACTCTTTCAGGTCCTCCGGCATGCCTTCGTAAAATACGCCCGTTCCGTAGTCGAAGCTGCGCCAGATGTTTCCGTCGCCGTCCTCATATTCAAACAGCTTGGACATGTGGGTGTCGTCTGTCTTTTCCACCTTGCCTTCCCGGGGAAGGATACGGTAGTTGTCACCGGACAGCGACTGGGCCCATACGTTGCCCTGCCTGTCTTTTCTGAAACGGGTGATGTTGGGAATATCGGCCAGCACCTTGATTCCTTCTTCCGGACGGAGCAGGCTCAGGTGCTCCAGCTCTCCCACCAGGAAAGAACCGTCGGGCAGGTCCACGATGGACAGGCTGAACTGCGTGGTGACCTGCTTCACCGCCTTGGACGTGTACTGATAGAGTCCGTCCGAGGTGGCAACGTACAGGGCACCGTCGGCCCCGCGGACCATCTGCCAGCAGGCCTGGTTAATCCGGCTCACCGGAACGAAGCGCTGGCCTTCCAGACGGAACAGTCCCTGGAACGTACCCACCATGAGCGACGGACCGTACATGGCGATGCAGGATATCTGGCCACGAAGGCCTTCCTTTTCCGTGAAGTGCGTATAGATTTCGGATACGGAAATGCTGAAAACACCGTTATCCGTTGCGCCCCATACCGTTTCCTTGCCGTCGTAGGCCAATTTGGACACACTGTTGGAGCAGAGTCCGTTGTCCACATTCAGACGCCAGACCTCGCGGCCCCGTGCATCGATGGCGATGACGCCGTCTGTCGCGGTGGCCAGCAGCGTGCGGTCGGGAGAGATGGCCAGGCGTTGATACACCTCTATCTCCTTCCATCTGTCAACGGTGGTTCCCTGGATGCGTTCGCCTCCGGAAAGAACCTTTTCTCCCCGGGTATTTCCTTCCGTGAAATTGACACGGATGGAATCTCCTTCGAAAGACAGGACGCGGCCTGTCTGGGTAATGCTTTCAAAAACGACGTTGCCGTCTTCCCCCAGCTCCAGACTCACGACGCGGGAGATGTCGGGGGTATGGACGATTCTCCATTTAACGTTGTCGTAGACAAGAAGGCCTTCGAAATTGGCAAAATAGGTACGTCCCTCGCCGTCGCAGATGACATCGAAATTACGGTTGTGGGCATCGTACAGGCTGGCCGAATAGTTCCGGAAGAACGGGACACCCATATAGGGATCTCCTCCCTCCCGGACAGCCGCCTTCCCCGGAAGGGCCCATGCGATGAGCAGGAGGCCGATATGAAGCAGAGACTTTCTCATTTGAACGACATATAGGGGATGGAGACGCCCACGTAGCGCGACCATTCCTGTTGGGTCATATTGCGTTTGAGTCTGGCGTGGAGCTGCGCCGCCATGTCATCGGCCGATGAATTGAGGAGCATGACGTTTCCCGTCGAGGTGCCCACCCAGACCGACTTGCCGTCCACGTCCCCGCAGACAGACAGGGTCCATCCGTCGAAGGAATAATCCACAGGCACGAGCCACTCGGCCGGAATATCCCGGGAATTCAACTTGCGACCGTCCACACGGGCCAGGTCCAGCTCTTCGCGGAAAGACAGACCGCTTTCGAACATGAGGTTATCCAGGTTCCAGATGTAGATGTTCTTGTCGTAACTGCCCGTCACCACATTGGGGCCCTGCATGGTAATGTCCACGCACCTGGCCTTGTGGGCGGCGAGCACTTCCAACACGCGGTTGTATCTGTTGACCGGATACACGACGCCTTCGGCCGTACCCAGCAGCAGGCACTGGAAGGATGTGCTGTAATAGGCATAAGTAACCACCGGCTCAATGAGGGGCTTCTTTTCCTCAATCTGGCCGGAGTCTCCCATCTCTGCGTAAGAGCCGTCCTGATAGAACAGGCCGATGACGCCTTCCCTCTCCACAACCGCCGACAACGCCCGGGGCAGCCGGACCTGGCCGCCGATCTTTCCGTCGGCATACCAGCACAGGCTGCGGCGTCCCACGACGAGCACGCGCCCATTTGCGCGGAGGACCTTGAAGTAGTCATCCTCCGGCAGGGGTACCACGTCACAGTGACCCTCGAAGTCCAGGACACAGAGGGGACCCTTCAGGGAAACGGCATAGACTTTACCGTTCAGATATTTTGCATCCCGGAAGTCGTAGTCGGGATTGAAGAGAAGCTGCTTGGAGACAATGCGCCGGGAGCCGTTTTCCGCACTGGCCCTGAGCCACTCCACCTCTCCGTAATTGGTGAGGGCGACACATTGCCCCGGACCGTCCAGGACCTTGGCCATGGCCGTCACGGAGCCGTTCTCCCTCATCCTGTGACGGGAGACACCTCCCGTAGCCTGCGTGAGGGACTTGAACGTATCGGAGAAATACTGGTTGCCACGGTTGTTCTTCAGGAAATACCAGCTGGCATAGGCAAGGAGATCGGACAGGTCGGGGTCTCCGGCTTCCCGGCGCACCAGGGAGCTGACGGCCAGGCTGCGGGCCTGCGTACGCCGGTTCAGGGTGTCGGCCACATTCTTGGCATGGGTGGCCTCATCCCTCTGCTCCAGGGCAATTTCCTGCTGAAATTCGGCATTGGCGCGTTCGCGTTCGGCCACCTGCGCGGCAGCGTTGGCCTTGAGCTCGGCCTGATGGGCGGCCCGGCTTTCCTGCTCGGCGATCTCGGCATTGCGGATGGCCAGGACAGACTGCTGCTCGGCGCGGTCCCGCTGCTGGTCGGATATGGCTTTCTGCTGGTAGGCAATATCCTCCATCTGCTGACTAACTCGCTTGACGATGGCAGCCTCTTTTCCGGCTTCCTCCAGGCGGTCCATTTCTTCCCGCAGGGAGGCCAGCTGAGCCTTGGACCGGTTGTAGCCGATACTGTATGCGGCGGCGCCCACGCCGACAAGGACGGCCAGCGCGATCAGGGCATACAGTATGTCTGTACGGATTTTCACTTTCTGCGGATAACTAATTGTGTAATATCATCGCTCTGGGGTGCACCGTCGGCGAACTCCTTCACTTTGGCATTGACCGTATCCACAATCTGGCGGCTCTCGGCGCCCTGCATCCGGGACAGCGTTTCCTGGAGACGGGACTCTCCAAACTGGTCGTGGTCTTTGTTCTCGGCCTCCGTAACGCCGTCCGTATAGAGGACAAGTGCGTCTCCGGGATTTAGCTGCAGGGATTCGCTCTTGAAAGAAAGGCCTTCCATGGCGCCCAGCACCAGATTGCTTTCTGTCTTCAGCTGCTCGACGGAACCGTCCGCGTGCATAAGGAACGGAGGATTATGGCCGGCGTTGGTAAATTCGATCGTGCCGGTCTTGAGGTCGTAGATGCCGTAGAACACCGTAACGAACATGGATTCCACGCTTTCTCCGCACAGGATATCGTTGACGGTTGCCACACACTCGTGCGAGGGCAGGTCCCGCAGGCCTGTAGCTTTGATGAGCGTCCGGCTCACGGCCATGAAGATAGCTGCGGGGACACCTTTTCCGCTCACATCGGCAATGGTAAAGCCAATCCGGTGGTCGTCAATGGGGAAGAAGTCATAGAAATCTCCTCCCACGTCCTTGGCGGCCAGCATGCTGGCGCAGATATCCACCTTGTCGGCATCATCCATCTTGAGCCTGAACGTACGGGGCAGGATGGCGTGCTGGATCTCACGGGCCACGGTAAGGTCTGTCTGGATGTCCAGCAGCTGGTTGTGCTCTGCCTGGGCGCTTCTGATGTACTCGATCTGCTCCACGGCCTTGTCAATGGTAAGCTGGAGGTCGTCCAGGTCGATGGGTTTGGTGGCAAAGTCGAAGGCGCCGTTGTTCATGGCGTGACGGATGTTCTCCATGTCTCCGTATGCGCTGACCATGATGCACTTGAGAGAAGGGTTGCGCATCTCGTTGATTTTGGTCAGGAGCGTGAGGCCATCCATCTCAGGCATATTGATATCCGACAGGATAATGGCAATGTCCGGATGCTTCAGGAGCACCTGAAGGGCTTCCAGTCCATTGTGCGCGAAGAAGAACTCGTATTCGCCTTTTCTGATTCTTCTGCGGAAGTACTGCGTTAACAGGACTTCAAGATCGGTTTCGTCGTCGACGCTGAGAATTTTAACTGCCATTGTATAAGTTCAAAATAATTATCACATTATCTGTCAAAAATACGAAAAAAATCAATTCTGACAAAAACACACAATGCTCTTCGCCACAATTACTTACTTTTTCTGAGCCGGGCAACGGCATTCTCCAGACTTTCGGAAGGTTCAATGATGTTATAGTCCTGCCAGAAATCGGGGTCGAAGAAATGGGCGGCCTGGTCCGGCAGGAAGTCGACCGTCCGGAAGCGCTCCTGCCGGCGGATGGGCTGGGGGTTATCCCGTACATCGGTCACCACCAGTTCGTTCACGGCCGTATAGTGGGTACGGAACAGGCGCTTGCGCCAGTCGCAGGCAAACCGCATGGTGGTGCGGCAGTATTCCAGGCGGGTGTGGTCCTCTTCCAGCTTGTAATTGAGCACGACCGAGCACTCTTCCGGATAGAAGCGCAGCGACAGCGGCTTGGAAACCAGCATCTGGCGGGTAGCCTTGCTCTTGTCATGCATGTCCAGCGAAGCCTCGATGCGCGTGAAGGTAAGGCGCTCACGGTCTATGTACAGGACGCAGTCGTACAGGGCGTAGTCCGTAACGGCAAGGGGGTACATGTGCACGACAAATTGCAGACGGTCTCCGATATAGGCGGGCTGCAGCATCTCATAGCCGTAGAGGTTCATCTCTTCCGGATCGAACAGCACCTGGGAATTCTTGACAAGATCCATGCTGAGAGCCATGGTGGGACCGCCCTGCGTCTTGACGCTGAGGGTGTCGGAGCGGCGCTGGCTCATGAGCACGCGGCTCTTCTCCAGCGCGGCGGCGTCGCTTTGAATGAAACCGGTGTATGCCGATTTGTACAGCCGCGCCACAGCCTCCGCCACGTAAGTGTAGCGGCTGCGCTTTCTCAGCGTTTCGCGGTAAAAGCACTCCAGCAGCTGCGGCTCCCTGCAGTAATAGTCCCGGATGTTGGCGGCCGCCGATTCCACGATGGCGCGCGGGTCTCCGGAGATGATACTGGCCCCGCTGAGGCGAAGATCTTCCCTCTCAAGGGCGATACGCATTCCGACATCGGCCTTCACCAGACGGGTACGATAGCCCAGATAGGAGCAGCGGACCTCGGCGATGGGCCGGTCGCTTTTGAGGACAAAGACACCGTCTGCATTGGTAACCGTAGCCTGATAACGGCCCGGTATGGAGACATGGACCGATTCCAGGGCACGCCCCGAGGCTGCGTCCACCACCTTACCCTGCGCGGTATAGCCCAGCCGCAGGGTATCTGTCTGCGCCATTGCCGCCCATCCAAGCAGCAAAAGGCTAATGAGCATCAATAACTTACGCATACGTCCCACAAAAATACAAATTCCGAAATGAAATGCAAAAATTTTCGCTATCTTTGCATTCCCTTTGGAGGTGTGGCCGAGTGGTCGATGGCGGCAGTCTTGAAAACTGTTGTACGGCGACGTACCGGGGGTTCGAATCCCTCCGCCTCCGCTTCAAAAAAAGCCCTGCAAAACGCTGCAGGGCTTTAATCATTTATTCCTTCGAGAAGAATTTCCAGTGGAAAAGGATGAGGTAGATGGCGCCACAGGTGACGCAGCTGTCGGCAAAATTGAAGACAGGCTCGAAGAAGATGTGGCCGCCAAGACCCGGAACCCAGTCGGGCCAGGTCCAGAGCGGGAAATAGAACATGTCCACCACCTTGCCCTGCATGAAGGGAGCGTAGGAACCCAGCGAAGCCACCACCGAAGGGGTGGATTCACCGAAAATGAGGCCATAGAAGAGACAGTCCACGATATTGCCGAAGGCACCTGCCGTAATGAGCGTAAGGCCCACCAGGACCCCCGCAGGAACAGGTTCGGGGCGTTTTACCAGCTTGGAAATCCACCAGCACAGCGCCGCAAAGAGCACCAGGCGAAAAGCGGTAAGGATGTACTTTCCTGCCACGCCGCCGAAGGCCATGCCAAACGCCATGCCCTTGTTTTCCACAAAGAGCAGCTGGAACCAGTTGCCCAGGACGGGGATGCTCTCCCCCAGTGTCATGTTTGTCTTGACCAGGACTTTGATGACCTGGTCAATGACAACCAAAAGTATTCCTAGAATAAGAAGAAACCGGCCGCGGTTTTTCATTGGAGACTACTTCTTGCCGGTTTTCTCCAGAATTGCCTTGCCTTCCACGGTGGTGGTAGCATGCGGAACCAGACGGAGACGCTCCTTGGGGATGAGCTTTCCGGTTACGCGGCAAATGCCATAGCTCTTGTTCTCGATACGTACCAAGGCAGCTTCCAGGTTCTGGATAAACTTGAACTGACGCTGGGCCAGGGCACCGGCCTCTTCCTTGGAAAGTTGGAACGCGCCGTCGTCCTCCACCGTCTTGAAGGTAGGGGCTGTGTCCAGGATGTCGTTTCCTCCGGCATGAGTCATAGCCTCGCGCAGGGTATTGTACTCGGCACGGGCCTTATCCAACATCTCGTTGATAATGACGCGGAACTCTTCCAGTTCTTCGTCAGAATAGCGGGTTTTGTTGTTCTCTTCCATATCGCTATCGTTTTACTGTTATCTTAATGTTTCCCTCTGTCCATTCCACCTCGGCGGCATCGGCGGGAGCTTCACCCGCAGGTTTAAGGCCGATGGAAAGGGACAAAGTCTGGGCCTTCACATAATCCCCGAAGGCCGATAGGGCATCGGCAAGGAATGCGTCGTCGGAATAGACCACCGTGTGGATACGGTCGGTCACTTCGAAGCCGGAACCCTTGCGAAGGTTCTGAATACGGTTGACGAGCTCGCGGGCGAGACCTTCGCGGCGAAGCTCAGGGGTAACTTCAATGTCAAGCGCCACGGTGAGGGAGCCCTCGGAGGCCACCTGCCAGCCGGGGACGTCCTCTGAGGCGATGGCATAGTCTCCGGGGTTGAGCACAACGTCTCCTTCGGGCAGGGACAGTGTGTAGCTGGCACCTTCGGCCTCGGCCTTCTGGATGGCGGCGATCACGGGCTGTTCCAGCGAGCCGAAGGCAGCGGCGATTTCCTTCATGCGGGCGCCATAAGTCTTGCCCAGGACCTTGAAGTTGGGCTTGATCTTAAGGCTCATGATGCCGGTGGTATCGGCGATGAACTCCATTTCCTTCACGTTGACCTCGGCCAGAACGATGGCCTTCACGGCCTCCAGCTGGGCACGCACTTTCTCGGAGATAACCGGGATGATTACCTTCTGAAGCGGCTGACGCACGGGAATGTTCACTTTCTTTCTGAGGGCCAGCATCATGGACGTTGCCTGCTGAGCCAGAGCCATGCGCTCCTCGAGGGCGGCGTCAATGACCTTTTCATCAGCTTCCGGCATGAGGGTGAAGTGTACAGATTCCTCTTCTCCGCCCAAATCCCCGTACAACTGGTCCATATAGAACGGGGCGATGGGAGCGGCCAGCACGGCTACGGTCTTCAGGACCTCATACAGCGTGCTGTAGGCAGCGTTCTTGTCCTCCGTCATTTCTCCGGCCCAGTAACGGGCGCGGTTCAGGCGCACGTACCAGTTGGAGACGTCGTCGCAGACGAAGGACTCCAGGATACGGCCGGCGCTCTTTACGTCGTAGTCCTCGTAAGCGGCCCGCACGTCACGGATGACGGTATTGAGACGGGAGATGATCCAGCGGTCCAGCTCGGTGACGGGCTTTGCAGCCACAGGGCTCCAGCCGTCGATGTTGGCGTAACGCGCAAAGAACGCGTAGGTATTGTACAGCGTGCCGAAGAACTTGCGGCGGACTTCGTCCACGCCTTTTTCGTCAAATTTGAGGTTATCCCAAGGCTCGGCGTTGGTGAGCATGTACCAGCGAAGAGCATCTGCGCCATAGGTATCGAGGGCCCAGAACGGGTCTACGGCATTGCCGAGGCGCTTACTCATCTTGTTGCCGTTCTTGTCCAGCACCAGGCCGTTGGAGATGACGCGCTTGAAGGCGGGCGTTCCGCTGATCATGGTGTGGATGGCGTGCAGGGTATAGAACCAGCCGCGGGTCTGGTCCACGCCCTCGGCGATGAAGTCGGCGGTGGCGCCGAAGCCGGGGGTGTTGAGCCCGCGAAGGCCTTCCTGGGCGTAGGGCATGGCACCGGAGTCGAACCAGACATCGATGAGGTCTGTCTCACGGATCATCTTTTTTCCGGAGGCGGACACCAGGAAGATGCTGTCCACATAGGGCCTGTGCAGGTCAATCTTATTGTAGTTCTCCAGGGACATGTCCTCGGGGTTGAAGCCCTTGTCCTTGAAGGGATTGGAAGGCATGAAGCCGGCGGCAACCGCCTTCTCGATCTCATTGTAGAGCTCCTTTACGGAGCCGATGCAGATTTCTTCCTTTCCGTCCTCGGTGCGCCAGATGGGCAGCGGAGTGCCCCAGTAGCGGGAACGGGAGAGGTTCCAGTCCTGGATGTTTTCCAGCCACTGGCCAAAACGGCCGGTACCGGTGGAGGCAGGCTTCCAGGTAATGGGCTTGTTGAGGGCCACCATCTCATCCTTTACGGCCGAAGCCTTGATGAACCAGCTGTCCAGCGGGTAGTACAGCACGGGAAGGTCCGTGCGCCAGCTGTGGGGGTAGCTGTGCACGTGCTTCTGCACCTTGAAGGCGCGGCCATCGGCCTTCATCATCACGCAGAGGTCAATGTCCAGCGTTCCTTCTTCGTCTTCTTTCTCGAAGTATTTCTTGTAGCCGGCCTTGACGTATCGGCCCGAATACTCTTTATAGGAGGGGTCCACGGTGGCGGCGTACGCGGGGTCCATGTCCTCGAGGCGCATGAATCGGCCCTGACGGTCTACCTGGGCCTGCGGGTTGCCGTCCTTGTCGAGGGGCATGATGGCGCCGATACCCGCGGCGGCGGCCACTCGCTTATCGTCGGCACCGAAAGTGGGGGCGATGTGCACGATACCGGTACCGTCGCTGGTGGTGACGTAGTCTCCGGAGATGACACGGAAGGCGTCCCCGTCCGGCTTGAACCAGGGAATGAGCTGGTGATAGCGGATGCCCACAAGGTCCTTTCCCTTCCAGCTGCCTTCCAGCACCGTGAAGGGGATCTTGCTGCCGAACCAGGCGCTTACCAGGTCTTTTGCCAGCACGTAGATGGCATCGGCCCCGGTATAGGGGTTCTGGGACTTGACGCGTACGTATTCGATTTCGGGGCCCACACACAGCGCCGTATTGGACGGAAGGGTCCAGGGCGTGGTGGTCCAGGCCAGGAAATAGACGGGAAGGGTTTCCGTGCCGTAGAGGGGCTGGGAAGCGCCGTCCTTGATGATTTCGAACTGGACGGTGGCGGTGGTGTCGCTCACGTCCTTGTAGCAGCCGGGCTGGTTGAGCTCGTGGGAGCTGAGGCCGGTGCCGTCGGTGGGAGAATAGGGCTGGATGGTGTAGCCCTTGTACAGGAGGCCCTTGTCGTAGATTTTCTTGAGGAGATACCACAGGGTTTCGATGTAGCGGTTGTCGTAGGTGATGTAAGGGTCGTTCATGTCTACCCAGTAACCTACGCGCTCGGTCATGTTCACCCATTCGGCGGTATATTTCATCACTTCCTTGCGGCAAGTGGCGTTGTATTCGTCCACGCTCACCTTGGTGCCGATATCGGCCTTGGTGATGCCCAGCTTCTTCTCCACGCCCAGTTCCACGGGGAGTCCATGGGTATCCCAGCCGGCGCGGCGGGCCACCTTGAAGCCGGTCTGCGTCTTGTAGCGGCAGATGGCATCCTTGATGGAACGGGCCATCACATGGTGGATGCCCGGCATGCCGTTGGCGCTGGGCGGTCCTTCGAAGAAAATGAATGCAGGGGCGCCCTCCCTGAGTTCGAGAGATTTCTCGAACGCATGGCCACGCTTCCATCTGTCGAGGACCTCAGCTCCAGTCCGGGTAAGGTCCAGCCCCTTGTATTCTTTAAAACTCATATATTTTTATTAATTTTGTATCACGATATAAAGGATTGCAAAGATACATATTTTAACTGACATTGACAACATGAACCTCCTGGATATCATCCTCCTCATCCTCCTCATCCCGGGCACCATACGCGGCATCACCAAAGGGTTCCTGGAGCAGGCCGTTTCCCTCGTGGGCGTAATCCTGGCCGTGTATCTGGCCTATCACTTCTCGGAGCCCGTCTGCGTTTGGCTGGACCAGTACATCAATGTATCGGAGACGGTGCTGCATGTCATCGGCTTCGCCGTCATGCTCCTCGGGGTGCTCATGGCCGTGATGATTGTCGCAAAGCTCTTCACGCGCGTTGCCGACATGGCTTCCCTGGGGTGGTTCAACCGCGTTCTGGGGTTCATTTTCTCCCTGGCCATCTCGGCCGTTGTCATCAGCGTCCTCATCATCCTGTTCGACACGGTGAACACCAAGTTCGAACTCGTGAAGACGCCCGTACTGAACGATTCTGTTCTGTACGGGCATCTGAAAGATCTGGGATACTGGATTTTCCCTTATTTGAAGGAGCTGCTTACGCTGGGGCAGTAAGCGGCTACCAGAGATTCTTCTTGGAAACCGTGGCCACGAAGTCCTTCAGGTAGAAGGGCTCGAAGTAGGCTACATCCTCGAATTTCCCCGCGTCGAAGGCGCGCTGGGCCAGGGCGGCCATGTTCCTCACCAGCGGGGCGGCCTCGCGGAAGTGCGCGTTTTCGTGCCGGATGACGGCCTCGCACTTGAGGGCGCCGTCTCCCACGAAGAGGACGGGTCCCGCGGAGAGTTCATCGGCAAAGGAATTTTCCTCCACCACCAGCGCCCGGATGGGCGTGATTTTTTCGCAGACCGATGAGTAGACGGCCGTGTACACCTCCATCCTTCGCGCATCGATCATCGGCACGATATACCGGAAGGACTCTTTGTCCTCCACGCCGGCGGCGAGGATGTCCAGCGTGCCTACGGAAAGGAGCGGAAGGTGCGCGCCGAAGGCCAGGCCCTTGGCGGTGGAAACGCCTACGCGGAGGCCCGTGTAGGAGCCGGGGCCGGAGCCCACGCAGACAGCGTCGCAGTCCTTTACGCCGATTCCCTGCGCGTCCAGCACTTCCTTCACGAGCGGGGCGGTCCGGGAGGCCTGCTGACGGGCCTCGGTGAGGATGCGTTCTTCAACGACAGTCCCGTCCACGGACAAACCCACGGACAGGACTGCGGTAGAAGTATCGATCAGAAGGATGCGTGCCATTTCAGTTTCCTGCGAAGATAGCTGCGGATATCCTGTGCGTTACGCACCTTGGCATCCGTATCCACGGCGCCATCCACGATGAACCACACCATGGGGAGGCTGCCGATACCGTAGGAGCCTACATACGGAGACAGGGCGCCGCGAGTGTCACAGACATTCACCCAGGGTAGTTTCTGGTTGCGCACGGCGCTGGCCCAGACGGCTTTGTCGTCGTCCAGGGATACTGCGTAGATTTCGAAGCCTTTGCCATGGAAATCCTCGTAGAGGGGTTTGAGGGCATCCAGGTTGAACATCTTCTGCTCGGCGGTGGAGGCCCAGAAGTAGACCATGGTCACTTTGCCCAGGGACTCGCTCAGCTTCACGGCCTTGCCGTCCATGGAAGGAAGGCTGATGTCGATATAGCCCACTTCCTGGGCGCTGTCAACCCGGTTCTGGAGCTCGATGAGGGAGATTCTGCGGGCAGCTTCCTTCTCCAGGGCCTTCACGTAACGGGACTCGGGATAGTCCATCTTGAGGGAATCGGCCACATTGCGCATGATGAGGCCGTCGGTGTTCTGGCCGAAGACGGGCAGCGACGGATTCACCTGCTGGAACAGGACGGGCACCACCGTGAGGGAGTGGGCGTTGTTCACAACGTACTTGAGCCGGTTGCGATAGTAGTCGATATAGCAGCGGGAAAGGGCCTGGTCGGGATTGTACTCACGGTCCAGGATGCCCTGCATCTGGCGGATGAAGGCGTTATAGTCCTTCTCTACCTGCTGGAGCTTGAGGGATTCCTCGGAGCCTTCCACGGTGTAGACGCCCAGAGTATCGGTCTCCACTTTCACATTGTCTCCCTTTTTCAGGAGCAGGGAGGCTATCTGGCGGTCCTTGTAGAAGAGGTAGATGAATTCCGGCTTGCCCTGGGCAATATCCAGGCTGTACTGGAAGGAGCCCTTGGCGTCGGTCTTCACGGAGTCCAGCACCTGGAAGCGGTTCACGTCCAGGAGCTTGACGACCACCTGCCTGTCTGCGCCCTCGTGAAGGGTTCCGCTGATGCGGGTGTTCTTGCCGCAAGCGGCGGCCAGCAGCACCAGAGCGGCTGCGGCAATGAGTTTAGAGCTTTTCATACTCTGCAAAAATATTGGCTGCAATTGTTTTCATCTCATCGGCCTCCAGCTGGAGCTTGGCCTTGCGGAAATCCAGGTCTCCCTCGGTCTGGAGGGGAACCAGGTGAATGTGCGTGTGGGGCACTTCCATGCCCAGGACGGCCACGCCCACCCGCTGGCAGGGCACGGCAGCCTTGAGGGCTACGGCCACCTTGCGGGCAAAAGCCCACAGGCCTTCGTAGGTCTTCTCATCCAGGTGGAAGATGTAGTCGTCCTCCACGTGTTTGGGGATAACGAGGGTGTGGCCCTTCGCAAGCGGCGAGATATCCAGGAAGGCATAGTAGTCTTCGTTCTCGGCGCACTTGTAGGAAGGGATTTCGCCGGCGGCGATCTTGGTGAAAATGGTAGCCATCTTTACAGGGAAATTTCTACGATTTCAAACTTCATGACACCGCTGGGAACCTTTGCTTCCACGGTTTCTCCCTTGCTGTGGCCGATGAGGGCCTTGGCAATGGGGGTGGTGGCGGCCAGAAGGCCCTTGGAGAAGTCGGCCTCGGTTTCGGGTACAATCTGGAAGTTCATCACCATCTTGTTGGTGAGGTTTTTCACTTTCACTTTGGAAAGGAGCTGGACGGTGTCGGTGGAGAGCTTGCTCTCGTCAATGACACGGGCGTTGGCCACTTTCTCCTTGAGACGGGCTATCTTCACCTCCAAAAGGCCCTGTGCGTCACGGGCTGCATCATACTCTGCGTTCTCGGAGAGGTCTCCCTTTTCGCGGGCCTCTGCGATGGCGGCAGAAATCACCGGCCGCTGGGCCAGTGCATCGGCGAGTTCCTGCTTCAGTTTGTCCAGGCCCGCCTGGGTCATCATTTCGATTGCCATGTTATACGGTTTTTCGTTTGTCAAAAAAACAGCCGACGACCGATGCACGGTCGTCGAGCCTTATGTCACCACAAAGATAGCAATTATTTGGAATAACAACAAACTGTAGCCTTCCCTGTTAGAAAATACGCATATTAGTCAGTCTTGAGCACTTTTATAATAATTGTACACCATTGTTTGTGTTATTGGGTTGATGGACCAATTCCCCATAGCATCTTTCATTGCATATTGATTGATGGACATTTGAGACATAATGCTTTCTATCTCCGGGTGACGATTGAGAACACTTGCCAAGGTGGATACCCGAACTAAGCGGGCGTCAGGTTTCAAATTCGTCTGAAAATCCCATATTCTATCAAGGTCATAGTATCGCAAAACCGTTATTTCTGCACCGTCTAAGACTTCTTGAGATGTAATTACCACATTATCAAAAGCATGTTCGTATTGTATAATACGTTCAGAAAGCTTTGAAATAGCCGGCACCCGATTAAATAATGAAGCATAATCATAATTTGCGATAGATACTCCCGTCTCACGCGCTGAAATCCCTCGAAAATTAGGAAAGTCCGGATTCACGCCATGACGTAACAGAAATATGATTATATGTTGAGCTGTAAAATTTTTTGTAAACAGTATTCTACTCAAAGGATTATTGCCAAAGCCATCAAGCGAATGTAAGTTGACTCCTTCCTCGTAAAGAAATTGTGTCATGAATATATCACCCTTATCCATGGCCAAATGAAATGGGGGAAAGCCCGTCTTGTCAGGAATTTCCAGATTCGCCCCCCTCCCAAGTAATAATCGAATCATTTCGTAACGTCCCCAGCTAACGGCTTCATATAAAAGGGTTGTCCCAAATTGATTCCTCTCATTTATATCTGTCAAATCTGGGAATAGAATATTGAATTGCGAAATATTATTGGTTAAAATACAACCGGTTAGTTCCCGACATACCTCAGAAACAATTTTCTTCTTACTCATATTTATGACTTCTATTTAAATGTATATCCTCTATCTGATAAATATCCGGATTGTTTTCATCAGGGCTGTGGCGGTACACACCAGCAGGGTGTCCACATACACGGAAAAAGCCTGTGCCAGGCCCTGCTGCGCAGGATGAGGCACGTCGGCGGCGGCCGATGAAATGGCGCCGGTTCCCTGCCCCGCCTCGTTGAAGAAGATGCCGCGCTTGACTCCCATCGCAATGGTACTACCGATGATACCGCCGCAGAGCGGATCCAGGCCGAAGGCGCTGCGGAAAATGAGGCCGAAGACCGCTTCCGGCCGTCGTGCTTTATGTCTTCGCAAAGATAGGATATTAATTTTAAAAAAAACTATTTCCGGTTGTCAATGACTAAAATGCCGGGAAATGAGTTCCGTCGCAGGTCCGCGGTTGCTTCGTCGCAGGTCGGTGGCTGCTTCGTCGCAGGTCCGCGTTTTCTTCACGAACTGCGACGCAAATCGGCCATCAGCTCGTCATGGCGTCGCAGGTCGGCCGATTTTTGCGGACCTGCGACGTTTTGCTTGCTCACCTGCGACAGTGCACCCCGGTACCTACGACAGAACTCCCCCGCACCTGCGACAGAACACCCCCGCACACCTACTGCCCACAGTCACCCGAATGCTGCACGGGGCGTCGCCGGGGAAGCAGACTGGCCACCATATCTCTGGACAATTGCAGGCAGCGGGAGAGCTGCGGAATGGTCGTCCGATATGCCCTATACAGGTAAGGCAACAGGTAGGATTTCTGCTCCGGAGACAGTTCCAGCACCGTTTTTCCGTACCACTTGTCGGCGAGACGGGTGATGACGGCCAGCATTTCAGCATCGGCCTGCTTTTCCCGACCGCTGAGCACCAGCATCTGACGCATCTGGGAAGTATTGACTGAGCCGATGGTTTTCAGGAAGAAAGCCTGATCGTTGTCGAAGGCGCTTTCGAGGTACTGGCAGTCACAGGCGCTGGCGGGCTCTATGCCGTAATTTTCATTGAGTACCCAAGGGACGGAGGAAAGATCTTCGTGCGTTCGAAAGAGGGCTTCCCGGCCGCGGCGGGGTAAATCGGCCACTCGATAGACGCCGCCTTGGCATCGGCCTCCGGAGAACATGCCGCGGTAGGACGACCAGCGGTAATCTTCTACCCGCATGCCCGTATCGGAGGTGTTGCGGGGAATGTAAGCCAGCGCATTCCGCACATACCAGTCGGTATCCAGGTATTTGACACAGATATCGGAGCGGTTCAGGATTCCCCTCTCGTTGTATTTCCAGCTCAGGTACTGAGAGTGGTGCTTCTTGATGAACTCCCCTACTTTTTGGGCCGATGGCATCCCGGGAGCCAGCACCGCGATATGCCCGTGATTGGACATGGCGATCTCGGAAATCACGCGGCAGTCAAACTTCCATGCGCTAAGGTAAAAGGACTTCTGGAGATGGTCATAGTCCTCATCATCCCTGCAGAGCAGGACTTTTTCCATGCCCTCCAGACTAATGTGAAACGGATGCATCCGGACCGGAGTGCCATTCTTCAACGGCCGGGTAACAATTCTCTGAAAGGCCATAATCAGCTCTTGATGCGAGAAAAGGGGAACATGGCAGTCATCATCGCCTCCGGTCCGCCAATCTTGATGGGCCGAACCACTTGGGAAGCATCAAATCCGAACGGACGTTTCAGATTTGCCGAGTACTTTTCGTAGTGCGGAATATAATCGAACATCATGACGCTCCAGAGTTCCTCTGCATTTTCGTACGGCTGCACACAGGCGATGATTTCTGCCATCGAAAGAATCCGGATAGCTTTACTGGGATGAAAGTTCCGGTTCTTCCACGCCTCTGTAACAAGGGACCGAATCGCACGTCTGTTCAGGTCTTCCATTTCCACGGTGTGTTTGGCCCAGTCTTTCGGCGGGTTTTCCACACTGTCGGGGAACTGAAAATCGGTGCTGAAATGCAGCATGCCATCGTCGTCCATCAGGACTTCAAGGAATTTTTTCATAACAGGGGTAAATTAAAGGTTAAATGCTGGCCGATCAGTGCGTTCGGCATAAACTGCGCAGGGACTCCTGCGCTGGTCACAAACATAAAAAAGAAGTTCCCTCTTTCCAATAACCGGCCAAAACAAAATGCGATTTCACGTGAATATTTTTATGTTTTGACCACATTTCGAAGAAATCGACCACTTTTATGGTCGATTTGCAAATGTTTTTTATGCTTCGAAAGGGATTGGGGGTGTCGCAGGCCGGGGCCCAGTGGATCGCAGGCCAGGGATTTTTTTGGGGGGGGTCGCAGGTCGGGAATTGGGGTGTTGCAGGCCGGGGATTTTTTTGGGGGTCGCAGGCCGGGAATTGGGGTGTTGCAGGCCAGGGATTTTTTGGGGGGTCGCAGGTCGGGAATTGGGGTGTTGCAGGCCGGGGATTTTTTGGGAGGTCGCAGGCCGGGGCCCAGGGTGTCGCAGGTCTACTAACAAAACGTCGCAGGTCCGCAAAAAACGGCTAACCTGCGACGCAATGGTGTACTAATGGCCGATTTGCGTCGCAGTTCGGAGGAAAAACGCAGACCTGCGACATTCCGGGGCGTGACCGGCGACATTCCGGGGCGTGACCGGCGACATTCCGGGGCATGACCTGCGACATTCCGGGGCATGACCTGCGACGTTCCGGGGCGTGACCTGCGACATTCTGGGGCATGACCGGCGACGTTCCGGGGCATGACCTGCAACGTTCCGGGGCGTGACCTGCGACGTTCTGGGGCGTTTTACCAGCAACGTTCTGGGCTGTAAGCAGATTACCGGGAACAGGCGTCGCGGTCCAGGAGGAGCTGGGAGCGGAGGGCATCCAAGGAGGGGAAACGGCGCTCGTCACGGATGCGGCGGAGGAAGCGAAGCCGCATGGGAAGGCCGTAGATGTCCTGGTCGAAGTCCAGGATGTGGGTCTCGATGGTGCGGGCCTTGCCGTCTACGGTAGGGCGCACGCCAATGTTGCACATGCCACGGTAATGCTGGCCAAGGACCTCTACCTCAACGGCATAGACACCGTTCATGGGGACCAGTTTGAGGGGTTCGTACAACTGCATGTTGGCCGTAGGGAAGCCGATGGTACGGCCCATCCGGTTTCCTGCCACCACCACACCGAACAAACCGTAGCGGTATCCCAGCATGGCATTGGCATCCGTCACTCTCCCCTCCTCCAGCGCCTTCCTGATCTGCGTAGAAGAAATAACCGGAGATTCTTCGCTTCGCTCAGAATGACAGCAAGAATGCGCGGCACTATCGCGCGTGGGGTTTGCGAAAACCAGGGGTTTGGACACCAAGACAGGCACTTCGGTGCCCGCGCCGGACAGATCGGCGGCGGTGAGGCAGTCGGAGCCGATACGGTTGTCATAGCCCATGACCACCAGCGTGGCGCCGTAGCGGTCCCGCAGCATGGCCAGATAGTCGGAGGCTGTCATGGCTGCGAACGCACGGGTGAAAGGCAGCACTTCCACGCGGTCTATCCCGCAGGAGAGGAGCAGCGCCTTCTTTTCCTCCATCGAGCTCAATAAGCGGAAATCCCTCGCATCCTGCTGCAATACGGCACGCGGGTGCGGCCAGAATGTAACGACAACGGCCTCCTCGCCCCTTTCCCGGGCCGAGGAGACCACTGTCTCAAGGACATGACGGTGCCCCAGATGGACACCGTCGAAAAAACCGGTTGTAATTACAGCCACTTCACGCACTCAAAGCTCTGGCGGTGTGCCAGCAGCGGGTGCTTGGCGAAGACACGCGCGCCCACCATGTAGGCACCGGTCTTCTCCGGCAGCACATCTACCGAATACTTGGCTACACCATCCTGGAAGGATTCCACCTTGAAGTCCTGCACCTCAACAATGTGCAGCTTCCCGTGAGCATCCTGCTGCGAGAATACAACCTCCAGACCCACCTCATCCGGGGTGAGCGAACCCAGCGAGAGTTCCATCTCGGCATGGTACGGCGTATCCAGGCTGAGGTCGTAGTTGGTCACGGGCTCCGTGCGGGAAAGCTGGCGCACATTCTCCCACTCGCGGCGTACGCGGTTCTTCCAGGCAGCCAGTTCGCGGGCCTTAGCGAAGTCATCGGCCTTCACGGCATCGGCCCCCTTGGCCTGCGGTACGTAATACTGATTGATGTAGTCTGTGAGCATGCGGTTGGTGGTAAAGTCGCAGGCTACCTTGGCAATGGTATTCTTGATGTATCCCACCCACTCGCGGCTTCGGCCGGTGGTGCGGTCTACGTTGTAATAGGCAGGAGCAATGTCGTTCTCCAGGATCTGGTAGATGGTAGCGGCATCCAGCTCGTTCTGGAAGTTGTTGTCCTCGTAGGCCTGCTCGATGGGCAGGGCCCAGCCGGCACCTTCCTTATAGCCTTCCACCCACCATCCGTCCAGCACGGAGAAGTGCATGGTACCGTTCATCGCAGCCTTCTCTCCGGAAGTACCCGAAGCCTCCAGCGGACGCGTGGGGTTGTTCATCCACACATCCACGCCCTGGACCATGCGCTTGGCCAGCGTGATGTCGTATCCGGGCACGAACACGATCTTGCCGATGAAACGGGGATCCTTGGAAATATCCACAATCTGCTTGATGAGGTCCTGACCGGCCTTGTCGGCAGGGTGAGCCTTACCAGCAAAGAGGAACTGGACGGGCTGGGCGGGATTGTTCACGATCTTGTCCAGATGGTCCAGGTCACGGAACAGCAGCGTAGCACGCTTGTAAGTAGCGAAGCGACGGGCAAAGCCGATGGTAAGGACGTCGTCCCGGAGATTTTCCAGGATGGTAACGATCTCCGTGGGACTGTAATGGTTGCTGATGGTCTTGTCCTGCAGGCGTTCGCGTACGAAGAACATGAGCTTGGCCTTGAGGCCTTTCTTGATATACCAGACTTCTTCATCGGAGACATTGTAAATACCCTCGAAGCAGGACTTATCATAGTGGTGCGTGGCGAACTCGGAGCCAAACACCCTCTCATGCACAGGCTTCCACTCCTTGGCGCACCACGTGGGATAGTGTACGCCGTTGGTCACATAGCTCACGAACAGTTCTTCGGGCAGATAGCCGGGATACATATGGGCGAAGATATCCTGCGACACCTTCCCGTGCAGCATGGACACGCCGTTCACGTTCTGCGAGATATTGGCGGCGAGGTTACTCATGGAGAACTTCTCGTGCTCGTCCAGCGGGTTGTCCTTTCCCAGGGACATGAGGGTTTCCCAGTCCACCTTGAGACGGCCCGGATAGTGGCCGATATACTGACGCAGCATGCCCTCGTCAAAGGCGTCATGGCCGGCAGGAACCGGCGTATGGGTGGTGAACAGGGAGCTGGCGCGAACCACTTCCAGGGCCTCAGTGAAGTCCAGATTGTCATGTTCAATGTACTCGCGAAGGCGCTCCAGACCGGTAAAGGCAGCGTGGCCCTCGTTGCAGTGGTATACCTGCGGATCCAGGCCCAGTTTGCGCAGCAGGCGGATACCGCCCACACCCAGCAGGAGTTCCTGCTTGAGGCGGTTCTCCCAGCTGCCACCGTACAGATGGTAAGTCACTTCGCGGTCCTCCGGCAGATTGGCCTCATAGTCCGTATCCATCAGATAGAGGTCCGTGCGGCCTACCTCCACCTTCCACACACGGGCGGTAAGGTTACGGCCGGGGAAAGCCACCGAGACGGTGAGCCAGCTGCCATCTTCGTTGAGAACAGGTACAGCAGGAATCTTGGTGAAATCCTGGGCGTCATATCCGGCCACCTGATAACCCTGGGCCGAGAGTACCTGGTTAAAGTAGCCGTAGCGGTACAGCAGACCCACAGCCACCAGGTTGGTATTCATGTCAGAAGTTTCCTTGAGGTAGTCGCCGGCCAGGATACCCAGACCGCCGGAGTAAATCTTCAGAGAAGTATCCAGACCGTATTCCATGCAGAAATAGGCTACGGAAGGATCCTTGCGCTCGTTTTTCGCAGCCATATAAGTGTCGAACTCATCCAGGACAGCCTTCATGCGGGCAAGGAAATCCTCATCATTGGAAAGCTGCTGGAAGCGCTTGATGCTCACGGTATCCAGCACCACCAGCGGATTGTGGCCGCTCGTGTGCCAGATTTCGGGGTCGATGGACTTGAAGAGGCTCTTGGCGCTCTGGTTCCAGCACCACCAGAGGTTCTTGGACAGTTTCTCCAGGCGGGACAGTTTCTCCGGCAGGTGACGGGTCACGAGGATGCTTCGCCAGCTGGGGGTGTTCACGTCGGCTTTAAAGTATTGCATAGTTTTCTTTTGAGTTTTGTAAGAGTCGTGCTGGTCCTTGATCTTGGCCAAAGCCAGGGAATACGCCTCCTGATAATACTGAATCTGATTCTCCCACAGGGCTATCTGAGCCACTTCGCGGGCGTTTTCCCGATACTCGTTCCGCTTGTCCAGTTCCAGGGAAGCCACTTCACGGATACGTGCCGCCGTGCCGTCGACGACCTCGGAGTAGTTGGTGTCGTCTCTTTTAAGCACGGTAATGCCGGGATGCTTTTTCTTGTAATGCGATTCCACCCACATGCCAAAACCAGCCAGGGTGGTGGTGAGAGTGGGCACGCGGAATGCCAGCGCCTCCAGCGGCGTATAGCCCCACGGCTCATAGTAGGACGGGAACAGGGCCAGGTCCAGGCCACAGAGGAGATCATAGTAGCGCATGTTGAACACGCCGTCGTCCCCGTTCAGGTACGAAGGGATGAAATACACCTTCACCTTGTCGCCGATGGAATTGACAAGGCCCACTTCCCGCAGCCTTCCCGTGATGGTGTCGTACTCGGCATTCATCAGGACATGGGAAGTCTGGGTCCGGTAGTCGGCGCTGCCCTCCCCGGAGAGTTTGGCAACCAGTTCGCGGTCGGGGCCGTGATGGCCCGACGGGATCATGATGAACGCCTGGATGCTGCGTCCCTCGTAGTCCGACCGGTTGATCTTGTTCAGGGCGTCGATAAACACGTCGATACCCTTGTTGCGGTACTCGTAACGCCCGCCGATGCCGATGAACACGGCATCGGAAGGCACTTCCTCGGCACTCATGGCCGATGCCACCGCGATGAGGCGCTCACGGGCCGCGTCATGCAGCCGCATGTAGTCCTCGTCGGAGGCCGGAGTGAAACTGTTCTCGAAACCGTTGGGCGTAACGACATCCACGGGACGCTCCAGGAACTGGGCGCACTCCCGGGCCGTAATCTCGCTCACGGTAGTGAACACATCGGCATTCTGGGCCGATTTTTTCTCCAGCGAATAGATGGCCGTCACATTGTAACGGCGGGCCATTTCGTCACCGTTATACTTGGCGATATCGTTATAGAGGGGCAGGTTGTTGCCCGCCAGGCATCGGCCCAACATGGTAGCATGGGTGGTGAAGGCCGTCGCCACCGGGATGGCCGCTTTCTTCAGATGAAGGATACCGGCACCCGTCTGCCACTCGTGGAACTGGGCCACCACCTTTTCATCTCCCTTGAGGTTGTAATGCCAGAAGCTCTCAATCACGCGGCCGGCAAGGACGCCGAACACAGCCGACTCCTTGTAATCCCAGTTTCCGGTGAGCGAATCCACGCCGAAATCCCGCCACAGGGCGGCCAGGAATTCATCGGCCTGGGGCAGGAACTGCTTATAATCTACCAGGATGGCCACCGGCTTGCCGGGAATGTTCCATCTGCCGATACGGAGACGGAGCCCCTCCGCGAGCGCCTGCGCCTTCCACGAGCGGTACAGCATGGGATCTTCCAGGAAATCCGGGTTTTCCGCACGGTGCATCCAGACATCAGGGCCGATGAAAATATGCCTGCGGCCCAGTTGGGACTGCTGGTAGAGTGCCTTGGTGGCAATGACGGTATAGATACCGCCTACCTTGTTACATACCTCCCAACTAACTTCGAACAAATAGTCCGGTTGTAGATTCTTCTCTTTCTTAACCATTTAATTACTTCTTCTTCGCCACTTTCCTTCGCACAGTCTTCACGGGAGCCGCCAGTTCCCGGACAGCCGTCTCTTTCACATCCAGCGCCGCACGTTTCTCGTCCAGGCGCGTCTGGAAGTCGGAAATAACGTTCATATAATTGATAAATGCCTCGTACGGGGTATCGTACGGGTTGAAATATTTGTGTACTTCTCCGTCGGAGAAGAACTTGGTGCACATATAGTAGAAATGGTCACTCTCCTGAAGGTGACCGAAGTCGCTGTACAGCTCGGGGTCGTTGACGATGGCCAGCTTCTCGGTCATGGCATAGACCTTCTTGTAGGCCTCGCTCTGCAGCTCATTGCCCAGCCAGGCGGTGAGATCACGCTCCTCATCGGCCCAGGAGATGGGGTCTTCCACGTCGATTCCGGCCACAGGCTTGTACTTGCGGGTAGCTTCGGAGGGCGTCACAAAGCCAAATGTCCCGTCCTTGATGACGGCCTCGGGAAGGGCACGCATGAAATCAAAGATGCCGCTCTCGGCGCTCTGATGCTCGCCGAAGGTCTCGTAATCCATGAACAGGTTCACGATGTCCCCCTCCTTGGCGCTCTCCTTCATCCAGTTCACATACTTCTCAGCCGTAAGGGGCCACATGTCCCAACTGCGGTTGGAGAAACGGAACGCAATGTCGTCGGAGAGGTTGTAATTCCGGAGCAGCAGCTTCAGATGCGGCTGGGTTTCTCCGGAGTAGACGAAGTTGGGGCTCTGCCAGCCCATGATGTGGCGGGCACCCTCGGTGAGCATGGTCTTGTAACCCATGTCGTACACCATTTCGCCGATACCGTTGGAATAAATGAGCTCCGTGTTACGGAAAGCGGTGGGCTTAACGCCAAACAGTTCCTCGATGCGGGCGGCGTGTTTTTCCACCTGGTGACGGAACTCGGACTCGCTGGCAAGGGAAGCCAGGGAGTGATAATAGGTCTCGGCCAGGAACTCTACGCGTCCCGTGGCGGCCAGGGCCTTGAAACTGTCAATGACCTCCGGGCAGAAACGCTGGAACTGCTCCAGGGCGCTGCCGGAGATGGAATAGGCAATCTTGAATTTGCCCTTGTGCTTACTAATGAGTTCCAGCATGAGCTGGTTCATGGGCAGGTAGCACTTCTGGGCCACCCGGCGCAGGATGGTGCGGTTGGCAAAGTCATCATAGTAGTGGGAATCTTTGCCGATATCGAAAAATCTGTACAGGCGAAGCCGGGTAGGCTGATGAACCTGGAAATACAGGCAGATGCTCTTGGATGCCATAATCGATTATTTTACTACTGATTCATACACTTGTTTAAGTTTGGCAGTGGCGCCGTTCCATTTGAGGGCGTTCACTTCGTCGTAACCCATGCGGGCGCTGAAATCCGCCAGGGCAGGATAGCTCAGAAGCGCATAGATGTCGTCCGCCATGGCATCCACATCCCAGAAGTCTACCTTGAAGGCATACTTCAGCACTTCGGCAGCGCCGGACTGCTTGGAGATGATGGAAGGCACGCCGGTGCGCATGGCCTCCAGCGGGGAGATGCCGAAAGGCTCTGAGATGGAAGGCATCACGTACACGTCCGAGAGGGCGAACATCTTCTGGACATCGGTCCCCCTGAGGAAACCGGTGAAATGGAAGCGGTCGCTGATGCCCAGACGGGCGGCGTGACGGATGGCACGGTTCATCATGTCTCCGCTGCCGGCCATCACAAAGCGTACCTTGCGGGTGCGCTTGAGAACTTTGGCCGCAGCCTCGATGAAGTATTCGGGACCTTTCTGGTAGGTGATGCGGCCGAGGAAGGTAACCACAGGTTCCTTCACGCCGCGCTCCACGTGCAGGTTCTCCCGGCCGCTGAAGTCTACGGCATTATGCACGGTGACCACTTTGGCGGGGTCTATCCCGTACCGGGAAATGACGATGTTGCGGGTGAGGTCGCTCACGGTAACCACGCGGTCGGCGATTTCCATGCCCCGTTTCTCGATGGCAAAGACGCGGGTGTCGATGTTGTCCACGCTGCCACGGTCGAAGGAAGTGGCGTGCACGTGGATGACAAGCGGCTTGCCGGTGAGTTCCTTGGCGGCAATGCCGGCGTAGTAGGTGAGCCAGTCATGGGCATGGATGACGTCGAATTCGTCCTTCCGCTGCAAGGCGATGGTTCCGCCCACCATGGCATAGCGGGCCACCTCTTCCATGAGGTTGGCGCCGTACTTGCCGGAGAACTTGTACTTCTGGCCGTAGCTGATGGAGAAATCCTTCACCTGACGGCGCTTTTCTTCCTCGATGAGCCTGCCAAACTCCTCCGGATTGGCGTAGGGAATCATGTTGGAGCCAATGTGGATGAACTTTACCTTGTCCAGGAACTCATCCACCGTCTCCGTCACGGTGTCTACGGGCACATCCGAAGCGTTGATAATGGTAGTGGCGCTCTGGTCTTCGTCACCGGAGGCCGACGGCATTACGAACAGGGTTTCCACGCCATTGTAGGCGAGACCCTTCACGATGCCTTCGCAGGCCGTACCCAGACCGCCTGCAATATGGGGAGGGAACTCCCAGCCGAACATTAATACTCGCATAGACTAGTCCTCCCTGAATTTTTTGATAAGCCAGTTAATATTGAGAAGGGCGGCGGTGGTCATGGCCGATGACACGGCTCCATGCGGCTCGTGGGGCGGGTCTCCGTCGTAGAGTTCGGAGAAGGCGCCGACGCCGTGCTTGGAGAGGTCTTCATAGAAGCCCTCGGTGAGCCACTCGGCCCGGCGCACGAAGGCGCTGCCCATCATATTGAAGCTGATGTAGCAGAACTGGGCCAGGAGGAAAGGCCAGGCGCAGCCGTTCATGTAAGCCTCGTCACGCTCCAGCTGATTTCCCTCATACACGCCCTTGTAGCGGACGTCACGGGGGCTCAGGGTGCGAATACCGCGACGGGTGACCAGTTCTGCGTTCACGATGCGCATGACTTCGCTCACCACTTCGTCGTCCACGCAGCGGTAGTCGGTGGAAACGGCCCAGAGCTGGTTGGGACGAAGCTCCATATGCTGGCCGCCGTTATCCACGTAGTCTGCGAGGAAGCCCAGTTCTGCATTCCAGAACATGGGCTGGAAATGCTTCTCAATGAGTTCCTTGATGGGGGTCCACTTCTTCGAGAAAGCGCTCCCCTTCTTCTCGTGGGCCAGGGCAAAGCAGATGGCGTTGTACCACATGGCGTTGGTCTCTACCTGATAGCCGGCCCGCTCGGTGACCGCGCGCCCGCCTATGTAGGCGTTCATCCAAGTAAGGGCCACGCCGTCCATCTGGGCCCACAGAAGGCCGTTCGGCTGCATGGAAACCTCCTGGCGGATACCGGGCAGATAGCTTTCCAGAATTTTCTTGAGGACGGGACCGTATTTGTCCCACACATACTTGTCTTTGGCTCCCCAGGCAATGTACTGCTGCAGGGTAATGGCGAGGTAAAGCGGGCTCTCCACCTGCGTGGTGCGGCGGGTGAGGCGCTCCGCGTTGTCTTCGATGAGGTTGTCCAGAATCTCTTCAAACTCCTTAGCGTCGTTCCGGGCATAGAGCGTGAGGCCTGCCACGGAGCCCAGCGTCTCCCTCAGGAGACCCGTATAGAGCCAGCAGTAACCCGCCACGATGCGCTTGCGGCCGCCGTCTTCCCGGATGAGGGAATTTGCCTGGCGCACCAGTTGGTCGTGGAAGGAAGTGATGGGGCCGATTTTTTTCACCGTGGAGGTGAAACGGCGCTTGAGCGTAGATGCATTGACAGGATCTCCGGCGGCAGCAGAGAATACCAGTGTATCTCCACTTTGCATTTCCACCTCGAAGGAACCGGGCACCCAGAGGTCTTCGCGGCAGTCGAAGCCGCGCCGCATTTCGTCGGAATAGGTTACGCCCTTGTACCAGACCGGATTATGCCGGTAACTGGAGGCCGATGCGCTCAGCTGCAGGTTCAGGCTGGGAAACCCTTCGTACATGCAGAAAGCGGCGCCGTTCTGGACCGGGACGAAATCCGTGCGGGCTGCACTATTCTCACTGGTAAGGGCATGGAAGTTACGGAAGGCCAGGAAAGGTTTGAGTTCCAGTTTGACCTTGGCCGGAGCCTTCACCAGCTCGTACTGGATGAGCACCTGGTTTTCATCCGGGCTCAGGGCGATGCTCTTTCGGAAGACGATCTCTCCAATCTTGTAAGTAACGCAGGGTACGGGGTCTGCATCGAAGTCCACGATGTACTTGTGTCCACGCGGCTCATAAATATCTCCGTAACAGTGGATACCCAGATTGAAGCGCTTTCCGCGAAGGGTAAGGCTCTCGTCCAGCGAGCTCAGGAGCACGTGCCGGAATCCTTCAAAAGCCGCTACCGGAACAGCCAGGAGGGCATGGTAGCGCCGCGTATTGCACGTTGCGATGGTTGTGTCGCAATACGCACCCGTCTTGTTGGCCAGCACAATCTCCCGGCTCAGACTGTACGAGAGATTGACCAGCTCAGACTTGTTGAATTTCAAAAAAGCCATAGCTATTATTTTATACTTGCTTCAAAACTAATGCGGTCCGGGCCGGAAGATACAGCTTGAGCGTATGGTCGTAGGCCTGGTTTCCGTTAGGGCATCTCTCAGGGAGCGCTACATGATGCTCTACAGAACTAAGGCGGCCAAAACCGTCAAATTCCGGCTGGTCGCTGTCAAGAACATTCACATAGTCTCCCGCCGGGGCCGAAAATCCGTAGTCGGTAAACGAACCCGAAGGCGAGAAATTCAGCGCAAAGATACAGTTTTTCCGCATGAAAACCAATATTTTCTTCTCCTCGTCGGCCACCAGAATCTCCGGGCGGGCGGCGAGCAGTCTTTCTTTCCGGATCAGGTGCACCATGGCCTCGTCGAAGTTACGGAGGTCTCCATAGCGGAGCTCCGGATTGTCTTCCAGCGACCACTGGCGGCGGGCATACTTGAACGACCAGCCGTTCCCTTCACGGGGAAAGTCTATCCACTCGGGATGGCCGAATTCATTGCCCATGAAGTTAAGGTAACCGTCTCCTGCGGTGGCGGCCGTTACCAGGCGGATCATCTTGTGAAGGGCAATACCGCGGTCCACGATGCCGCTTTGCGAGCCCTTGTCCATGGAAAAGTACATTTCCTTGTCCATGAGGCGGAAGATGATGGTCTTGTCTCCCACGAGGGCCTGGTCGTGGCACTCGGCATAGGAGATGGTCTTCTCATCGGCCCGCTTGTTGGTAAGCTCCCACCAGATTTCTCCCATGGACCACTGCTCGTCGGAGCGTTCCTTGATCCACTTGATCCAGTGGTCTGCCACACCCATGGACATGCGGAAGTCGAATCCCACACCAAAGGCCTCGAAGGGGGCGGCCAGGCCGGCCATGCCCGAAACGTCCTCGGCGATGGTGAACCCGGCGGGATTCATTTCCTTCACAAGGCGCGTGGCCAGGGACAGGTAGATGACGGCGTTCTCGTCCACGCCGCTGTCAAAGTAAAGGTCATAATTGCCGAAATCCTTGCCCAGGCCGTGGTCCCAGTACAGCATGGAAGTAACCCCGTCAAAGCGGAAGCCGTCTATGTGGTACTCCTCCATCCAGTATTTCACGTTGGACAGGAGAAAGTAGCGGGTTTCGTCCTTGCCGTAATCGAAGCAGCGGGAGCCCCAGGCGGGATGGCGTCCCTGCGGGCCGCTGTAGAAGTACAGGTTGTCGCGGCCGTCGAACTCGGAGAGGCCCTCGGACACGTTGTCTACGCTGTGACTGTGCACGATATCCATGATGACGGCGATTCCCTTTCCGTGGGCGTCGTCCACCAGGGCCTTGAACTCCTCGGGCGTACCGAAGCGGGAACTCAGTGCGAAGAAATTGCTCACCTGATAGCCGAACGAGCCGTAATAGGGGTGCTCCTGCAGGGCCATGATCTGGATGGTGTCGTAGCCCAGTTTCTTGATGCGGGGCAGGATATTCTTACGGAATTCTTCGAACGAGCCCACCTTCTCCTCTTCTGTCGCCATGCCGATATGGCATTCGTAAATCATGGGATGGGGCCGTTTTCCGGCGTGACCGTGCTTCCAGACATATTTTTTCGAAGGGTCCCAGACCTGGGCGCTGAACACCTTGGTAACTGGGTCCTGCACAACGCGGGTAGCGTAGGAAGGGATTCTCTCTCCCCCGCCGCCGGGCCACTCGATGAAGAGCTTGTAGAGTTGGCCGTGACGGAGGAACATCTCCGGAACGCAGAGTTCCCAGTTTCCGCCGCCGAGGGGCTTTAGGGCATAGCCCTCGGTCCGCTTCCAGTTGTTGAAATCTCCGATGAGGTATATCTTGTTGGCGTTAGGCGCGAACTCGCGGAACACCCAGCTGCCGTCCTCACAGCGGTGCAGGCCGTAGTACAGATGGTTGTTAACGGCATCTTTGAGCAGTCCGTCCCCGGCGATGTGCCTGAGGGTCTGCCAGATACGCTCATGTCGGGCGTCGATGGCTCCCTTATGGGGCATTAGCCAAGGATCGGTTTCATAGATTCTTTTCATATGCGGTTGCTTATAGTTTTCTGTTAAGGCTTTCCCGTCAATCCAAAATATGACAAATATAGTAAAATTCCGATACACTTAGCGCCCGACAGTCCATTTTCCTGGTCCATCGGGCGCAAAAAGTGTCTAGACACCGGAAAGTCAGATTTCCAGCTCGAAGTGTGGAATGGGCTTAAGCTTGAACAGGTTCAGCACATGCTTGCGGTCGATGAGCGCCTTGGTGGCAGGGTCTTCGCACACGCCCGTTCGGATGTACTCATCCAGCACGGCGTAGGTAAAGCCCAGGTTATCTTCGTCGGTTTTGCCGCAGAGGCCGTCGGAGGGCGCCTTGTCTACCAGCTCAACGGGCAGGCCGAGCACCTTGCCGATGGCTTTTACCTCCGCGACCGTGAGCCCGCCCAGCGGCGAGAAGTCTCCGGCGGCATCTCCGTACCGGGTGCTGTAGCCCACCCAGTCCTCGGAAAGGTTGCAGGTGTTCACCACGCGGCCGTTGTTACTCTGGGACACGGCATAGAGCGCCGTCATGCGAAGGCGGGGGGCCATATTGACACGGGTCTGGGCCGATGCCTCCTGTCCCAGTTTATCCTCAACCTCGGCCATGAGTGCATTGAAGGCGGAGCCGATGTTGATATTGTACCGCTTGATACCCAAGTGGTTAATAAGTCTGACAGAATCGTCGATATCCGGCTGCACGCCGTTAGGCATGGTAACGCCAATCACACGGTCTTTTCCCAGGGCCTCCACGCACAGGGCAGCGCACACGCTGCTGTCCTTGCCGCCGGAGATGCCCAGAACCGCATTGCAACCCTTCCCGTTTTCTTCGAACCAGTCCCGGATCCACCGGACGCAGGCGTCCTTTACTTTCACTGCATCAAACATAATTACTCCTTGTCTAAAGAATCTATTTTCTCTTTTACTGTCCTGAGGTAATCCTTGCACTGCTTCAGGAGCTCTTTGGAGCGCCCCACAAGGACATCGATATCATCCAGCTTGGTTTCCGGATTCTCTACCTTCGCGGCAATTTCATCCAGTTCGGATATTGCCTTTGCATAATCGAATTTGTCACTCATGCTATATTTGCTTTGTTATTATCCAGGTGATCACTGTATACCTCGTCTACCTTGGCCGTGAGGGAGCCGTCCTGGAACCGCACGCCGATACGGTCCCCTATGGCCACCTTATCCACGGTCTTGAGGACCTTGTTGTCTTTGCCTGTAACCAGCACATATCCCAGGGACAGAATTTTGCGGGGATCGCTGGCGCCGATGAGGGCCTCCTTCAGGGCTACACGGGAAAACTCCGCACTCACCCGGGCCTGTGCGGCAAACTGAACACGATGGGCCGCTCTGTCGGAGAGCCGGGCGGTATCGGCATATTTCCCCAGAAGTCCCTTTGCGATGCGGCCGATGCTCCTTTGCAGGGCCTGCTCCAGTGCGCCGATGCGGCCGGCGACCGCGCGTTTCACCCTGGCATCGGCCGATACCATCCTCACTTCCTCCCGGGCCACAAGGCGGCTGCAGGCATGGATGATGCGCGCGACCGTTTCCAGCGCCCTTCTCTCCTGAGCGCTGACGGCGTCCAGGAAAAGGTCTGCCAGGGCCGTGGGCGTCTTGACGGACGCGTGCGCCACCATATCGGCAATATGGACATCCTTGTCATGGCCGATGGCGGTAACAACCGGAACGGGGCAGGTAGCGATGGCCACTGCCAGGGAAAAGTCGTCGAAGCAGGCGAGGTCCAACTCGCTGCCTCCGCCGCGGAGGATGAGAACGGCATCGTAGTTCCCCTCTGCTGCCGCTGCCAGCGCTTCCCTGATGGACAAAGGAGCCTGTTCTCCCTGCATGAGGGCCTCGTAAAGGTCCAGCGAGAAGGCATAGCATTCGGGATTATTAAGGAGATGATTCCGGAAGTCCTGGTAGCCCGCTGCGGTTTTGGAAGTAATCACGGCCAGACGGGTGGGAAGTTCCGGCAGGGCCAGTTCCTTCTGCATGTCCATGTAGCCGTCCTTCTCAAGGCGCTCGATGTTACGCTTGCGCTCCAGAGCCGCCTGACCCAGGGTAAAAGCCGTGTCAATGTCTTCTATGTACAGAGACATGCCGTAAAGCTCACTGAAAGCAACCTGCACCCGGACCAGGACCGTGATGCCGGCCTGCAGCCGCTGCCCGGTCATGTCCTCGAAGGTGGCCACGATTCTCTGGTAGTTCCACTTCCAGATCATGGCACGGGATTCGGCCACCGACTTGCCGCCGCTGGTCTGCACCAGGGAGAGGTAGCAGTGACCGTTGACCCTGGGGCTCCAGGAAGCAATCTCTGCCTTTACCCAATAGCGGCCGGGGAAGGCATCCTGCACGCTTCCCTTAATTCGCTGCTGTAACGCAAGCAGGTCAATATAGTCCCTTTCTTCCATGATAAGGGCTACTTGGCCCGGGTATACACCTGAATGGGACAACCTTCAAAGTCAAAGTGCTCGCGGAGTTTGTTCTCCAGGAAACGCTTATAGGGGTCTTTCACCCACTGGGGCAGGTTGCAGAAGAAGGCGAACTGCGGCGTACGGGTGGGAAGCTGCGTCACGTACTTGATCTTGATGTATTTGCCTTTCCATGCCGGCGGCGGGTAGTTCTCGATTTCCGGAAGCATGGCGTCGTTGAGCTGCGAGGTGGAAATCTTGCGGGACATGTTGGCGGCCACGCGGGCGGCGGCGTCCAGCACGTCCAGGATGCGCTGCTTGTTCAGGACGGAAGTGAAGATGACGGGAATGTCGTTGAAAGGAGCCAGACGGGCCTTGAGAGCTTCCGTGTACTCTTTCATGGTATTGACATCCTTTTCGAAGAGGTCCCATTTGTTCACCACAATCACGCAGCCCTTGCGGTTCTTCTGAATCACATTGAAGATGTTCATATCCTGCGCTTCCATGCCCAGAGTGGCATCGATCATGAGGATGCACACGTCGGAGTGCTCGATGGTACGCATGGCCCGGAGCACCGAATAGAACTCCAGGTCCTCGGTGACTTTGCCTCTTTTCCGCATGCCGGCCGTGTCCACAATCATGAACTCGTGGCCAAACTTGTTATAGTAGGTAGAGATGGAGTCGCGGGTGGTGCCGGCAACCGGCGTCACAATATTGCGTTCCTCTCCGAGGAGGGCGTTGGTGAGGGAGCTCTTACCCACGTTGGGACGGCCCACGATGGCGATGTGAGGGATGTCCGAGTGATCATCGGCCTGCACATCGTCCTCCGGAAGGACCCGCAGAATCTCGTCCAGCAGGTCTCCGGTGCCGCTTCCGTTGGCGGCCGATATGCTCCATACTTCCCCGAGCCCGAGGCCGTAGAAGTCAAAGGCGTCATACATCTTTTCCCCGCTGTCCACCTTGTTCACGCAGAGGACGACGGGCTTTTTGGAACGGCGGAGCAGGTCTGCTATCTCGGAATCATAGTCCGTGATGCCGGTAGCGGCCTCGCACATGAAAAGGACTACGTCGGCCTCCTCGATGGCAATGCCCACCTGGCGGCGGATGGCGTCCTCGAAGACGTCGTCGCTGTTGGAGGTGTAGCCGCCCGTGTCCACCACGGAGAATTCCCGGCCGCACCATTCGCACTTGCCGTAATGCCGGTCACGCGTTACTCCGGCGGTTTCGTCCACAATGGCCTGGCGCATTCCCACCAGGCGGTTGAACAGCGTGGATTTTCCTACGTTCGGTCTCCCGACTATCGCAACTAAAGCCATAATAATTCAAATTAATTCGCAAAGATACACATTTCTTCGTTAAAGGCGGGACTTTCCACCCCGAAGAAATGCAGAATGCTGTGAAAAACATAGTGTTGCCCGATCTCCGGAATGTCCTTATACTGCAGGGATTTATCCGAAGTCCATACCACCATGGGAATGTCCAGCTGTTCCTTCGGGGCCATGGAATAGGGCACGCCGTGCATGTACAGGTTGTTTTCTCCGAGGGACTCGCCGTGGTCGGAGACAAAGAGCATCATGGTGCGGCGGTCCGGGAAAGAGCGCAGTATCTCAATGACCTCATGCATGAGATAATCCGTGTAAACGACACTGTTGTCGTAGGCGTTATTGAGTTCCTCGGGGCTGGTCTTGGACATTTCCACCGTGCTGCAAACGGGCGTAAAGACTGTGAATTCCTCGGGATAATTGGTGTTGTACGACGGTCCGTGGTTGGTGTAGGCGTGAATGACCACGAACACCTTGGTGCTGTCGCTGGAAGCGATGTCTTCCCGGAGGCCCTCCAGGAGAAGGCCGTCGTAGCGGGCATCGGCATCGGGATACCTTTCCTTCAGCTGGGCAAAGGTGGAATACTTCTGCGTGTGTACGGGCGGTTCGCCCCAGTTGTTGGTGCGCCACCACACGTCCACACCGGCTCTCTGGAGGTAATTGGGCAGGATTTCGTGGAGCTCAGGTACGTCCATCGGCTCCAGGATGGCCTTGACGCCGGCCATGGTGTAGGTGGCCGATGACACTCCGCGGTACGCTTTTACGCTGTCTTTCGACGTATAGGGGTTGGTCTCCCGGTCGTAGCCCAGCAGGGAGAAACGGTCTCCGCGCACCGACTCGCCGATGAAAAGGACGCAGAGATCGCGGGATTCGCTCACGGACACGGGGTCCGGCAGCGGAATCTCTTTCTGGTTTTTCTGGCGCTGGGCGGCTTCATAACGGAAAGTGTTCACCACGTAGGACCAGGGCATGATGAGACTGCCCAGTTCCGTGGAGTTCTTGTCTATCCAGGGCCAGTTCTTCATGTTCCCGAAAACGGCGGCTAGCAGTACGCCCACGGTAATTCCCACGTTGGCAAAGAGCCGCTTCCAGGAGCCGTATTCCAGCTTGCGCATGAACACATAAACGGAAGGGGCGATGCCCAGTATGAGATACAGGATGAAGGCAAAGGAGAAAAAGCCCGACGCTTCCGAGTACTGCGTGTTCAGGACATTCCCCATCATTTCGTCGGTCACGAGGACGTCGTAATTGTTCACGAAGTACAGCATGACGGCATCTCCCACAAGCGTGAAGGAGATGATGCACTTGCCGACGATACGTCCCAGCCATGCAAGGAGGTAGTATAGAAGGTAGTCCAGGCACGCAAGAAGGACGGCGGCCGTCGCAAGGATGACGGCTCCGTTGAATCCCCCCTCCGTAAGCTTTACTGCATGGGAGAAAAAGGGGGCATGGAAGGCCAGCAGCGTATAAAGCGTCAGTGCCAGGCTGTAAGCCTCCAGGCTGGCTTTTTCCTTGAAAAGTTTCATCGTTTGAACAGTTTCACCAGGCCCGCCACCAGTGCGGAGGCAAGGGCCAGAAGAAGCAGATTATACAAAAGAGTGAGCACCCAGTTTACCGGCTGCGGCTCTTCCTTCGGAGGAAATGCACCGGCCGATGCATCGTACCGGGCAAAGGGGTTGGAGTAAATCACCGCCCCGTCCGGGAAGAAAGCGGTGAAACGCGCAAAGGGATCATCGGCCCGCAGGGTATATGAGAGAGAATCGGCCTGGAGCGCCAGGGCCAGCGTGGCGTGGTCCTGTCCGTTCACGCGGATACTGTCGGCCGGCTGCGACAGCTTGATAAAGAGGGTGCTGTCCCTGAGGCCGATGTTCTCCACCTTCGGGAGCTGGTGGTTCCGGGCAATCTTCTCCTCCCAGTCTCCGTTTCCGTAGTCCGGAACCCGCATGGAGTAATAGCAGCCGCCAAGGAGGGCCTTCTTCAGGTCTTCATAGGAGCCCGATGGCGTCTGGATGAAGTTGCAGCGGATGGCGATTTTCTCATGGCGGTCCGGGAAATGAAGGTCGTCGTTGGCAAGGCCGAAACTGTAGTGGCCGGCGCTGAGCGCCCAGTCCCAGTACTCATTCTCGGTGCTGATATGGGTGTCCAGCTCCATGATTTCGTAGCCGGAGAGTTTCTCCAGGTGACTCTTCCTTGAAAAACGCACGCGGTAGGGGTGGTTCATCTGGATAAAGTCACTGGTTTTCCCAAGGTAGTCCAAGGCAAACTGCTTCCGGGATGCCGTAAGGGGCAAGAGCGGGTCCCAGTGATTCACCTTCTCACTTCCGAATACCAGGAGGTGATACTGCGGAATACTGTACCCATGCTCGTACACGTTTACCTGCAGGGCGGTGTCATAGGGATGCCGGGTAATCTCGTTGTGATTGGAGAAAGTGACAATGTCATATCCCAGCACCCGGTACACGGAATCCACGTACGCGGGCCACTGAGGGCACTCGTTCACGGGCCAGGGGCCCTTCACACGCGTGTGCGTGTGGAAATTGGCCCGTTTCCAGCCTTCGACGGTGTCCAGGGAGGCATAGGGATTAAAGATATCCGCCCCCGAGAAAGGCCTGGGAGCCCTGAACCTATAAACGGGGCCGACGCTGGAAATCACCAGCGTCAGCACGAAAAGGGATATGAGGGTGGCCGCGAGCTTTGCAACAGCCCGCAGAATACGTTTTATCATGCTATTTACAATTTATGGCGCAAGAAGAGCAGGCATCCGACACATTGCCGTCGCATACCGGTTTCTTACCCTTCGCGGCCGCCAGCATTTCCATTTCCTCCTGTTTGGCACATTTGATACCCCGCTTGCGCATTTCCGGATTGGTGGATATCTCTCCGTCGGGGAAGGGCCGATGGAAAAAGAAGATATTGACGCCGAGAAGGATCACGGCGAGACCGACGAATACGATAGCTGCAAGGAGGGTTTTCATGGGCTGTTAGAGGGGGAATTCGGATGAAATGGGCTCGTAGTTGTACACGCGAAGGATCATCCGGGCGAAGGTATCGGCCAGCGAAACTACGCGGAACTTGCTCTGGAAAGCCTTCTTGGAAGGATCCAGCGGAATGGTGTCGGTGACGTAGACCTCGGAGAGGGCGCTCTTGTCGATGCGCTCGTAGGCGGGGCCGGAGAGCACAGGGTGCGTAGCGAAGGCACGCACGCTGCGGGCTCCGCGGCGGAGGAGCTCGTTGGCAGCCTCGGTGAGGGTACCGGCGGTATCGATGATATCGTCGATGATCACGATGTCACGGCCCTCGACCTCGCCGATGGGAACGATCTTCTCAATCACATTGGCCTTGGCGCGGGTCTTGTGGCAGATGACAACGGGCGTATGCAGGTTCTTGGCATAGGCGTGGACGCGCTTGGCGCCGCCCATGTCGGGAGCGGCCAGCGTAAGGGTGTCCTTGAACTCCTTCTGGAGCTTTTTGAGGATGCCCAGGAAATCGTAGCTGGCGTAGAGGTGGTTCACGGGGAAGTCGAAGAAGCCCTGGATCTGGTCTGCGTGAAGGTCGCAGGTCATGACGGCATCGGCCCCTGCTACCTTAAGCATGTTGGCCACCAGCTTGGCACCGATGGAGGTGCGGGGCTTGTCCTTGCGGTCCTGACGGGCCCAGCCATAGTAAGGGATGACGGCGATGACACGGTCGGCCGATGCCCTCTTGGCAGCGTCTACGGACAGGAGAAGCTCCATCAGGTTGTCGGAGGTGGGGAAAGTGGACTGGATGATAAAACAGGTGGCGCCACGCACGCTCTCCTGGAAATAGGGTTGGAATTCACCGTCACTGAAGCGGGCGACTTCGAGGGGGCCCAGGACGATCTCGGGATCGTTCTCCTGCTTCATACGGTTCATAGCGGCAACTACCTTCTCCGCGAAGTAGCGGGAAGCATCACAAGTAAACAGCGCCAAACGGTGCTCATGGACTGCATTGATCATATTGAATTAAGAATAGTTCCGATATAGTTAAGTATTTCTTCCTTTCCTTCTCCGCTCACCGAGGACGACACAAAGCACGGCGGCAACTCTTCCCAGTCTTCGAGCAGGCGTCCTTTGTTCTCCAGCACCTGGCGCTGAAGGGCCTCGGAGCCCTGTTTATCGGCCTTGGTGAAGATGATGCCGAAGGGGATGCCCTTTTCTCCGAGTTCCGAGATGAAGCGAAGGTCTACCTCCTGCATGGAATGGCGGCTGTCGATGAGCACCATGAGCATCACCATTTCCTCCGAGTGGTTGATGTAGTCCCAGATGATGTGACGCAGCCGGGCGCGGTCTTTGTCCGGCAGGCGGGCATAGCCGTAACCGGGAAGGTCTACAAGATACCAGTTGTCGTTGATGAGGAAATGGTTCACCAGCTGGGTTTTGCCGGGTGTCTGGGACGTTTTGGCCAGTTTGGAATTGCCGGTGAGCATGTTGATGAGGGAACTCTTTCCCACATTGGAGCGGCCGATGAAAGCAAATTCGGGCAGGCGCCGCTGGGGTTTCTGCCCCACCCGCGTGCTGCTTCCGGAAAACTCCGCGCTTGTGATTCTCATGGACCGCCTCCTAAATAACCGTGCAAAGATAAGAATAATTGAGTACCTTTGCAACATGGAAATGGATGAAAAGTTCATGCGCGAAGCCCTTCGCGAAGCGGAGGCTGCCCGGGCTCAGGGAGAGATTCCCATCGGCGCGGTCGTGGTCTGGAAAGGGCGCATCATCGGCCGTGGCCACAACGAGACCGAGCGCCTCCGTGACACCACCGCCCACGCCGAGATGATTGCCATCACCGCCGCTTCCGAGGCCATGGGCGGGAAATACCTCACCGACTGCACCCTGTACGTGACGGTGGAGCCCTGCCCCATGTGCGCCGGTGCCCTGGCCTGGTCCCAGATCAGCCGCATTGTCTACGGCGCACCGGATGTCCGCCGCGGTTACTCCCTCTTCACGCCTTCCCTGCTGCACCCGCGTACAGAAGCTGCCGGCGGCGTGCTGCAGGAAGAATGTGCCGCACTGATGCTGGATTTTTTCAAAAGCAGGCGCTAAGCCAGCATCAGGCCACCACGAACTTTATCGGCTGCTTCCTTTCCCTTCAGATAGGACAGGATGGCCAGGCCAAATTCCACGGCCCAACCTGCACCACGCCCTGTGATGAGCGTACCGTCAACGACTGTTCCTTCTTTCCCGTAAACGGCGTCCGCCTCGATGAGCGGCTGTTCAAATCCGTCGAAGCACGTAACATGTTTCCCTTCCAGGCCGGGCAGCTGCGAAACCACCAGTCCGGGGGCAGCGCAAATGGCAGCCACAGCACCGCCGCGTGCCCAGTGATCCTGCAGTATCTCCATCAGTTCGGCATGTCCGGCCAGGTTCTTGCTGCCGGGCATTCCCCCGGGGAAGATCATGACATCGGCCCCGTCGGTACCGGGCTCCATCACTTCAAGGTCGGCCCAGGATGTATCGGCCGTCACCTGCAGCCCGTGGGAACTTTCCACCAGATACTCGTCCGTAATGGACACGGTTACCACCGGTACGCCGCCGCGCAGCAGCACGTCCCGCGTTGCCAAAGCTTCCATATCCTCGAAACCATCGGCCAGAAAAATGTGTACTCCTTTCATCGAATCGTTTATAATTTATTGACTATTAATATTCTAAGTTTTTCTCTTTAGGCTGATTTTCCCAAAGAGAAAAAACTATAACGCTGAGAACCAAGCAGTTATCACGGGTGCGCAAATTAGCGACGGCGTCCCTGCGCGATGGAGATGTAGTAGAGGAGGGTGGCCAGCGAGCCGATGGCGGCGATGACGTAGGTATAGGCAGCCCATTTCAGGGCATCCACGGCCATGGGCTTGGTCTCGTAGCTCACGATGCCGTCCCGCTCCAGCCACTTGACGGCACGCGCGCTGGCGTTGATCTCCACAGGGAGGGTCACGAAGCTGAAAAGGGTGGTAAGGGCAAACAGGCCGATGCCGATCCAGATAAGGGACGGGAAGATGTTGATAAGGAGCACACCCGCCAGCAGCACCCAGGACACGATGTTGTTGGAGAAGGACACCACCGGAACCAGGGCCGAGCGCATGGTGAGCCAGGCATAGCCGGTGGCGTGCTGTACGACGTGGCCGCACTCGTGGGCGGCAACGGCGGCAGCGGCAACGGAACGCCCGTAGTAGACGTTTTCACTCAGGTTCACCGTCTTGGTGGTGGGGTCATAGTGGTCGGTGAGCTTACCGGGAATGGAGACGATTTTCACGTCCCGGATACCGTGCGCCTGCAACATGCGGGAGGCAACTTCTGCTCCCGTAAGGCTGGTGGGAACTTCTGAATATTTTTCAAAGCGGCGCTGTAACATACCCTGGATGAGCATACTGCCCACCATCACCGCGATCATGATCATCCAAATAAGAGAAGAGGACATAGTCATTTAATGTTTTTTCGACAGTCCATCAAATAGTGGACCGCCGCACAAAAATACATTTTTTATGCCGAAATGTCAGCAGGAAGTATTAATTTTGTAGACTTGATTATGGATTACGTGCGCAAAATAGAGGATGATTTTTCCCGTCTGGAGCTAAATCTGGGGGCCGCGGTAGAAAACTACCGGTATTTCCGTACCCTTCTGGATCCCAAAACCAAACTGCTGGTGCTGGTCAAGGCAAATGCCTATGGCCATGGTGCCGTGGAGTTTGCGTCCATGATGCAGCGGGCCGGAGCCGATTACCTGGCCGTTGCCTACCCTGTGGAGGGCCTGGAGCTGCGCCGTAACGGCATTTCGCTCCCCATCCTCGTCCTCACAGCCGGCACCGACTTCTTTCCGGAAATTGTTCAGACGCGCATGGAACCCAGCATTCCCAACCTGTACTCGCTCAAAAAGCTGGTGGAAGTATTGCGGGAAAAAGGACTCAAAGACTATCCTGTCCACATCAAGCTGGACACCGGCATGCACCGGCTGGGCTTCATGACCGAGGAACTGCCGGAGCTGGTGGAATACCTCAAGGTTACCCCGGAGGTGAAGGTCAAGGCGTGTTTTTCCCACCTGTGCGTGGCCGAAGACCCCTCGGAAGACGAATTCACCCTGGGCCAGATCCACATGTTCCGCGACAACGCCGCCTATATCGCCGACGGCATTGGCTACATGCCCATGCGCCACATCCTCAACAGCGCCGGAATTGAGCGGTTCCCCCAGTACCAGTTTGACATGGTACGCCTGGGAATTGGCATCTACGGCATCAGCTCCCTGCCGGGGAAGCGCCTGGCGCCCGTCGCTTCGCTCAAGTGCAAGATCCTGCAGATTAAGAAACTGGGCCCGGGAGAGACGGTCGGTTATGGCCGATGGGGCCATGCGAAGGAAGGCACCGTCATCGCCACCATCCCGGTGGGTTATGCCGATGGCATCGACCGCCACCTGGGACGGGGTGCAGCCTCCTTCAGCGTGAACGGACACCGCGCTCCCACCATCGGCAATATCTGCATGGACATGTGCATGATTGACGTCACCGGTATCCCGGCCGAGCCCGGAGACACCGTCACCATCTTCGGCGAAGCCCCCACCGTGAGCGAGCTTGCCGGCATCCTCGGCACCATCCCCTACGAGATTCTGGTCTCCGTGCCGCGCCGCATCCATCGGCTCGTTATCCGATAAAAAAAGGGCAAGCTACTCGAGCTTGTCCCCTTTTTCATTGAACATTTCATTCTGGAGAACGGTAAAGTCCGTATCTTCAACCAGTTCTAACTTGATCTTGTAGCGTTTCCGCCACTTGGCCACGTAGGAGTTGAACAGACCTCGCTTGAGGTAGGCTCCCAGGATGGGACTGGTTTTGAGCGTCAGGCTGCGGACACCTTTTTCGATGGAATAAAAAGCGATCTTGCGCTCGATTTCCTCATCGATGACAGCGCTGGAATGAATCTTTCCGGTGCCATGGCACACGGGGCATTGTTCCGACGTGTTGATCTCTGTTACGGGCCGTATGCGCTGACGGGTAATCTGCATGAGCCCGAACTTGGTTAGCGGCAGCACGTTGTGCTTGGCCCTATCGGCCTCCATGAGCTCCTGCATGTACTTGTGGAGGGCATTCTTGTGCTCGTTGGATTCCATGTCGATGAAGTCCACGATCACGATGCCGCCCATATCGCGGAGCCGCAGCTGCCGTGCAATCTCTTCTGCGGCAATCTTGTTCACCTCGAAGGAGTTCTCCTCCTGGTCGGCGGTTTTGGTACGGATGCCGCTGTTGACGTCTATTACATTCAGCGCTTCGGTGGTTTCGATTACCAGATAGGCGCCCTGCCGCATGGGAACCACCTTTCCAAAGGAGCCTTTGATCTGACGAGTAACCTCGAAGTGATCGTAGATGGGCTGTTTTCCCTCGTAGAGATGGACAATCTTTTCCTGTTCCGGAGCTATCAGGGAGACATACTTCCGGGCTTCTTCGGCCACTCGTTCGTCATTGATCCAAATATTGGAGAACGAGTCGTTGAGGAGGTCCCTCAACACGGTAGTAGTTTTGCTGTATTCCGTAAAGAGCAGCTGGACATTCTTGTTAGAGGCAATCTTTTTCCAGGAGCTTTCCCACTTTTCAATCAGGGATTCCGTCTCGGCTACCAGCGTGGCGGCATTCTTGCCCTCCGCCGCTGTGCGGATGATGGCTCCGTAATTCTTGGGAAGGATACTCCTCACCAGTGTCTCGAGTCTACGTTTCTCTTCCTTCGATCCAATCTTCTGGGAGATGGATACTTTCTCTGCGAAGGGGAGAAGTACGATATTACGTCCTGCCAGTGAAATTTCCGCAGTCAGTCGCGATCCCTTGGTGGAGATGGGCTCTTTGACAATCTGAGCCACAATCATCTGTCCGGGACGGAGGAACTCTTCTATCCGGCCTTCCTTGGGGAGGGCGGTGCCAATCTTGATCCTGGAGTACAGGTCCTTGAGATTGGTGTTGGAGTTGGATTCCCGCACGAACTGGTCGAAAGCGGGAAAATAGAGTCCCAGGTCCAGGTAATGGATGAAGGCTTCCTTCTTGTCGCCGATGTCCACAAAGGCAGCATTGAGGTTCGGGAGAATCTTTTTCACCTTACCCAGGTGAACGTCTCCCACGGTGAACTTGTTCCCAGTGCTGGACTCCGTGTTGTACTCTATCAGCCGATGATTTTCCATCAGGGCGATATGTACCTCCGTTGACGTAACGTCAACAATCAGATCCTTGTCCGGTTTCTCAGACTCCATGTGGAAATTATGGTAGTAATAATAAAAGGAAGGGCTCGCGAATCGCTCCGTGAGGCCCTTTTTCACTTAAGAAGACTTACTTCTTCTTGTGGCGGTTCTTGCGCAAGCGCTTCTTACGCTTGTGCGTCGCCATCTTATGTCTCTTTCTTTTTTTACCGCTAGGGCACATAGTTAAAATGGTTTATGAATTAATTATTTTTCCTTTACTGCGTTCACGAAGCTCTTGGCGGGCTTGAAAGCGGGAATGTTGTGAGCCGGAATTACCATGGTGGTCTTGCGGGTGATGTTGCGGGCGGCCTTCTGGGCGCGGTGCTTGATGATAAAGCTACCGAAACCACGCATATAAACAGGCTCACCAGCGATAATGGAACCCTTAACAACATTGGTGAATTCTTCAATTACGGACAGCACCTGGGTCTTTTCAATGCCAGTTGTCTTAGCTACTTCGTTTACGATTTCTGCCTTAGTCATGTTTCTATAGTTTTGATGTTTAGTTTTATCGGAAAAACTGCGCAAAAATAGACTTAATTTTTCAGATTTCAAAATGTTAGGGTGAAATTTTGTCAATTCTGAAACGTGGCACAAAGATTGACGATATAGCCCACCGGTTCATTGTGTACCATTAATATGACAAAATGTCAGTAATTATGAAGCAAAATCCCGAATTTTCCGCCCCTGCGGGCGTAGAAGTAAATATAATGCCGGTTATCGGTGAAGCCGCCGCCATGAAAGTGGACACCTCGCAGCTTCCCCCGGTGCTGCCGGTACTCACCCTCCGCAACGCTGTCATGTTCCCCGGAACCGTCTTCCCCATCACGGTGGGCCGCGAGAAGTCCATCAAGCTGGTGTCGGATGTAGAAGACGGCGACAGCTGGCTGGTAGCCATTCCCCAGATGGACATTTCCGTGGAAGATCCCGTGGAGGAAGACCTCTGCCGATACGGCACCGTATGTAAGCTCATCAAAACGCTGGAGATGCCCGACGGCACCGTCACGGCCATCCTGCAGGGATCGGCCCTGGCCCAGCTGGACACGGTGGTGAGCTACGACCCTTATATCACCGCCCGCGTCAATTTCCTGGAGGAGATTGTTCCGGCCGATGCCGACGAGCGCGAGCTGCGCGTCCTCGGAGACTCCCTCAAGGAAAAGGCCGCCCTCATCGTGAAGTCTTCATCGTTTGCCCCGAAGGAAGCCGTCGGCGCCCTCAACAGCATTGACAACTTCCATTTCTTGGTCAATTTCATTGCCACCACCATCGAGGTGGAGAACTTCCAGGAAAGGGCCAACCTCTTGGGCGTCACCGACATCCGTGAGCGTGGCATGGCCCTTCTCAAGGTGCTGGACACCCAAACCCAGCTGCTCCGGATCAAGCAGGAGATTAACCAGAAGGTCAAGACCGACATCGACCAGCAGCAAAGGGAGTACTACCTGAACAACCAGCTGCGCACCATCCAGGAGGAACTGGGCATGGATGAAGGCGAGGAGTTCGAGAAGATGCGCCGCCGGGCCGATGAAAAGAAGTGGTCCAAGGAAGTGCGCGCCATCTTTGACAAGGAGATGGCCAAACTGGAGAAATACAATCCTACCTCGCCCGACTACAGCATCCAGCTCACGTACCTTCAGTTCATGCTGGATTTGCCCTGGGGAGAAATGTCCGACGACAACCTGGACCTCACCCATGCGCAGGAAGTGCTGGACGAGGACCACTTTGGCCTGGACACCGTCAAGGACCGTATCATCGAGTACCTGGCCGTCCTCAAGCTCAAGGGGAACATGCGCTCCCCCATCCTGTGCCTGTGGGGTCCTCCCGGCGTTGGCAAGACGTCCCTCGGCAAGTCCATCGCGCGTGCCCTCGGCCGCAAATACATCCGCATTTCCCTGGGCGGTATGCATGACGAAGCCGAGATTCGCGGTCACCGTAAAACCTACGTGGGCGCCCTCCCGGGCCGCATCCTGAGCGGTATCCAGCGTGCAGGCACCTCCAACCCCGTCATTGTGCTGGACGAGATTGACAAACTGGCCTCCGACTTCAAGGGAGACCCTTCCAGCGCGCTTCTCGAAGCCCTGGATCCGGAGCAGAACAGTACCTTCCACGACAATTACCTGGACGTGGACTACGACCTCTCCAACGTCCTGTTCATTACTACCGCCAACGGGATTGGCAGCATCCAGCCGGCCCTGAAGGACCGTATGGAAATGATCAACGTAAGCGGATACCTGGCCGAAGAGAAACTCCAGATCGCCCATAAGTACCTGGTTCCCAAGCAGCTCACCGAGCACGGGCTCAAGGCCGATGAACTTTCGTTCACTGACGAAGCCCTGCAGCATATCGTGGATGAGTACACCCACGAGAGCGGGGTGCGTACGCTGGAGAAGCAAATTGCCAAGGTGGCCCGCGTCACCGCCAAGAAGATGGCGCTGGGGCAGGAGTTTCCCCGCACCATCGGCCCGGAACACCTGAAGGAATATCTGGGCCTTCCCACGGCCTTCCACGACGATGTCAAGGGCAACGAGGGCGTAGGCGTCGTCACCGGCCTGGCCTGGACCGAGATGGGCGGCGAAGTCCTCTTCGTGGAAAGCCAGGTGAGCGACGGCAAGGGCAATCTCTCCATGACGGGAAACCTGGGTGACGTGATGAAGGAAAGCGCCCAGATTGCCTGGCAATACATCAAGGCCCATCCGGAGCTGGCTTCCATGGACTCCGAGGCCTTCATGAAGAAAGACATCCACATCC
>CAMODD010000006.1:0-74040 GCA_946611215.1 uncultured Bacteroidales bacterium | reverse complement strand
TGAGGAAGGTGGGCTGCACCAGGTTCTTCTCCACGTATTCTCCCACGATGGCGTCGATGAGCTTGCCAACTCCCATTTCGGGGGAAACCTCCACGTTCAGCTTCTTGCAGGTGGCGCGGAGCTCGTCTTCACCCATGCCCTTCACGTCCACGCCCGCATACTCCTTGATGGCGTCCAGGATGGGCAGGCGGCGGAACGGTCCCTCGAAGGAGATTTCGTTGCCGCCGATGACCTTCTTCACGCCACCGGTAGCCTCGGCCACCTTCTGGAGCATCTTCTCGGTGAAGTCCATCATCCAGATGTAGTCCTTGTAGGCAATGTACATCTCCACGCAGGTGAACTCCGGGTTGTGGGTCTTGTCCATGCCTTCGTTGCGGAAGTTCTTGGCGAACTCGTACACGCCGGCGAAGCCGCCCACGATAAGGCGCTTGAGGTACAGTTCATTGGCAATTCGCATGTACATGTCCACATCCAGGGCATTGTGGTGCGTGATGAACGGACGGGCCGTGGCGCCACCCGGGATGGGCTGCAGGATGGGTGTTTCCACCTCCAGGCAGCCGGCCTCGTTGAAGCACTGGCGCATGGTGTTGATGATGAGGGCCCGCTTGATGAAGGTCTCCTTCACCGAAGGGTTCACCACCAGGTCTACATAGCGCTGGCGATAGCGGAGTTCGGGGTCCTCGAAGCTGTCGTGCACGGTGCCGTCGGCGTCGGTCTTCACGATGGGAAGGACGCGGAGCGACTTGGAAAGGACGGTAAGTTCCTTGGCATGGACGGAGAGCTGGCCCGTCTGGGTGTAGAAGGCAAAGCCCTTGATGCCCACGATGTCGCCGATGTCCAGCAGTTTCTTGAAAACGGTATTATAGAGCGTCTTGTCCTCTCCGGGGCAAATCTCGTCTCTTTTCACATATACCTGGATGCGGCCTTCGCTGTCCTGCAGCTCCATGAAGGAGGCGGCACCCATGATGCGCCGGCTCATGATGCGGCCGGCGATGCACACGTCCTGGAAATTGTTTTCCTCTGCCTTGTAGCCGGCTGCGATTTCCACGGTGGTGGCGTTTACCGGATATAGCGGCGCGGGATAGGGATTGATACCCAGTTCGCGCAACTTGCCAAGGGATTCTCTACGTCCGAGCTCCTGCTCGTTCAACTCGTAATATGCCATAATTCTATCTGATATTTCTCAAAGAATTGCAAAGTTACGAAAAAATCACGAAAAAACCCGGCCTTTACGTGAAGGCCGGGTCTGATACCACTTTGGGTCTTTCAATTACTTTTTCTTGGGCATGAGCTCCGGGAAGTAAGCGGCGAACTTGGCCATGAAGCCGCCGGCTGCTTCCATCACAGGGCCGAAGGCCTCCTGGTTGGAAGTGAAGGAAGTGAGGAACTCCTTGTAGGTCATGTCGCCGGACACGCCGTCATAGAAGTGGAGGCCGGGAATGACATTCCAGCTGTCTCCTTCCTCTTCGGGGCTGGTTTTCTCTACCATGAAGCACAGGCTGGCCTGGATGGTGGGGTTGTTGTCGAAGTAGAGGTCTGCCTTGGCGCTCTTGTTGAAAAGCTGGGCTGCCTTTTTGGCTTCGGCCTCGCTGGAGTAGTTCATGGGGACACCCCAGAGGTCTTCATCGATGCTGGCCTTGACGATGGCCTGGCCGCCCATGAGGGAGATATTGCCTTTGATGTCGCCGGGAATGGTCTCGAAGTCAGCCTTGGTGAGGGACTTGAGATTGTGTACAATGGTTTTCAGTTCTACCTCTCCATTGATGGAAAGGACGCTGGTGTTTCCATGCATGAGAGCGAGGGCTGCGGTGATGCCATCGTTGGTGGCGTTGAAGTCGTTCAGGGTAAGGCTGTAGCCCGGGATTACGATGGTAGCATGTCCTTTGATGACATCATCTTCGTCCAGCTTACCGCTTTTGTTGTTGTCTTCAATGACGGGGTAGATTTCGATATCCATGAACTGCTTTCCGTCCTGGGTAATGTGAGCGGCAGCCTTCTGAGGAACGACGATGCCGGTGCGGCGGATGTAGGTTACCTCGTCGATGGTGCGGGTACTTTCGGTAAGGATGATGCCGTCTCCGTTTTCACCGGCGCATTCCATCTGGATCTTATAGGTCTTTCCGTCGGAAGGAATGGTCATGTTGAAAGGATTCTCGCTCTCCTTATAGACGAACTTGTTATCCACAACGGTAACATCGCCCTTGAGAAGGGACAGACGGATGATATTGGTGATGATTTCTTTTCCTTCGGACTTTTCTTCGGTGGTCTTGACCATCATTTCATCAAGATCGAGTCCTTCACTTTGTGCTCCAATGGTGCGGAAGTCGGTGTAGAGTTTGATGGCGCTCTGGCCCCATGCTTTGTAGTTGTCGGGATCTACCTCCTTGATGGTGGCGACAGCCACGTCGGAGAGCTTTTTCTGAACCTCTTCGCAGCTCATGGGGGCTGCCGGTTTTACATCTTTGTTGCAGGAGAAAACTGCAAGGGCAGCGAAGCCTGCGAGAAGGATGCTGTAAGTCTTTTTCATAGATGTTGTAGTTTTTACTGTAAAATAATGGTCGGCAAAGATAGTAAAAAATTTCCATTCGGTGCTTGTCTCTTTCCATTCATCGGCATATTGTATCGCAAATTTTGCGTTTCAACGCTAAAATCCGTAATATTGTATACTAATACTACCGCATATGAAAAAGACACTGCTTGCCATCGTAGCCGCCGCGGGCCTTCTGGCCTGCTCTCCCAAGGTACAGTATCACCCGGACTGGACGTACAGCTCCGTCATCTATGAAGTGAATATCCGCCAGTTCTCCCCGGAAGGGACGTTCAAGGGCGTAGAAGCCCAGCTGCCACGCCTCAAGGACCTGGGCGTGGACGTTCTCTGGCTCATGCCTATGTATGAGATCGGCGTGGAAGGAAGAAAGGGAACCCTGGGCTCCTACTATGCCATCTCCGATTACAAAAAAGTGAATCCGGAGTTCGGTACCATGCAGGATTTTGAGGACCTTCTGGATGCCGCCCATGCCGCCGGATTCAAGGTCATCCTGGACTGGGTGGCCAACCAGACCGCTCCGGACCACGTCTGGATGAGCGAAAAGCCGGCCGATTTCTATGAGCGCGACGCCGAGGGCAATGCCATCTGGGAATATGACTGGACCGACACCCGCAGCCTCAATTACGACAACAAGGAGGTGTGGAAAGCCCAGGACGAGGCCATGCGCTTCTGGCTGGAAAAAGGCGTGGACGGCTTCCGCTGCGACGCCGCCGGGGAAATGCCGGCCGATTTCTGGAAGGGCATCCTCCCGCAGCTGAACAAGGACTACCCCGAGATTTATCTGCTGGCCGAGGCCGAAAGGGAAAATCTCTCCGACCCTCAGGAGACTTTCGACGCCAACTACGCCTGGGAGCTCCATCATCTTCTGAACGACCTCTCCCAAGGCAAAAAGACCGTAAAGGACCTTAAGGATTACGTAGCCGGAGACGCCCGCCGCTTCCCCAAGGAAGCCTTCCGCCTGGCCTTCACCTCCAACCACGACGAAAATTCATGGGCCGGAACCGAGTTCGAGCGTGAGGGAATTTATGCCGATGCCTGCGCGGTGCTCTGCGCCACCCTTCCCGCTACCCAGCTCCTCGTGTATACCGGCCAGGAAATCGGCCTGGACCGCCGTCTGGCTTTCTTCGAGAAAGACCCCATCACCGACTGGAGCGCCAATGCCAGCACCAAGTTCTGGAAAAAGCTCATCGGCCTTAAAAAATCCAATCCCGCCCTTGCCGCAGGCGAGCGCACCGGCTCCATCGACTGGTGGGAGGTCCCCGTCCCGGAAGATGTGGTGGCTTTCTCCCGAAAGGCCGGGGACAACGAGGTCATCGTGATTGCCAACTTTGGCAAGGAACCTTATACTCCTGCATTCAACTATCCCGGAAACTTCACCAATGCATTTACCGGTGAAGCGGTGGAGCAGCCCTGCGAGCTCAACCTGGCTCCCGGACAGTATATAGTATTTACCCGTTAAACTATGAATAAAAGCATTTTGGCTTTGACGACTTCCCTGGCTCTGGCTGCCTCCTGTGGCACCGGAGCCTTTGATGCTTCTTCCGTGGAAGAAGCTACCGTGCAGGTTTCCCGCGTAGAACCCCTGAGCTGGTGGGCAGGCATGAAAACGCCCCTCCAGCTTCTCATCCAGGGACCGGACATTTCTTCCTATGACGTTAGCGTCCCCGGAAAGGGGCTTAAGGTAAAGGAAGTACATAAGGCCGACAGCCCCGACTACCTGTTTGTGGACATGGAGGTATCGGCCCCCGGCACGTACTACCTTGTCTTTTCCAAGGACGGGCAGTCCTTCAAGTACCCGTACATCGTCCGTGAACGGGAGAAGGGGAGTGCTGCGCGCGAGAGTTTCACGCAGGCCGATATGATTTACCTCATCATGCCGGACCGTTTCTCGTCGGCCTTCCAGGATAACGACAGTGCCTGGCAGGGAGGGGAGTACATGGACGGAAGCGCCCGCCCCTGGAGCGTGCCCGCAACGCCGGATAAAGTGGACCGTATGGATCCGGTGGCGCGCCACGGCGGAGATATCCAGGGAATGATCAATCACCTGGATTACGTGGCCGACCTGGGCGCCACGGCCATCTGGTGCACGCCGCTTCTCCTTGACAACCAGCCGGCCGAGAGCTACCACGGCTATGCCTGCGCCGACTACTACCACATAGACCCCCGCTTCGGCGACAACGGGCACTACAAGACCTTTGTGAGCAAGGCACACGAGAAGGGCCTGAAAGTAATCATGGACATTGTCACCAACCACTGCGGCACTGCTCACTGGTGGATGGACAACCCTCCGTTCAAGGACTGGTACCATGTGAACGAGCCCTATATGCAGATGAACGCCCTGTTCTCCGTGTATATGGATCCGAACGCCGCCAAGGTGGACCGTGACCGTCAGGAAAGCGGCTGGTTCGTGCCCTCCATGCCGGACATGAACCTGGACAACCCGTACGTCCTTCGCTATTTCCAGCAGTGGGCCGTGTGGTGGATCGAGTATGCCGGCCTGGACGGACTCCGGGTAGATACCTATCCCTACAACGAGCCCGGCCCCATGAGCGCGTGGTGCAAGGCCGTTACGGACGAATATCCCAATATGAACATCGTGGGCGAGTGCTGGGATTACAATATCCCGCAGCTGGCCTACTGGCAGAAAGACAATCCCAACAAGGACGGCTTCAACTCCAACCTTCCTTCCATCATGGACTTTCCGCTGGAGCACGCCATCCACCAGGCCCTCAATGAGGAGAAGGTGAACTGGGACGAGGGCATGACGCGCATCTACAGCGTCCTGGCCCAGGACTTCGTGTACAAGGACCTGAGCCACATGCTCACGTTCTTCGCCAACCACGATCACGCCCGCACCGGAGACACCTTCGGGCAGGATCCCCGCAAGATGAAACTGGCCCTGGCCCTTCTCTCAACCGTCCGCGGCATTCCGCAGCTCTACTACGGAGACGAGATGATGTTCCTGGAGAGAAAGGACTGCCCCAGTCATGACGGCGCCAAGCGTATCGACTTTCCCGGCGGCTGGGAAGGGGATGAGACTGACCTTTTCACTGCCATCGGCCGGGCCCATGCTCCCGCGCAGTATGCGCAGGCGGCCGAGCTGCACGACTATGCCCGCACCCTCTTCCGCTGGCGCAAGGGCTGCAAGGCCGTACAGGAAGGGAAGACGCTCCATTTCCTGTCCCGCCACAACGAGGGCGCCCGCAACATCACGGACAACACCTACTCTTTCTTCCGCTATCTTCCGGAAGAGGCCGTGTTCGTGTACATCAACAACTGCAACGAGCCGCGTACGCTGGACTGGAGCCATTACCGGGAGTTCGTAGACGGTCCCGTCACGGGCCGCGACGTTGTGAGCGGGGAGAAGGTCACCCTGCAGGACGGACTTACTGTCGGCCCTAAGGAGGCCCTCATCGTAGAATTTGACAGAAACTAACCTTAAGCGATATGAAACGACTGTTGACTATTCTGAGCATTGCCGCACTTTTTGGCGCCTGTTCCTCTCCCCAGACCGTCGTGGTGGAGTATGAGTCCCTCACCAGCCCCGACGGTCGGCTGGAAGCTGTGTTTTCCCTGATTGACGGAGCTCCTTCCTACAGGCTCAAGTATAATGGAAAGACGGTGGTGAAAGAATCCCGCCTGGGATATAAGCTTCTGGACGGAACCCTTCTGGACCGGGACTTTACCCTGGCAGCTACCGAACGTGACAGTCTGGATGAAGTATGGACGCCCGTCTGGGGAGAAGAAGCGCAAATTCGTAACTGCTACAAGGAAATGCTCATGAAGCTCTCCCGTGAGGATGGTGTCAACATGAACATCCGCGTGCGCCTGTTCAACGACGGCCTGGGCTTCCGCTACGAATTCCCGCAGGAAAACAAGCTCACCTATTTCAAGGTGGCCGATGAACTTACGGAGTTTGCCATGACCGGAGACCACACCGCCTGGTGGATTCCCGGAGACTATGACACGCAGGAGTACAACTACACCCGGTCCCGGCTCTCGGAGATTCCTGCCATTAATGAAGAAGCCCGTTCGTACAATGTCTCGCAGGCTTCCGCCTCCGACAGGTCGGTGCAGACCGCCCTGCAGATGAAAACGTCCGACGGCCTCTACATCAACATCCATGAGGCCGAGGTGCTGGATTATCCTACTATGAACCTGGTGCTGGATGACAGGTGCAGGACCTTCACCACCCAGCTCACTCCCGATGCCGAGGGTGTGAAAGGCCGCCTGCAGGCTCCCTGCCACAGCCCTTGGCGCACCATCCAGGTGTGTCAGAGAGCTACGGACGTGCTGGCTTCGCGCCTTATCCTCAATCTCAATGAGCCCTGCGCCCTGAAGGATGTTTCCTGGATTCATCCCGTGAAGTACATGGGCGTATGGTGGGAGATGATTACGGGAAAATCGGCCTGGTCCTACACCGACGAGTTCCCTTCCGTGCAGCTGGGCGTGACCGATTATTCCAAGGCTAAGCCCCATGGCCGTCACGGTGCTAACAATGAGAACGTGCGCCGCTACATTGACTTTGCCGCCGAGAACGGCTTCGACGCCCTTCTCATCGAAGGCTGGAACGAGGGCTGGGAAGACTGGTTCGGAGCCCAGAAGGATTACGTGTTTGACTTCGTGACTCCCTACCCGGACTTCGACCTGCCCGCCCTCAACGCCTATGCCCATTCCAAGGGCATCCGCCTTGTGATGCACCACGAGACCTCTTCGTCCACCGTGAACTATGAGCGTCACATGGAGAAGGCCTACGAGCTCATGAACCAGTATGGCTACGACGCCGTCAAGAGCGGCTACGTGGGCAATATCATCCCTTACGGCGAGCACCATTACAGCCAACCCATCATCAACCATTATCATTACGCTGTGGTTGAGGCTGCAAAGCACCACATTATGGTGAATGCCCACGAGGCGGTGCGCCCTACCGGCCTTTGCCGCACCTGGCCCAACATGATTGGCAACGAGAGCGCCATGGGTACCGAGTTCCGGGCCAATATCAACCCCGGCCATACCTGCATCCTGCCCTTCACCCGTCTCCAGGGCGGTCCCATGGACTATACGCCCGGTATCTTCGAGCAGGATATGTCCGTCACGGCTCCCGGAGAGACCGGCAAGATGCGTCATACCATCGGCAATCAGCTAGGCCTGTACGTTACTCTCTACAGCCCGCTGCAGATGGCAGCCGACCTCCCCGAAAACTACGCCCGCTTCATGGACGCATTCCAGTTCATAAAGGATGTGGCCGTGGACTGGGACCAGACCCTGTACCTGGGAGCGGAGCCCGGAGACTACATTGTGACGGCGCGTCATCCCAAGATGAGTACGCTCAACTCCGGCCGCCTGAAAGGTACTTCCGGAGCCTATGACTTCGTTTACAAGGACGGCAAGCCGCACGATGTGTGGTATGTGGGAGGCATCACCGGCGAGAACGCGCGCGAAGTTCACATCCCGCTCACGTTCCTCAAGCCAGGCGTCAACTATGAAATGGCGCTGTACATGGATGCCCCTACCGCCGACTACGACACCAATCCCCAGGCCTACAAGATTATTCACAGCGAAACCGTGAGCACCGACGTCATCAATGTACGGATGGCCCGTTGCGGCGGCTTTGCCATGTCACTTAGAGAAATGCTGTAACAATATTAAATGGAAACCATCACTCTTTTTTGCGTTAACGATTCAAAGGAATATCAGATAAAGCAGGGGCAGCCCATTTCCGTGGTTGCCCCGAAGACCGTTACCGACCCGCTTTCCGGGAAGGAGTATCCCGTCCTGGCCGCGCTGGTAGACCATCAGCTGCGGTCCCTGGACTTTCCGGTCTTTTATCCGCACCGGGTAGAGTTCATCGGCTATAATCATCCGGAGGGACGGCGCACGTACATCCGTTCGCTCAGTTTCCTGGCTCAGCGTGCTGCCCGTTCGCTGTTCCCGGAGAAGGTCTTCAAGATCAACCACAGCCTTCCCAGCGGCCTGTACTGTAAGTTCCGGGCCGAGAAAATAGCCGATGAGAACATCAAGCTCATGAAGGAAGAGATGCGCCGCCTGGTGAAGGAGGACCTTCCGTTTACGCACAAGACCATTCTCTCATCGGAAGCCGAGGCCCTTTTCGAGGCGCAGAACCAGCGCCTGAAGGCGGGGCTGCAGCGCTCGCTGGGCACCTACTTCTGTACAGTTTACTATCTGGACGGTGTGGCCGATAACTTCTACGGCCCGCTGGTGCCGTCCACGGGCTACCTCAAGGTATTCGACCTCATGCCCTTCCACCACGGGTTCTGCCTGCAGTACCCTTCCGATGAGGACATTACCCGTCCCATCGCGCGTCAGAAGCAGATCAAGCTCACCACTACCCTCCAGGAGTACGGCTACTGGTGCAAGACTACCGGGGTGGTAGGCGTGGGCGCCCTTAACAGCCGCCTCATGGACGGGAAGGCCGTGGAACTCATCAACCTGTGCGAGGCCCGTCAGGAGAGGAGCTATGCAGAGCTGGCCGATAAAATCTATGCGGCCCGGGACCGCGTGAAGATTGTGTTCCTGGCGGGCCCGTCTTCCAGCGGAAAGACGTCGTCGTCGCTCCGCGTGGCGCAGCAGCTCAAGGTGCTGGGAATGAATCCCAAGGTGATTGAGCTGGACAATTATTTTTTGACGCGGGAGAGAACGCCGAAGGACGAGTTTGGCAACTACGACTTCGAGGCCCTGGAGGCCATGGACCTGGAGCTCCTGGGAAAGCACCTCAATGCCCTGCTGGCGGGGGAGGAAGTGGAACTGCCGCGCTATGACTTCAAGCAGGGACAGCCTGTTTTCGAGGGGAAGAAGATGCATCTGGAGGAGAATGACATCCTGGTGATGGAAGGAATCCATGCGCTGGACCCCGCCATGGTCCCGTCGGTGGACCAGAGCCGTATTTACCGCATTTATGCATCGGCCCTCACGTCCCTCAAGCTGGATGAGAACTGCTGCATTTCCACTACCGACAACCGCCTTCTGCGCCGCATGGTGCGGGATAACCGCGTGAGGGGCATTACGCCGGAGGACACCATCCTTCGCTGGCCGTCGGTGCGCCGTGGCGAGAACAAGTACATTTTCCCCTTCCAGGAGAATGCCGATGCCCAGTTCAACAGCGCCCTGCTGTATGAACTGCCCATGCTGCGCTATTACGCCGAGCCTCTTCTGAGACGGATTCTCCCGAACTCCCCGGCCTACGCCGAGGCCGTGCGCCTTCTCAAGTTCCTCTCCTACGTGGTGCCGCTGCAGCCCTCGGAGATTGACGCCATTCCGCCCACTTCCATCTTAAGGGAATTTATTGGGGGGCAGACGCTGTAGGCATTGACTTGATGGTGCGAAAATTTTTTGCAAATTCCCCGGATTCTCTCTAATTTTGTGTCCCGGTTAGCTCTTAATCGGGATTTTTTATGTCCAAACATATGATAGATGCAAGCCTTCAGTTTGTAGGCCTGCAGGAAGATACAAGTGTGTACGAACTGATCTCCAGACAGTTCAGCAATCGCTATTTCATTATCAGCCATGCAGGTACGCGCCGCCTGATGGCCTTTCCGGAAGTCGTCGGCTATGACTCCTATCTGTCGATGCTCCCTCCTACCGTCGCCGCCCTTCGCCATTTGTTTCCACAAGGCCAGGGCGGCGATGTTGATATTCTCACCATCCTCCGCGGCGGTCTCAATTACCCCCTGGAAGAAGCCTGCCACCGTAACGGCATCCGCGTCCGGGATATCCACTTCGTCTCCTGCGAACGCATCATCGAAGACCACGTCATCACCGGTCTCGAAATCAAATACGAGAAACTGAGAGTCAAGAAGGACTGCACCCTTGTCATCGGCGACATCATCGCCACCGGCGACACGCTTCGCCTGTGCCTGGACCAGGTCATCGACCGTTTCCGCCGGCGTGGCGGCAGCATCCGGAAAATCATCTTCTTCACCATCGGCGGAACGCGCGCCATCGACCTCATGGAACAGAAAACAGCCGAAATCCGTGCTGTCTTCCCCGAATTCGAAGGCTTCGAGTGCTTCTTCTACGAAGGCATCTTCAGCGTGTACGAGAATGCCGGTGCTACGGGCATCAACGTCCCCGACATCGACTTTGGCTGGAAGGGAGGCATCGTGTCTCCGGATTTCCGCCGCTATGTGATGGAACATCCCTATTCCATCCTGGAAAAGTGCATCATCTACGACGGCGGCGCCCGCCGCTACGAAATCCCCGTGCACTTCCATGAGGCCCTGGAGTACTGGGAGGGCATCTGGGGCCGGGCCGACCGCATCGATCCCGTCAAACTGGTAGGGGAGAAGCTGGGCTACGACCGCCCGCTGAGCTACGCAGAGTGGCTCAAAGTGACGCGCTTCCAGGACCTGATGGACGAGACGCTCAAGAATTTGTGGGCCGATGAAACCGAGCTTCTCGAAAAAGCCGGCGCCCTTTCCCTGGAGAACATCGCCACGCAGCGCATCCAAGCTATCAATTCTATCCTAAAACAATATGAGTAACAAAAAAACGGACATCGACTACACCACCTCGGCGGTGGATAAAAGCGGTCGTAAAAGCAACTTGAGCATGTTCATGATCATGCTCGGATTCACTTTCTTCAGCGCCAGCATGTGGGTGGGCCAGCAACTGGCCGCCGGCCTGGACTGGAGCGGTTTCGTATGGGCTCTCATCCTGGGCGGCCTCATCCTGGCGGCCTATACCGGTGCCCTGGGCTGGATTGGCGCCGAGAGCGGCCTCTCCCTGGACATGCTGTCCCGCCGCAGCTTCGGCACCAAGGGCAGCTGGCTTCCCAGCGCCATGATCGGCTTTACCCAGACTGGATGGTTCGGGGTGGGCCTTGCGATGTTCGCCATTCCCGTAGCCAAGGAGATGATGGGTCTGGAAGTGACGCCCGACTCCATGCCCTGGCAGGGTTATGTGCTGGTAGCCGTGGCAGGTGTCCTCATGACGGCCAGTGCCTACTTTGGCATCAAGAGCCTTACCGTCATCAGCTACATTGCCGTTCCGGCCGTGGCTATCCTTGGTACCGTTGCCATGCTGATGGCCATCCATAACGGAGACGCCGGCCTGGTGGAGCAGTTCGCCAAGGGCTCCAAGGACCTGGGCGTCATCGCTGGCGCCGGCCTGGTGGTGGGCAGCTTCGTCTCCGGCGGTACGGCGACGCCCAACTTCACCCGCTTTGCCAAGAACGCCAAGGTAGGCCTCTGGACCACGGTGGCGGCATTCTTCATCGGCAACAGCCTCATGTTCCTGTTCGGCGCCGTGTCCAGCATCTATGCCGGCGGTAACGACATCTTCGAGGTTATGCTCAACCTGAATCTCTTCTACCTGGCCGTCCTGGTGCTGGGCCTCAATATCTGGACCACCAACGACAATGCGCTGTATACCGCCGGCCTGGGCCTTTCCAACATCTTCGGCCTTTCCAAGAAGACGATGGTGCTGGTGTCCGGCGTCATCGGCACGGTAGCTGCCGTATGGCTCTACTGGAACTTCTGCGGCTGGCTCAACGTGCTCAACTGCACCCTGCCGCCCGTTGGAATCATCCTCATCCTGCACTATTTCCTGAACAAGGGCAAGGATGTGAAAGAGACGGTGGTGGACTGGAGCGCCATCGCAGGCGTCGCGGCCGGTGCCGTGGTGGCTAACCTGGTGCACTGGGGATTCGCCTCCATCAACGGCATGGCGGTGGCCGCCCTGTGCTGGGGTATCGGCCAATTTGTCGCGAAGCGCAAGTAAAAAATTCGTATCTTTGTACTCTATGGCAAAAATGGAGTACATCCAGATACGTGGAGCGCGGGCGAACAACCTGCAGAACGTCAATGTAGATATTCCCAGAGGGAAATTTGTAGTAGTAACGGGACTTTCCGGCAGCGGAAAGAGTTCGCTGGCCTTCGACACCATCTATGCCGAGGGCCAGCGCCGGTACATGGACACGCTGTCCACCTACGCCAAGCACTTCATGGGAATCCTGGAAAAGCCGGAGGTAGAGGAAATCACCGGCCTCAGCCCCATCATTGCCATTGAACAGAAGACGACCGGCAACAACCCCCGTTCCACGGTGGGAACCATCACGGAAATCTACGACTTTCTGCGCCTGCTGTATGCCAAGGGCTCCCGGGCCTATTCCCCGGAGACCGGGCGGGAGATGGTGCGTTATACGGATGAGCAGATTGTAGACCTTATTCTCACGCAGTACGCCGGCCGCAAGTGCTACCTGCTCTCGCCGCTGGTGCGGGGCCGAAAAGGCCACTACCGCGAGCTCTTCGAGCAGCTTCGAAAGCGCGGCTACACGCAGGTGCGCATCGACGGGGAAATCCTGGAACTGCAGGAAGTACAGGCCCTGGACCGCTACAAGCCGCATTTCATCGAGCTGGTTGTGGACCGGCTCAAGCCGGAGGCGGGGGAAGACCGCCGCATCCGGGAGTCGGTGGGGCGGGCTATCGGCATCGGCAAAGGGTCTGTCGCGGTGCTGGACGCCGAGGACGGTTCTCTCCGTCACTTCTCCAAGCACCTCGTTGACCCGGAGAGCGGACTCTCCCTCCAGGAACCGCAACCGCACAGCTTCTCGTTCAATTCCCCGCAGGGCTACTGCCCGCACTGCAAGGGCCTCGGGACCATTGTGGACGTGAACATCGACAGCATCATCCCCGACCGCGCCAAGAGTGTGGCCGATGGCGCCATCGTTCCGCTGGGAAAAGTACGTGAGAACCGTAAGTTCGATATCATCCGCGCCATCGCGCGAAAGTATAATTTCTCGCTTTACGACCCCATTGACGCGCTGCCCGACGAGGTGGTGAGCCTTCTCGTGTATGGCTCGGAGGATCTTTTCCGCGTGGGAGAGGGTAACCTCTCCGAGATGGAGAGCTGGGGCGGTGTCATTGAAAACATCGAGAATACCGTGGTGTGCCCGGTGTGTGGCGGTACGCGCCTGAACCGGGATGCCCTGTGCTTCAAGATAGACGGAAAGACCATTTCCGAGGTGGCTGCCATGGAAATGACGGAGCTCCGGGCGTGGCTGGATGCCATTCCGTCCGGGTTCAACCAGCGGGAGCAGAATGTTTCCCGGGACATCCTCAAGGAGCTTCGGGAGCGTGTGCAGTTCATGCTGGACGTGGGCCTGGATTACCTGTCGCTGGACCGGCCTACGGGGTCCCTGTCGGGCGGCGAAAGCCAGCGTATCCGCCTGGCTACGCAAATTGGTTCCAAACTGGTGAATGTACTGTATATCTTGGACGAGCCTTCCATCGGCCTGCATCAGAAGGATAACCGTAAGCTCATAGCGTCCCTGAAAGCCCTTCGGGACGAGGGCAATTCGGTGATGGTGGTGGAGCACGATGCCGAGACCATGCTCAGCGCCGACTGGCTGGTGGACGTGGGGCCCGGCGCCGGCGAGAACGGCGGCCGCATCTGTGCCAACGGTCCGCTGGAGGAGCTCCTGAAAAGCGGGGATTCCCTCACGCTGGACTATCTACGGGGTGTCCGTCGTATCGAGGTACCATCGGCCCGCCGTCCCGGGAATGGTAAATCCCTGTCCCTGTATGGCGCAACGGGCAATAACCTCAAGAGCGTGGACGTGCAGTTCCCGCTGGGCTGCCTGGTGGGTGTTGCTGGTCTCTCCGGCTCCGGCAAGAGCACGCTGGTGAACGAGACGCTCATGCCCATCCTCAAGCAGAAGTTCTACCGGTCCAAGGAAAAACCGCTGCCCTACGAGCGTATCGAGGGTGTGGAGTACCTGGACAAGCTTATCGAGATTGACCAGAGCCCCATCGGGCGTACGCCACGTTCCAATCCGGCTACGTTTACGGCGGTGTTCAACGACATCCGCACGCTGTTCGAGGAAACGCCCGATGCCAAGGTCCGCGGCTATAAGGCGGGCCGATTCTCCTTCAACGTTCCGGGCGGCCGATGCGAAGAGTGCAAGGGCGCGGGCATCAAGGTAATTGAGATGAACTTCCTGCCGTCTGTGCATGTAGCCTGTGAGGTGTGCGGCGGAAAACGGTACAAGGAAGATACCCTGGCTGTAAAGTACAAGGGGAAAAGTATCAATGACGTGCTGGAAATGCCCATCTCCGAGGCTTACGAGTTCTTTAAGCCCGTACCGCGCATCGCTTCCAAACTGAAGGCGCTGGTAGATGTGGGTCTTGGGTATATCCATCTGGGCCAGAGCGCTGTTACGCTGAGCGGCGGTGAGAGCCAGCGCATGAAACTGGCTGCAGAACTGTCCCGCCCTTCTACGGGCAAGACGCTGTATATTCTGGATGAACCCACTACGGGGCTGCACTTTGAGGATATCAAGGTGCTCATGGGCGTACTGCAGCGCCTGGTGGATGCGGGTAACACCGTGATTGTGATTGAGCACAACCTGGATGTGCTCAAGAGCGTGGATTATCTCTTTGACATGGGCCCTGCCGGTGGCCGCAAGGGTGGCCGCATCGTGGCCCAGGGCACGCCGGAAGAGCTTGCCTCCGACCCCGCCTCCGTTACGGGACCGTTCCTGAAGGAAGTGCTGTAGCTTTAGATATTTAAGCCATGAAAATGAATGTCGGAATCATAGGGGCCGGGCACATCGCCGAGAAAGCGGCTACAACGCTGGCTGCGATGGATGACATGCAGTGTCTGGCCATCGGCTCAAGATCACTTGAAAAAGCACAGGTTTTTGCCGCGCGGTTCGGCGTGGAGCGTGCTTATGGGTCCTACGAGGAACTGCTGCAGGACCCGGACATCGGCCTTGTGTACATTGCCACGCCTCACTCTTGCCATTTTGAGCATGCCCGGGACGCTATCCTTGCCGGGAAACCGTGCCTGGTGGAAAAGAGTTTCATGCTCAATGCCACGGAGGCGGCTGCTATCCTGGCCTTGGCCCGGGAGAAGGGCGTTTTTGTGGGAGAAGCCATCTGGCCGCGGTATATGCCTTCCCGCGAGATAGGGCGGGAGCTCATCGCGTCCGGAGTCATCGGCGAGCCTAAAATGGTGAGTGCCACGCTTGCGTACAACGTTTCCGACAAAGAGCGGATCGTAAAACCCGAACTGGGCGGCGGTGCCCTGCTGGATCTGGGCGTGTACCTTCTCACCTTCGTGCGCATGTTCTGCGACGCGCCCATCGAGCGGCTCAACACCACCTGCATCAAGGCGCCGTCCGGGGTTGATGCCACCGAGGACATCACCATGGTTTTGGCCGATGGTACCCTGGCCTCCCTGCAAGCCTCGGCCTGGTGCCAGGGCGGTAACGAGGGCGTCATTGCCGGGACTACCGGGTATTTGGTGTTTGACGACGTCATTCACCCCGCCCGCATCTCTATATGCCGCAAACGCCATGTGGTGGAACGCGTGGTGGAGATGCCCCCGCAGATTACCGGTTTCGAATATCAGTTCCGTGCCTGTCGCGACGCCATCGAGGCCGGCGCCCTGGAAGCCGCCGCAATGCCTCACGGTGAAATCCTGTACGTGATGCACCTGATGGACCGCCTCCGCGCTGAATGGGGAATGTAGGCTCCGGGCCATCGGCGCAGGTTCTGCCCACCTTATACGAAATTCCTTTCAAGGCGCCATAAAAACTCGCAAGAAGTAATGTTTTAGCCGCTTTTTGTATTTTTGTGCCATATATGCTGACAGTCAGAACCGCCCTCAAAACCGATCTTCCCGCCATCATGAAGGTGCTGGAAGCCGCTCGCCAGATTATGATTTCTTCCGGTAACCCCAACCAGTGGGCCAAAGGGTACCCTACCGAGGAAATGGTCATCGGAGACATCGGCCCGGGGTATGGAAAAGTGCTGGAGGAAAACGGGAAGGTGGCGGGGTATTTTGCCTGCATTCCTTCGCCGGACCCTACGTATGCAGTGATTGAGGGAGGCGCCTTGCTGGAAGATGAAACGCCTTATTACGTCATACACCGCATTGCCAGCTATCCGGATGTCCATGGCGTGTTCAAGACCATGATGGCATACATGGAAGGGGTCACAGACAACATCCGTATGGACACCCACAAGGACAACCACATCATGCAGCACAACCTGGCCAAATACGGTTTCACCTATTGCGGCATCATTCACATTGCCTCGGGCGCCGAGCGCCTGGCGTATCAGCGGTTACAGAACAAGAGGCAATAACGCGAAAATGGCCGAAAAACGCGTTTTTCGGCCAAAAGTGTGTTATACGTACCGGGAAGTCCCGGAACCTGCGCCAGAGACCCCTTACAGCGCCTCCATGTTGCGGGGATTGCAGATGTCCTTGGCCTCGGCGGTGTAGAGGTAATCCAGAAGGGAAGCGTAGTGCTCTTCCACCTTGCCGCGGACAATCTTCATGGTGGAGTTCATCATCTTGTTGGCAATGGTGAATTCCTCATCGCAGATGCCGATGGCCGAGGGGAGCCAGCGCTCGGGGAACATACCCTCATGCTTGCCGCCTTTCTTGTAGCTGTCGACATCGGCCTGGATGAGCCCCAGCATGTAGCGCTTGCCTTCCTCGGAGTCCGGGGCCAGGCCGTGGGCCGAACATGCATCGGCCAGCGCAGCCTTGTCCGGCACGACGAGCGCCACGCAGAAGGGCTTCTGGTCGTTGTGCAGCACGCAGGCGTTCACCCACTTGGAGGTTTCGGTGAGGTTGTCCTCGAAGCCTTCGGGGGAGTACTTCTCACCGTCGGAGGAGATGAGGAGGCTCTTGAACCGGCCCACCACATAGAGGAACGTGGGGTCTTCGGGGCAGATGTAGCCCATGTCTCCGGTGTGCAGCCAGCCGTCCACGATGGTATCGGCCGTAGCCTTGGGGTTCTTCCAGTAACCGGCCATCACGTTCTCTCCGCGGATTACGATTTCTCCGCGGGTGCCGTGGGGGACTTCCTTGCCCTCGGCGTCCAGGATGACGCAGTCCATGGGCTTCACGATGCGTCCGGAGGAGCCGAAGCGGGCATGGCCGGCCGAGTTGGCGCAGATGATGGGCGTAGCCTCCGTAAGGCCGTAGCCCTGGAACATGGGCATGCCCACGGCGCAGAAGAAGCGCTGCAGCTCAATGTCCAGAAGGGCGCCGCCGCCCACGAAGAACTGCATGCGGCCGCCAAAGCTTTCGCGGACCTTGGAGAATACCAGGGAGTCAAACAGATCTACCAGCGGTTTTCTCCAGAAAGTGCCGCCCGTTCCGCGGTTGTAGTATTCCTTGTTGTATTTGATGGCATTCCGGAGGGCAAAATAGAAAAGCTTCTCGGTGAAGCCGCCCTTTTTCTTGATGCCTGTCTCGATGTTTTTCTTGAAGTTGCGGGCCAGGGCCGGAACCGACAGCATCACGTGCGGCCGTGTTTCCATAATGGCCGTGGGAATGTTGCGGAGGGTGGCCATGGCGTTTTTGCCGATGGGCACAAAGGCGATGGAACCGCCATAAATCATCATGGTGTACATGCCGGCCACATGCGCGAAGCAGTGGTCCAGCGGCAGGATGATGAGCATGGTGGCACCGTGGTCCACGGTAATGACGGAGTTGCCCTGCTCCACGTTGGCCGTGTAGTTGCGGTGCGTGAGGAGAATGCCCTTCGGGTCTGCGGTGGTGCCGGACGTGTAGGAAATATTGGCATAGTCATCCGGGCCGATGGAGCGGAACCGGGCCTCGAACTCCGGCCGATGGGCGTTGAGGAACTCGTCTCCCATCTTCTGGATTTCGCTCATGCGGATTTCCTTGGCCTCCAGCTTGTCAAAGTCAAAGGCTACGTCATCGAATACAATCACCTTTTCTACGGCAGGGCATTCCGGCAGGATGGCGCGGATCTTGGGCAGGTGGTTGCCCGACACCAGAATCCATTTGGACTCGGAGTGGTTGATGCGGAACACCAGGTCCTTGCCCTCTCCGAGGTTGACGGACAGGGGAACATCGGTGGCGCCGGCGTACATGGCACCCAGCTCGGCGAGAATCCACATGGCGCGGCTCTCGGAAAGGAGGGCAATCTTGTCTCCCTTCCTGAGGCCCAGCGACATGAGGCCCGCTCCAATGCGGTAGGCCTCTTCACGGGTCTGGCCCTGCGTAATCTCTTTCCACTTTCCGTCTACCTTTTCGCGAAGGTAAACTTCGTGTTCATACTGGCGGGAATACTTTTCGACAAAGTCGATGATGGTAGGTCTGGCTGTTGTCATGGTACGAAAAAATTATTCGGTGGGGAAAAGGCCGAAGAGCTCGGCGTCTATCTTGTCCGTGATGAACTGGAAGTCCTCGGGGCGGTTCTCGAACTTGATGTTGTCTACGTCGATGATCAGGAGGCGGGCTTTGTAGTCCTTGATCCAGTCCTCATAGCGCTGGTTGAGGCCGGTGATGTAGTCGATGCGGATGGAACGCTCGTACTCGCGGCCGCGCTTCTGGATCTGGGCGATGAGGTTGGGGATGGAACTGCGCAGGTAAATGAGAAGGTCCGGCGGGTTCACCAGGCTCATCATGAGGTCAAAGAGGTCGCTGTAGTTCTCGAAGTCGCGGGTGGACATGAGGCCCATGGCGTGGAGGTTGGGCGCAAAGATGCGGGCATCCTCATAGATGGTACGGTCCTGGATGATCACTTCCTTTTTCTTGGAAATCTCCACTACGTCCTGGAAGCGTTTGTTCAGGAAATAGATCTGGAGGTTGAACGACCAGCGTTCCATGTCCTCGTAGAAGTCTGCGAGGTAGGGGTTGAAGTCTACGGACTCGAACTTGGGCGTCCAGCCGTAGTGCGCTGCGAGCATCTTGGTGAGGGTGGTCTTTCCACTTCCGATGTTACCGGCGATAGCGATGTGCATAGTTGTATTGCGTTTTTAAAATAATCCGTAAAGTTCCGCGTCTATCCTGTCCGTAATGGCGGCAAAGTCTTCCGGGCGGTTCAGGAAGTCCAGGTTGTCGGCGTCTATTTCGATGAGACGGCCCGTGTAGCCGGCAATCCACTGCTCGTAGCGCTGGTTGAGGCCGTCCAGGTATTCGATGGAGATGGACTGCTCGTAGTCCCGGCCGCGCTTCTGGATCTGGGACACCAGGTGCTCGATGCCGGAGCGCAGGTAAATCATGAGGTCCGGCTGCTTCACCACTTCCATCATCACGTTGTAGGTGTCCATGTAGGTGTTGTAGTCCCTTTCCGACAGATTGCCCTGGGCGTAATTGTTGGCAACGAAAATGTGAACGCCCTCGAACAGGGTGCGGTCCTGGATGATGACCTCCTTGGATTTGGCAATCTCGAGGACGTCGTGCAGGCGCTGCTGCAGAAAGTACATTTCCAGGGCGAAAGACCAGCGTTTGATATCCTTATAATAGTCGGCCAGGTAGGGGTTGTAGGTGACGGACTCAAACTTGGGCGTCCAGCCGTAGTGGCGGGCAAGGAGCGTAGTGAGCGTCGTTTTCCCGCTTCCTATATTTCCGGCTATTCCAATATGCATGGTTCAGGTAAGGTCTTTATTCTACAAAGTTGGCAAAAGTTTCGTAAATTTGCAATCACTTTAGACTAGCCGTTATGCTCCATACCCGCATATTTCAGTTCAACCCTCTGGGTACCAATTGCATCGTAATCTGGGCCGATGGAAACTCTTCCTGCACGCTCGTAGACCCCGGCATGAGCTCCGACGAAGGAGTCTCGCAGCTGACAGGTTTTCTGGAAAAGGAAGGCCTCACCCCCGACGCCATCCTTCTTACCCACGGCCACTTCGACCACGTGTGGGGCGTGGAGCGCCTGCTCCCGCAGTTCCCCGTTCCGGTGTACATGCATCCCGCCGATGCCGACATCCTGGCCGACGGATCATCGGCCTTCCGCGGCATGCAGGGACTCAAGGTCTTCCAGCACAACTTCCCCACCGTGGATGTGGCCGATGGTGAGACGGTTACATCGGCCGGTACCTCCTGGAAGGTGCTGCACACCCCGGGACATACGCCGGGCTGCGTGTGCTACTATTCGGCCGGGAACAACCTTCTTCTCAGCGGGGATACGCTCTTTGCCGGCAGCATCGGCCGGACCGACCTGAAGGGAGGGGACTATGATATGCTCATGGCCTCCATCCGGGAGAAACTGCTGAACTTGCCCGGAGAGACCGACGTGATTCCGGGGCACGGACAGCCCACGACCATCGCCCGGGAAGGGATGTACAATCCGTTCCTGCAGCCGTTCAACGAGCCCGATGCGGACTTCCCCGAGGAAGGCATAGCCATCCGGGGAGAATGAACGTCATCTGGCTGGATTCCATCGATTCCACGAATTCGGAGGCTCTGAGAAGGCTGGCCGATGTCCCTTCGGGCACCGTTATTGCCGCGCGTGAGCAGACGGCCGGCCGGGGGCAGCGGGGCAACACCTGGTTCACCCAGCCGGGGCAGAACCTCACTTTTTCCATAGTCCTTAAGTTTGAAGATGTTTTTCCGGCGGCCCTGGCCATGAAGCTCAACTACCTTTCCTCGCTGGCCGTAGCGGAGTTCCTGCGCTCCTACGGCGTGGCCTGTCAAATCAAATGGCCCAACGACGTGTATGTGGGGAAGCGCAAGATCTGCGGCATCCTGGTGGAGAATCAGCTGGGAACCTATGGCCTGGCCTCGTCGGTGATAGGGATTGGTATCAATATCAACCAAAAGGAATTTCCGCAGCTGGCGAACGCTACGTCGCTGTCTATCCATACGTCGCAGGAGTATGACGTTGAGGCGTGCCTGCAACAGTTTCTGAACTGTTTTGAGGAGCGGCTTCCGCAAGTGTTTGATGCTGGATCCGGGCTTTTGGACGCATACGCGTCGGAACTTTTCCGAAAAGGGGTTCGGGCCCGCTATTACGACGTTCTGCAGGAAGAAGAATTTGACGGGGTTATCCGGGGAGTAGAACCGGACGGACGCCTCTGTATTATAGACGCGGCAGGGAAGTGCCGCTATTACCATTTTAAAGAAGTAAGTTACATCCTATGACAAGAGAAGCCTGGCTGGATTTTTTGCGGGTAACCGCCTGTTTTCTGGTAATGACGGTGCATGCCACCGAGCCTTTTTACCTGGGAGGGGACGGCACGCTGGTACTGAGCGGGGCCGATGCCTTCTGGGTGTCGGTCTTCGAGGGCCTGGCCCGCTGCTGCGTGCCGCTGTTTGTCATCGCTTCCGGTTATCTGCAGCTGCCGCTCAGGTACGACACCTGGACATTCTTCCGCCGCCGTTTTGTGCGGGTGGTGGTGCCCATGGTAATCTGGACTTTGGTCTATGCGTTTGCCTACGGGTCGCCGGCCTCCAGTCTCAAAGGCTTGCTCCTGAACTTCAACTACGCCGCCGGGCACCTGTGGTTTGTGTACATGCTGCTGGGCCTGTACCTCATTATGCCGGTGCTGTCGCCCTGGCTGGAGAAGGTTTCCCGAAAGGAGCTGAGCCTCTATCTGGGTCTCTGGGTGCTGACGCTCTGCATTCCCTTCGTGCGTGAAGCCGCCGGCGGAATGGCTCCCATGATTTATGCGGCCGACGGCCTTCCCGCTCCGGCCCTGTTCCCGCTCTGGGGTGAGGCTTCGTGGAATCCCTTCGGGCTGTTCTATTACGTAAGCGGTTTTGTGGGCTATCTCCTCGTGGGCGTGTTTGTGAAGCGATTCGTCCCTGAAGGCCGCCTGGTACGCGCCGTAGGTTGGACGCTGTTTCTCCTGGGCTTTATCCTGGTGTGCTTCGGCTTCATGCAGCGCATCATGGCCAGCGGCTCCTTCCCGGTGGAAGGCTCCGTGGAACTGGCCGTCGCCTGGGAAGCCGCCATCGCTTTTTGCGGCCTGCCCGTCGCCCTTACGGCCCTGGGCCTTACGCTGGTGTATAGAAGCGGTTCCAGCTCCTCGGGTGGCTCTTCCGTTTTCTATCGGCACATCGTGCTGCCTCTTTCCACGGCCGGCTACGGCATGTACCTCATGCACATGCTGGTGCTGGGCCCGGTATCGGCCTGGCTCCGCTCCACGCTCGGCATCGGCCCTGATGGTCTTCTGGGCCCCGTCTGGACCACCCCCGTGGAGATTCTGGCCACCGCCCTCATCTCCTTCCCCGTGGTGGGCCTTATTGCTGTCATTATCCGCCGTATCCCCCGCGTGGGTACGTGGATAATGGGGTAGGTCCTATTATTGCCCTGCAGCGCTGGCAACAGCCCAAGCGCTTAAATGAGCTCGTTGCGCTCGCGGATGTCTTTCAGGCGAAGTTGAATGGTAGAGGAACCCCGGTAGAAATTTTCCACAATGGAATAGCACACATCAATGGGTTTGCCCTCCTTGATGTGGTCATAGTGGCCGGCCATATTGAAGCCGATGGCGGCCATCTGGGGGTAGGTCATGTTTTCCTGGACCAGGTCCAGTTTGAGGTGTACGCCGGCGGCCCCCACTTTGCGCCCGTTGCCAAAGTCGTAGAGCTTCTCCGTGAGGAATACGGGATTGCTGTTGCCGGGGCCGAAGGGCTGGAACTGCCGGAGGATACGCGTAAACTTGGGCGTAATCTGTGAGAGATCCAGCTGGGCATCGATTTCCACCACGGGAGTGAGTTCCTCGCGGGTGATGTTCTTGCCCACGAACTCGTCCATACGGCGGCAGAACTCTTCCACGTTCTCTTCCTTCATGGTGAGGCCGGCGGCATACATGTGCCCGCCGAAGTTCTCCAGAAGGTCTGCACAACTTTCGATGGAAGCGTAAAGGTCGAAGCCCTGCACGCTGCGGGCGCTGCCGGTAACAAAGCCGTTGCTCTTGGTGAGGACCACCGTGGGCTTGTAGTAGGCTTCTACCAGGCGGGACGCCACAATACCCACCACACCCTTGTTCCAGGTGGGGTTGTATACGATGGTGGCGTTCTTCGTGGCCAGGGCACTGCCGCTCGAAACCATCTCCAGGGCTTCCTGCGTGATTTCGCGGTCGATGGACTTGCGCTCGTTGTTGTTGTCGTTGATTTTCTCGCCGATTTTCCGGGCCGACCGTTCATCGGTGGCCGTAAGGAGCTCCACCGCCAGCCGGCCGCTTTCCATACGTCCTGCCGCATTGATGCGGGGGCCGATCTTGAAGACGATGTCGTCAATGCCGATGTGGCCGGGTTCCAGCTGGGAAAGGCTGATCATGGCCCGCAGGCCCTGACGCGGATTCTCGTTGAGGCGCTTGAGGCCGTAGTGGGCCAGGATGCGGTTTTCTCCGGTCATGGACACCAGGTCCGAGGCGATGGAGACTACCTGCAAATCCAGCAGGGGTTCCAGCAGGGCGGGGTCCAGTCCATAGTGCTGCACATAGCCCTGGGCCAGTTTGAAGCCCACTCCGCAACCACAGAGGTCGTCGAAGGGATAGTGGCAGTCTTCCCGTTTGGGATCCAGTACGGCCACGGCCTTGGGCAGCTCGTCTTCCGGAAGGTGGTGGTCACAGATGATGATGTCGATGCCCTTGGAACGGGCATACTCTACTTTCTCGATGGCCTTGATGCCGCAGTCCAGGGTGATGACGAGGTTGACGCCGTTGTCGGCGGCCCAGTCCAGGGCCTTGTACGAGAGGCCGTAGCCTTCGTCGTAGCGGTCCGGGATATAGAAGGAAAGCTTCTGGGTAAAGTTCTTGAGGAAGGAGTACATCTGGGCGACGGCGGTGGTGCCGTCTACGTCATAGTCTCCATATACCAGGATTTTCTGGGCATTCACGATGGCCTCATGCAGACGCTCCACGGCCTTGTCCATGTCTTTCATGAGGAAGGGATCGTGCAAGTCTTCCAGGGAAGGGCGGAAGAATTTGCGGGCGTCCTCAAAGGTTTCCACGCCGCGCTGGACCAAGAGGCCGGCCAGGACACGGTCTATACCGAGCTCTGCTGCCAGCCGGGAGGTTTTTTCCTCGCTGGCCGGTGTTTTGATGATCCACTGTTTCTCTGCACTGTTGCCCATATCTTTACAAAGATAGGGAATCTGCGGCAGATTTACAAACAGGAGATGATAATCTCGTCGGTGATTTCCTCGGGGCTGAGGCCTTCGGTTTCGATGGTGATATGGGCTGCCGCGCGGTACAGCGGCTCGCGCTGCGAGAGCCTTTCCGCGAAGTGATCATCGGCCAGCGGGCGGTCATCGGCCTGCCCTTCCAGGCGCGTCAGCAGGGTTTCGGGGGAGGCCTCGAGGTAAATGCAGAGGGTGCTTTCCCGGAGCAGCTGAATTGCGCCGGGGATGGTCACGGTGCCGCCGCCGAGCGACAGAACGGCGGTGTTTTCGGCGTACTTTGCCACGGTTTTTTCCAGTGCCTGTTTCTCCAGGCGCCGGAAGCCGCGTTCGCCATCGGCCGCAAAAATCTCGGGGATGCTTCGGCCGGCCTTTTTTACGATGACCTCATCGAGGTCGATGAAGGGGCAGCCCAGGGCATCGGCGACCAGCGCGCCTACGGTGCTTTTGCCACTGCCCATGTAGCCGGTTAGCGCGATGAGCATAGGCGTTTGATATTCTTTTTGAGGATGGCATGAGCGGGAGTGGCCATGTCTCCATGGTTGTAACCGTCCAATTCATAAATCGTTACGTCCTTATGGCCGACGAGTTTGAGCATGCGCCAGAAGTAGGCGGTTTCTTCGTATCGGCCATAGAGTTCCTCCTCGCGGTCGGCGGAGATGATGACGATGGGCGGAGCGTCGGGACGGATGTGATAGAGCGGCGCATACTCGTCGATGAGCGGCTGCGTGGGCTGCATGCCCCGGCGCTCGCGGAGGGCGAAGTGTGTGATCACCTGACCGCTGTAGGGGACAAGGCCTTTGATTTTGTCGGCATCCACACCATATTTGGCCAGCCAGTGCTTGTCCAGGCCGATCATGTCCGTGAGGTACCCGCCGGCCGAATGGCCCGCTACGAAGATTTTCTCGGGAGAGCCATTATACAGGCCGATGTTGCCGAAAGTCCAGGCCACTGCCGCCGCGGCGTCGTCAATGCAGTTGTCGATGGCTGCCTTGGGCATGAGCCGATAATTCACTGCCACCACAACGAGTCCGCTGTTTTTGAGCTCCTCCGGAATAAACTTGTTGCCACCCGTAAGGCCTCCGCCATGGAACCATACCACCACCGGGCAGTCCTTGAGGTCCGTGGGATAATACACGTCCAGCTTGCAGCGCTCCTGCGCGTAGGCGTCGGTGTCTTTGCTATACGGAATGTCCGTGAGAGTAAGATACTGCTGGGCCGATGCTGCCATGGCCGTGAGAAGCAGTGCGAGGATAAGGATAATGCGTTTCATTTCCATGTATTTGCACAAAGATACAAAAAAGTTTGATGCCGTGAAGGGCCAAAAGTGCGTTATACGTCCCGGCCGCGGCGCAGAGCGCCTACAGCAAAAAGAACAGTGCCACGCCCAGCATGCTCACGAAGACACCCAGGACTTCGCGGGCTTTGATGCGCTGCTTGTACACGAAGGCGTAGGGGATGAGGATAAGAACCGGCGTGAGGGCCATGAGGGTAGAGGCAATGCCGGCCGATGTATACTGCACGGCCATCAGCGACAGTGAAACACCCAGGACGGGCCCAAAGAGCGTCATGATGAGGGCGTATTTCATGCCTACACGGTCATGCACGGCAGCGCGGAGCTGCGGCAGTCCCTTCTGAAACGTCATAAGCGCCAAAAATCCGGCGGCGCCAATGAACGCGCGGATCATGGTGGAGGCAAAAGGCAGCATGGCGCTCATGAGCTGCGGGGCATCGGCGGGAACGGCGTTCTCATAGTACTGCATGCCCATCTTGCTCAGCACAAGGCCCACACCCTGTCCCAGGCCGGCACCCAGGCCCAGCAGAACGCCCTTGAAGGGCAGCGTGAGCTTCACGGTATGGCCTTCTCCCCGGCTCAGGATGGAGATGGCTATACCACTGAGGGTCACGGCCATAGCCACCCAGGACTTCCACGTGAGGGATTCGCCCAGGATGACCCATCCTGCAATGGCGGCCATGGGCGGCGCCAGCGTCATGAAGAGCTGTCCGAAGCGTGCGCCGATGGAAAGGTAGCAGTTAAACAGGCACCAGTCCCCGAAGACATAACCCACGATGGCCGACAGCGCCAGCCAGAGCCACGCCTCGGGCGTAGCGTAAACAGGATAAGGATGGCCGATGGTCACCCACAGCAACGCCCCCAGGAACACAAACGCCAGGCACAGGCGCAGCACGTTGGCCGTCATGGAACCCAGCCTGTGGCTGGCTTTATCGGCAAAAAGAGCCGTCACCGTCCATGAGACGGCGACGATAAGCGAAATCGCTTCCCCAAGATGATTCATGCGCTAGAACAGTGTAGGCTCCCAGCCTTCCATGTCAACGGCGTCGTCTCCCGGCTCGTCGGGGGAAGCGGTGCGGGCATCGGCCAGAAGGTCGGAGGCCTGCCCGGTTTGCTCGATGGTGGTGCCGATGGCATCGGCCTCCACATCTACCTCCATGGCCTCTTCCAGTCCCTCGGCCACAGTGGGCTCTTCTCTCTCGATGTCGTCCTCGGGCTTATGCAGCGGCTCCCCGAACGCGACGCTCTTGAGGTCGTAGGGAGAACACTTCTTGCCCTTGGCGGTGATGCCTTTCTTGGCGATGAACTCCTCCGCGTCCACAATCTCGGACTCCCTGTGCTCGTACTTGCCCCCGAAGGTGAGAATCACCTGCGGATGCAGGTCGGAGGAAATGTCCACCATGCGGGACCCCCGGGCATCGGAGATGAACAGCACCGGCGAGTTGTTGCTCTCGGTGAAACTGAAGCGCTTGATATAGTAGGCCTTGGCGGCATTGTCCCAGTACAGGACCGTATAGATGCGGTTCGGGTCCAGCTTCTCGATACGCACCACTTCTCCCTGATACTTGTTCACAAGGTCGTAGGTGGTGGTGTAGTAGCTGCCGTCTGCAAAGATGGCCAGCACGCGGTCCTGCCCGGCGAACTTGCCCAGGTGCTCTCCGCGGCCTTCGTCGTTGAGGCGCTGGATGTCGGGGTCGTACCAGATATCCTTGCCTTCCAGGGTGGTGACACCCTTGGACTTGAGCTGGATCCGGGCTATCATGTTCTTGGTGACCAGATTGCCGCGCGAGGAACGTCCCTTGATGGCCAGGTTGGAGAAATCCCACTCCAGCAGCAGCTTCTTGAGCCCTTTCCTGGGCCTGAGCGCAATCCTCACGGTCTCGGCCTCTCCGTTATGGTTCACGGTGAACCACAGGATCTTGGAATCCGGGGCACCGGTAGTGATGTCGTATTCCTTGTCGCGGGTGACCGAGGTAATGTTGAAGCGCTTGGCATAATGGGCCGGGCCCTTGCCCTCGCGGTAAATGACGTTGTAGATGGTGCGCTCGTCGGAGCGGTTGAACACGCCGGCATACAGGAGATCCTTCCCGAAGAACGCCTTGTCGGACACCTTGGTCACGCGATACTTGCCGTCCTTGCCGATGACGATGATCTCGGAGAGGTCCGAGCACTCGCCGATGAACTCGCCGCCGTCGTCCTTCTTGAGGCCGATGCCCACGAAGCCCTCTTCCAGGTTGGCGTAGAGCTTGGCGTTGTTAGACACCACCTTGGTAACGGTGATAGTCTCCAGAGAAGAGATTTCGGTGAGGCGCGGCCAGTCTTTTCCGTATTTCTTCTTGAGGCTGCGGAACCAGTCAATGGTGAACTCGGTGATGTGCTCCAGGTTGTCCTTCACCTCCTTCATCTGGTCCTCCAGGGCGTAGATTTTCTCGTCCAGGGCCTTGGTGTCAAACTTGGAAATCTTGCGCACGGGCTTTTCCACCAGCTTGAGGATGTCCTCCATGAGGATGGGCCGGTGCAGCAGCTCCTGATACTGGCACATCTGATTGAAGATGTCCTGCAGCTGTTCTTCCCAGCTCTTCTGGTTCTGCTCCAGCACCTTGTAGATGCGGTTCTCGAAGAAGATGCGCTCCAGCGAGCTGTAGTGCCAGTCGTTCTCGAGTTCGGAGAGCTTGACCTCCAGCTGGGCCTTCAGGATATCGCGCGTGTGGAACGTGTCGTATTCCAGGATTTCGTCCACGGTGAGGAACACCGGCTTGTTGTCACGGATGACGCAGGCGTTGGGCGCAATCTTGGTCTCGCACTCGGTGAACGCATACAGCGCGTCGATGGTCTTGTCCGGGGAGACATCGGCCGGAAGATGGATGATGATCTCCACCTTGTCGGTGGTCATGTCATCGATCTTCTTGATATTGATCTTCTTCTTGTCCTTGGCCTTGATGATGCTGTCAATGATGGCTTGGGACGTTTTGCCGTACGGGATTTCGGTAATGGTGATGGTGCTCTTGTCCACCTTGTTGATGCGGGCGCGCACCTTGACCATGCCGCCGCGTTTGCCCTTGTTGTACTTGGAGCAGTCTGCGATGCCTCCCGTGGGGAAGTCGGGCAGGAGCTCGAAGGGCTCACCCTTCAGGATGGCGATGGACGCGTCGATGAGCTCGTTGAAGTTGTGCGGCAGAATCTTGGACGACAGACCGGCGGCAATGCCCTCCGTACCCTGGGCAAGGAGCAGCGGGAAGCGCACGGGAAGCTCCGTGGGCTCCTGGTTGCGTCCGTCGTAGGATGTCATCCAGGGCGTAACCTTGGGGTCGAACACCACCTCCTTGGCAAACTTGGAAAGGCGTGCCTCGATGTAACGGGGCGCTGCGTTGGAGTCTCCGGTGAGGATGTTACCCCAGTTACCCTGACAGTCGATGAGAAGCCCCTTCTGGCCCAGCGTGACCAGCGCACCCAGGATGGATGCGTCTCCGTGCGGGTGGTACTGCATGGCCTGACCCACAATGTTGGCCACCTTGGTGTAGCGGCCGTCGTCCATAGTGGCCATCGTGTGCAGCACGCGGCGCTGAACGGGCTTGAAACCGTCTACGATATGGGGAACGGCGCGGTCCAGAATGGTGTAGGACGCATAGTCCAGATACCATTCCTTGAACATGCCGGAGAGCTTGTACTTGCCGGCGTCGCTGCCCAGGAGTTTGTCAAATTTTCCCGAAGCAGCAGCGTCCTCGCTCAGCTCTTCTTCCTGTTCCTGTCCTTCGATGTCTTCCCAGTCTTCTGCCATAAACGTAACTAGAATTCATATCCAAACCGGCGGAGTTCCTTGCGGTTCTCCCTCCAGTCCGGGTCAACTTTAACAAATGTGCTTAAAAATACTTTCTTCTGGAAGAAATCTTCCATGTCCAGGCGTGCCTCGGTGCCCACCTTCTTGAGCATGGCACCGCGCTTGCCGATGATGATGCCCTTCTGGGACTCCCGCATCACGTAGATGACCGCCGATATCTCATAGCGGTCCTCTCCCTCGTGGAAAGCCTCAATCTCTACCTGGCAGGAGTAGGGAATTTCCTCGGAGTAGTTGAGGAAAATCTTCTCCCGAATGATCTCGGAGGCGAAGAAACGGAGGTTCTTGTCCGTGAACTGGTCTTTGTCAAACCAGGCGGGTGCTTCCGGCAGGCGGGACGACACGGCCTCCAGGATGCTTTCCAGGTTGAATTTCTCCTGGGCCGATACGGGGATGATCTCCGCCTTCGGGAGCTGCTCCTTCCACCAGCCCATGAGTTCCACCACCTTTTCCTGCGAGGAAATGTCAATCTTGTTAATGACAAGGACAACGGGGCAGTCTACCTTCCGGAGTTTCTCGATGTAGGCCTCGTTTTTGTCCCCTTTTTCCACGGTGTCGGTTACGTAGAGGATGATGTCGGCATCTCCGATGGCGGTGTCCACGAAGGCGAGCATGTTTTCCTGGAGCCGATAGTTGGGCTTCAGGATACCGGGCGTATCCGAGTACACGATCTGGTAATCTTCCCCGCTCACGATGCCCATGATGCGGTGCCGCGTGGTCTGGGCCTTCGCGGTCACGATGGAGAGTTTCTCTCCCACCAGGGCATTCATGAGCGTGGATTTACCTACGTTCGGATTGCCGATGATATTGACAAAACCTGCTCTGTGTGCCATTATACGTATGCTCCCATCTTGAGGATGTTCACTTCACCCTCGGTGAGGTAACGCCAGTCGCTCTTCTTGAGGCCTTTCTTGGTGAGGCCGGCGAAGTACACGCGGTCCAGCGCCTTTACGTCATAGCCCAGGGATTCGAAGATGCGGCGCACCACGCGGTTTTTGCCGCTGTGGATCTCGATGCCCAGCTGGCGGTGGTCGTGGGCGTCGATGTATTCGAGTTCATCGGCAGCCACTACGCCGTCGGAGAGCTCGATGCCGGCGAGGATCTTCTGCTGGTCTTCCTCCTTGAGGGGAGCGTCCAGCACGACCTGGTAGATTTTCTTCTTGTTGTAGGAGGGGTGGGTAAGGCGCTCGGCCATCTCGCCGTCGTTGGTGAACATGAGCACGCCGGTGGTGTTCTTGTCCAGGCGGCCCACAGGGAATACGCGGGTAGGACATCCCTTGAGGAGCTCCATCACGGTCTTTTCTGCGTGGGGGTCGCTGGCGGTGGTCACATAGCCCTTGGGCTTGTTCATCACGATGTACACTTTTTCCTCACCCTTGAGGCGCTGTCCGTTGAAGCGGATGTCGTCCTGGAGGATGTTCACTTTGACGCCCAGTTCGGTGACGACTTCTCCGTTCACGGTCACTACACCGCTCTGGATGAGGGTATCGGCTTCGCGGCGGGAGCATACGCCGGAATTGGCGATGAACTTGTTCAGGCGTACTACCTCCTTGATCTCGGTGGGGGCGGTGTCGTCGTCGCTGTAGCGGCCGTTCACCTGAGGCTTGCGGGAGAGCATGGCGCTCATGCCGGCATCGGCCTCGCTGCGCTTTACAAAGGGCTTGCGGGCACCGGGTTTGGCGCCGGGCCTGCCGCTGCTCTTGAAACCGGGTTTGGAACCGCCGAACGAAGGCTTGCCGTAACCGCTCTTGCGGGGACGGTCTCCGTAGCTCGGGCGCTCCTCGCCATCGCGGCGGGGACGGTCGCTCGAATAAGTGCGGGGACGGTCACCGTAGCTGCGATGCTCCTCGCCATCACGGCGGGGACGGTCGCTCGAGAACGTGCGGGGGCGGTCACCGTAGCTGCGGCGCTCTCCGTCGGGACGGGGGCTGTAGCGGTGGGCCGGGCGATGCTCCTCGGAGTCGAAGCTGCGGCTGGTGCTGTAATCTACTTTTTCTGCATGACCCTCGGCGGGTCTGCGAACGATACGTTTTCTCGTACCTCTTTTGTTGTCTTCCATAATGGTTCTTTACGACTCACGTCGTTACTTAAGTTTAAAAATGTATGTAATGGTACCTGCCTGCATGGCAGGTGCGTTTGCGTCCATATTGAACGTCGTTTTCATGGCGGCGTTGCGGGCGGCGTTCCAGAGGGTTTTGTCGGTTACCGTGGTGCCTTCTGCACCCGGAACGGCCTCCTTGACGTTTCCGTACTGGTCCACTTTTACCTGAACCACCACAATTCCTTCGGCCTGGGTGCCGTAGGCGGGTTTGGGGATGGAGCCTATGACGTTGCGCCCTTTTACGTGCGCGTTGGCGCTGCCTTCTGTCTTTCCTTCGTGCGTGTTGCCATCGGCCTGCCCGGCCTTGAAGCCCTCGGTGGCCTCTGCGGCGGCGTGCGGGGCGGTGGCGCTATTGTCTTTTTTGTTCTGGCCGGGGAACAGGGCCCTGCGGTCTATTTCGGGTTCGGCCGGCGGAGCGGGCGTTTCTACGTCTCCGTGAGCATCCGGCTGGGCCTTGGGGGTTACGTTGGGCCGGTCGTTCACGTGGGGAGACTCGGCTTTCTGGACCAGCTCCACATCTCTTTCCAGGTCTGTTTCCTCGGCCTGGGGCTGGCGGCCCACCTGGCTCTGCAGGGGCTTTACCGGCTGCAGCTCTTCCTCTTCGAATTCAATGAGGAGCGAGCTTCTCTCCGGCGGCGGGGGGTCCAGGTAGGTGAGACCGCTTGTGAGGAGCACCACCAGTGCCAGGGCATGAAGCACCAGCGTAGCTGCTACGCCGGTTATTCCTGCGGCCTTTTCCCGCTTTTCCCTGGTTCGCTGGTACGGTTGCATCTTAGCCTATTCGGGTTGGGTGGCCAGAATCACTTTGTAGTGATTGCGCTTGGCTATGTTCATTATGCCCACGACCTCTCCCACAGGAACCGTCTGGTCGCTGTAGATGGAGAAAGTGGGGTCTTCTTCCTGCGAAAGGAGCTCGATGAGTTCCTCTTCCACTACCTCGTAGGGAACAGGGTCCTTGGAGCCGTTCACGTGGTAGGTGTACGTCTCATCTCCCCAGTCCTTGATACTCACGCTCACGGTGGCTTTGGCGTTGACCTGGCCCGTGGACTTGGGCAGAAGGAGCTTGAGCGCGTTGGGATTGATGAGCGTAGAGGTGACAAGGAAGAAGATCAGGAGCAGGAACACGATATCCGTCATGCTGGATACCGAGAACTGGGCGTCTACCTTGGTGTTTCTCTTCAGTGCCATGGCTTACTGGTCTTCTCCGGGTTCGTGAAGCACAATGTCGATGAACTCCAGGGTGGAGCTCTCCATCTTGTAAACAAGGTCGCTCACTTTGGAGGTGAGCCAGTTGTAGCCGAAGTAGGCGATGATACCGACCACCAGGCCGCCCACGGTGGTGAGCATGGCGGTGTAGATACCGTCGCTGAGGAGGGTGATGTCAATGTTGTTGCCGGCTTTGGACATGTTGAAGAAGGCCTTCACCATACCCGTCACGGTGCCCAGGAAACCAATCATGGGAGCGCCGCCGGCGATGGTGGCCAGGATGGGCAGGCCCTTTTCCAGGCGGGCTACTTCCACGTTGCCGATGTTCTCGATGGCGCTCTGGATGTCGGCCATGGGACGTCCCATGCGGTGGATACCCGTCTCAATCATGCGGGCCACCGGGTTGTCGTACTTCTGGCACAGGGTGAGGGCGCTCTTGATCTTTCCTTCGTTCATGTAGTCGCGGATGTCCTGCATGAAGTGGGGGTCAATCTCCGAGGCGTGCTTGAGCATCCACCATTTGCGGCCGATAAGATAGATGGCCAGGAAACTGAGGGCCAGGAGGACCCACATGAGGGGACCGCCCATGTTGAACATGGACCAGAGGCTCTCGCTCATCTGGGTGGGCTGCTGCACGGGAGCGGCGATGGCCTGAGCGGCCTCGCTGAGCGAGTCTGTCTGAAGAAGAGGAAGGATCATATCTTTTTTCTGTTTTTTGTTCTACTAAAAACCAACTTACAAAGATACGAAAAAAGTCCCTTTTTCCAAAGGGACTCTTACTGGTTCACTTTTTCCAGAATGAGCGGAATGGCCAGCATGAGGAAGGTGTCGTACTTGAGGCTCGCCGGGTCTGTGAGGCGCAGGCGCCGGTAGGAGCAGATGTCCACGTGGGACGGGGACTCGGCCGCATTTTTCACTTGCCGGCAAAAACTGGCCCGTGCGCTTCCGAAATGGTTCTCGTACAGGCATCTCTCTTCCAGGCTGAATGCCCGGAATCCCAGGATGAGCTTCTCGGTGGTCCAGCGGCAGTGCTCGCTCACGGACAGGGCATAGCTGTTTCTCTCCCAGAGGGCGGCCCGCGTCTTCCTGTCCAGTTTGTCGTAGTTGGAGCACTGGCGCCGGATGGCCAGTTCGCGGGACTCGAAGCAGTCTGAGCAGATGACGTTGGAGAGCCCGTTTCGGGCGGTGGAGCGGTTCTTCCAGCGGTCACTGACAAGACGGGCGCCCGCTGCGTTTCCCAGTACCCGGTACTGGAACGTGTCCAGGGCGCGGCTGTATCGGCCTGCCCCGTTGATGTCTTCGTAGGGAATGTTGTCGATGACGGCCCCGAGGGAGTAGACCCGGTTGGCAAACACGGCTTTCCGGGTGTCGATGGAAAACACTTCCTCCGGGTCTGCCGACGCGAGGAAGGCTTTTACGTCCTCTTCGGTGAAGGTGATGGCGCCGGGATCTTCCGGGGCCTTTTCCACCAGGTCTACTTCGATGTCCAGGTAGGAATCGGGGTTATGAAGCTCCCCGAAGAGGGAGTAGCGGCACACGCTGAGCAGCTGCCCCAGGTACTCCTCGCGGGAAAGCTCCCGGAGGATGTCATCGGCCTTCTTCCCGGTGACGAGGGTGATGACCGTCCGGTTGCGGGAAACCCTTTCTCCCAGCGCATTTTCCTCTTCGAAGTTGAGGTAGTGGGCCGATAGTGCTGTCTGGCGGGCCGTGGAAAGAAGGAGGGGGCTGTCTCCCGCGACGATGACGTGCAGGTGCCCGTCGGAGCCGGGTGTGAAGGCAACGTCCCGGAGCTTGTCCAGGACATAGGCGCGGGCGATGTACCAGTTTTCGGCGGAGGCGGTGAGGTATTCGAAAGGCCGCTCGCGGATGATTTCTTTTCTACTCATGGCCTCTGTTTTTTACATCGTAGGATGAAGGAATCTGGTACATGCGAAGGCCGAAGGCTTCGAGGGAAGCCACGATGTGCTCGGTGATGCGGGACTGCTGCCACTCGAAGGCCTCCAGGTTGGCGTCCACAAGGTAGGTGTGCACCTGGAGCACCATGCCGCTGTCCTTCTGGTCCAGCCAGCGCACCAGGAGGAACGGAAGATGCGAGATGTGGTCGTTGTTCATCAGGTAGTGGTGCACGAACTCCCGGAACAGGCGGGCGTTGAGGACCCCGGCCTGAATCTGGCTGGCGGGGATGTATCGGCCCGCCTCTCCGGCGCGAAGCCGCGCGGCTTCTTCCTCGGTGAGGGGCCTCACACAGCTGGTGTCAAGGATGAAGTTTTTGACCATCTGGCGGCCGTAAGTCTTACCCTCGGCCATGTTTTGCAGGTTAATGAAGTGATCCTGCTGCAGGGCGCTGATGGGAATGGTGGAGGTGGTGGTGTCCCAGTTGCAGAGGGTGACGGTGGTGAGGGTGACTTTCTTTACCTCTCCGTCCACCCCTTTGCCGGGAAGCTGGATCCAGTCCCCAATCTTGATGAGCTTGTGGCTACGGATGTGAAGGAACGCTGCGGCTCCTTTGATTTTATCCTGGAAAATCCAGGCGAGGACGCTGCCCACGAGGCCGAAGACCAGGCCGTACTTGCTGTCTTTCTGAATGTCCAGGATGACGATGGCCCCCACAAGCCAGATGCCGATGGCAATGAGGATCCAGATCTGGCAGCGGGTGATGTGGCTTTCCCGTCGGAGGAGGGTAAAGATGTCGGTGAGCGTGTTGCAGACCGATATCATGATGGCGGCAAAAAGGCTGAGGGAGACAAATCCCCACACTCTTTGCCATCCTTCAGGAATGTTCAGGGCCGTCAGGGCTACACTGGCAGCAAGCGGAATGAGGAGCCATCCTTTTTTGAGGACGGCGCCCGTTACCTTTGCCCAGGTGCTGTGGGAGGAGATGAGTTTCTGGTAGAGCATCGTTACTGCATTTGGTCCACGTTGGTGAGTGTGCCCCGGACCACCGGCATTCCGTTGTCGTCAAAGACCACTGAGGCCATGCCGGCCAGCGCCTCCTGTCCGTTGCCGCGGAAGGTAACCGAAGTGATTCCGGGCTCTTCAAGGTAATGGGTTAGTTCTTCGGCTATCTGTCTATCGCAGCTGCCGTAACTGATAAAAACCATTTTTGTCGTTTTTATACTTCAAACGACAAAAATACCATTTTTGTGTACAAAATGCAATAGTTGAAAACCTCGGGCATGCGGCTCTTTGTAACGTATTAATCTACAATCAGTTACAAATTACCCTCTGCCCGAACCCCTCAAAAACGAGGACCTCGGGCAGAAGGTTAATTGTTAATACATTGGCCTTTAATTACTTACGGTTTGTGCCAATGCCCGGCACAAGCCAGCGCCTTTCGTTCCTTGTAAATGAGCCGGCAAGTCGCTATATTTGTTATTGCTAACTATAACCGAACACAGCATGCAACAGTACATCCAGGAGAACAAGGAACGTTTTTTCGAAGAGCTTTTTTCGCTGCTGAGGATCCCTTCCGTCAGCGCCAAGCCCGAGCACAAGGCCGATATGCGCCGCTGCGCGGAACGCCTCGTGGAACTTTTGATGCAGGCGGGCGCAGACAAGGCCGATGTTTATGAAACGGCAGGCCATCCCGTCGTCTTCGGCAGCAAGGACATCGGCGCCCCCAAGACCATTCTGGTTTACGGGCACTATGACGTGCAGCCGCCGGAGCCGCTCGAAAAATGGCGTACAGACCCTTTCGAGCCTGTTATTGCCCACGATCCGGCTACCGGTGAGGAGGCTGTTTACGCCCGCGGAGCCAATGACGACAAGGGGCAGTTGTTCATGCACCTCAAGGCTTTTGAGCACGAGGTGAGGGCGGGGCTCCTTCACCATAACGTGAAATTCATCTTCGAAGGGGAGGAAGAAATCGGAAGTCCGTCCCTTCCTGCATGGGTGGAAGCCCACAAGGAACTGCTGCGCTCCGATGTCATTCTGGTCTCGGACACGACGATGATCTCCGACAAGGTGCCTTCCATCAACTGCGGCATGAGAGGTCTCGCTTACCTGGAAGTCAAGGTGACAGGCCCCAACAAGGACCTTCACTCCGGTCATTACGGGGGAGCCGTCGCGAATCCCATCAATGTCCTCTGCGAGATGATTGCCTCCTTGCACGATGAAAAAGGCCGTGTGGCCATTCCCGGCTTCTACGACAGCGTCGTGGAACTTTCGAGTGAGGACAGGGCCATGCTCTCCCGGGCTCCCTTCGACATGGAAGAGTACAAGGCATTCCTGGATATAGATGATGTCTGTGGAGAAGAGGGATATACCACCATGGAACGCACGGGTATCCGCCCCTGCCTTGACGTATGCGGCATCTGGGGCGGCTATACCGGTACGGGCGCGAAGACCGTACTCCCTTCCACTGCGCACGCGAAAATCTCCATGAGGCTGGTCCCCAACCAGCGGTCCGGGGAAATTAGCAAGCTCTTTGAGGCGCACTTCAAGTCCATCGCCCCGAAGGGCGTGAAGGTGGAAGTCACTCCCTTCGAAGGCGGTGACGGCTTCCTCATTCCCATCACTTCTCCGGCATACAAAGCGGCCTCACGCGCCATGGAGGAGGTCTACGGAATAGAGCCGGTGCCATCCCGCGGGGGCGGCTCCATTGCCATCCTTGCAGACATGCAGACCATCCTGGGAACCGACCCGCTCCTGATGGGATTCGGCCTGGAGAGAGATACCATCCATTCGCCGAACGAGAGCTACCTCCTTCGCCAGCTATGGGCTGGAATGCGGTCGCTTGCCCTGTTCTACAAGTACTTCTAAAACGAGGACCTCGGGCAGAAGGTGAATTGCTAATGCCCGGCACAAGCCAGCCCTTTACGGCAGAGATTCATCACCGGCCGGCTTACTGGTACTTCTGGAAATTATACTTCTTTCTAAGATCCAGCTTGGTCTCTTCGTCCTGATGGGTGAAGTAGGCCTTGAAGCCGGGGCAGAAGTTGATGTGCCAGCGCCAGAACCGGCCCTTCAGTGATTTGGGATTCTTTTCATAAGCTGCGCGTAACTTGCAGTTCTCGCAGGGGTAAGACGTTTGTGCCATGTATAATTGTATTTCTGTACTTACGATCTTAAGCAGGATTTGCCGGGAATTACGCTTTTGTTCGTCATCACTTACGATCTTAAGCAGGAAAAGCCGGGAATTTTAAGATCGTAAAAACTCTGGGGCGGCCGTAGGGATGGTCCTAAATCACCTCAATCTCCCCGCTCGGGATCCAGCCCTGGCGGCCATCGGCGATCTCGATCTGGGAGTAGCCGCCCACGTTGTCAAGGATGCGCACGCGGGTGCCTTCGTGCAGGATGAAAAGGTCCTTGGCACTGCCATCGGAGGGTGAGCTCTTGACGCTGGAGACCGGGCGCATTACGATGGCGCGGTCCTGTGCGAGGGCCTCCTGCCGCTGCCACTGGGCGAAGTCCCAGCCCAGGAAGGCAAGGATGAGGCAGGCAATGCCGACGAAAAAGCCCAGACGGCGCCGGCCCGACGTGCTGCCCAGCAAAAAGAGCAGAGCGCAGGCTACGGCGAGGGCCAGGAACACCAGGCACAGCGCAGCCCAGGTGTTGGACGGCAGCAGGTAGCACAGGGCGTGTCTCCACTGTACGAAGAAAATCTCAGGCACCTCTTCAATCTTGTCCTGGGTAAGGGCTCGTGCAAAATCTAGATTGTAACGCACATCGGCGTCGGAGGGGTCCAGGCGCAGGGCACGTTCGTACCAGAGAATGGCCGGAGCGATCTCTCCGCTCTTGAAATACGCATTGCCCAGGTTGTAATAGAGTTCCTTGGACATGAGACCAGTGGCCTCCACGTCCTTCCAGTCCTTGAGGGCCTGGTCAAATTCTCCCTGCGTATAAGCTTCCACGCCAGCCTGGAAGAGGGAATCCGGGTAGGACAGGGACTGTGCCTCAAGGCCTGCGGGAAGTGTCAGAAGCAGCACGGCCAGCATGGCGGCACCGCTGCTGTTGGAAGAAGTCTTTTTCATGGAAGCGTCAATGGCGGTGATGGTGGCAACCGCTTTTTCATAATGTTCGTTCATGGCCTCGTGGCCGGCATCGGGAGCGTAACGGGCCTCTTCGCAGGCATCCAGGAGCGCGGTGAAATCGGTGGCAACGGTCTCCGGAACCCCGCGGGACACCAGCGCAGCCTCGATATTATCCTTGGTAAGGTCTGCCATATCCATGGCCAGCTTGTCTCCCACAAAGCCCAGGAGCGAGCGGTGCAGCTCCTCGTAGAAGGCCGTGTACAGGTTCTTTTGGAGGAAATCCTTGGCCTGTGCCAGCCGCTTCAGTGCCTGGCGTGTGGCCTTGCGGCCACGGGTTCCCACGACATCGGCCCGCCGGGCGGCCGCCTTCCGGAAGCCCAGCCAGAAGCCCAGGCCGGCCAGCAGAAGGAAGGCAATGGCACCCCACCATAGGCGGGAATATACCAGGAAGCCTTTGTCGGTTCCAAGGGTGGTTTTGGTACGGATAAAGCGTATGTCCTCCCCGAGGTTTTTCACGCCTTTTCTGTCTACGACCAGCGTGGAACCGCTTTCGGGGACGCTGGTGGTGGCCGATGCACTGCGCGCCACCTTGATGGGCAGGGCGGCGGCCGTAGCTACGGAGTAACGGCGTTTGGCTACATCGTAATAACCATATTCCACAGGACCCAGGGTGAATTCTCCGGCGCTGCGGGGAATAAACGGATATTCGAAGGTCTTGGAACCGGAAGTTCCGCTCTTGTCGGTATTCACCGACGTCTTGACGTCATATACCTCGAAGTCCGGCGGGAAGCTTACCTTGGGAGCTTCGAGCAGGGCAATGTTGCCCTTTCCAGAGAGGGTGATGACGAGGGAGGCGGCGTCGTGCGTCTTCAGGGAATCCTTGCTCAGGCGCGCCTGGATGGAGAATTCACCCACGCCTCCGCCGAAAGAAGCTGGTGCGCCGGCCGGCAGGGCCGATACATGGAGCGTGGCCGGTTTGGTGCTCACGCGCTGGCGTACGGTTGTGTAGTCGCTGCCGAAGAAGTCATCGAAGATGGAGCCGGTTCCGCTGCGGCGGCGCTGGACGTTCACCAGGCACACAATCTCGGCTGGCTCGATGGTCTGGTCTCCCGCCTTCTGGGGAATGAGCACCCACTTGCGAAGAACGGCGCTGTCGTACATGGTTCCGTTCAGCTGCTCCCGCTGGAACTCGATGTTGGAAGGCGTGTCCACTTCCTGGTTCCAGAAGCCCTTGAAAGAAGGGAAGCGGGCGTTTTCGAAGCCCACCAGGTTGGCCCGCTGATAAATCTTCAAAACGGCGGTGACAGGCTCTCCTACCACAACGGAGCTGCGGCTCAGTGTCAGCCGCATGAAAATGTCCTGCTGGGCCGCACTTGCGCCGGAATCCTGGCTCTGGGCCTGAGATCCCTGGCCGGGCTGCTGCTGGCTCTGCTGCGCTCCGCTCACCACCTGGATGGTGACGGCCTTGGAGTGGATGGCGTTTCCCTTGACCTTGGCCGATGCCGGCTGGATGGTGAAGTTACCGGCCTGCCGGGCCTGCAGGATATAGGTATATGAAGTCTGTGAGGAACGGGTGGTTTTCCCGTTGATGATCTGAACACTACGGGATGTGCCTTTCTGGGGCCCCCATACCACGGTGAAGTCTTCTCCGGCTTCCCAGGTAAAGTCCGAGGGCTCCTGCTCTCCTTCTACCACGAACACCAGATTGAAGCGTTCACCCACCTCTACAATATTATGTACCTCCACGCCGATGGAAGTCTGGGCCATGGCGGCGAGGCCGGCAAGCGCGGCGACGATACTCACAAACAGTCTTTTCATACTTCTACCAATTCTTTTCCTTCTGACGGGACTTCAGGACGGCAGCCTTTTTCTCGTCCACTTTTTCCTGTGTCTGTTTTTCCTTGTCCTGGATGGCCTGCAGCAGCTGCTGGGCCTGCTGGGGACTCAGCTGCTCCGGTTTCGGTTGCGGCTGCTGACGCTGGTCCTGGTTCTGCTGGTCCTTATCCTGGTCCTGATTCTGCTGGTCCTGCTGATCCTGGTTCTGATCCTGATTCTGGTCCTGATTCTGGTTCTGATTCTGGTTCTGGTCCTGGTTCTGCAGGTGATACCTTGCATAGGTGTAGTTCTCCTTGGCGGCGATATCGTCCGGATGCACCATGAGGTATTGGATGAAGCAGTTTACGGCCGTCTGCCAGTCCTGCCGCGCGATGGCGATGTCTCCCTTGTTGAACAGCACGTCCGACTCGAAGGCGCCCACGTTCAGCGAGTCCACGGGAATGGCTTCCATGAGCTTTGCGGCCTCGTCAAAACTGCCCTGCCGGTACAGGTTGTTGGCCAGGTTGTATCGGCCTTTCACCTGCGTGGAGTCTTTGAGAAGCCCCTTGCGGTAGTCGATATCGGCCTGCCCGTAATTCTCTTTCCGGAACGCACGGTTGCCTCTTCTGAAGTCTGCCTTCTGGGCGAAAGTGGCCGTGGAAAGGCATAGCAGTGCAAGAATTCCTATGACAGTTTTTCTCATCATACCTCAAACAGTTTGCGGCGGGGCTTGCGCTCGCCAATGAGCATTTCCAGGATAAACAGCAGCAGGGCAATGCCAAAGAAATACATGTACTGCTCGTCATACTCCTCGAACACCACGCTGCCAAACTCTTCATCCTCCATGCGGCGGATGTCCTGGATAATGGGGTTGAGGCCGAACTCTTCCCCTCCGGCGTGGATGTATGCGCCGCCGCCCGCGCGGGCGATGTCCCGCAGCATTTCTTCGTTAAGTTTGGTGACGACGATGTTGCCATCCTTGTCTTTGAGGAGTCCTCCGTCCATGGGGATGGGCTGGCCTTCGGCAGAACCTACGCCAATCGTATATACCTTGATACCCAGTTCCGCAGCCTGCTTGGCGGCACCTACGGCGTCGTCTTCATGGTTCTCGCCGTCGGAAATAACCACGATGACGCGGCTCTTTTCGCTCTGGGCGCTGAAGCTCTTGATGCTCAGGCGAATGGCATCTCCGATGGCCGTTCCCTGCACGGGGATGGACCCGGTGTCAATACTGTTCAGGAACATCTTGGCGCTCACGTAGTCGGTGGTGACGGGCAGCTGCACGAAGGACGTACCGGCAAAGATGACAAGGCCGATGCGGTCTTCCTGCAGACGCTCCGTGAGGCGCGCGATGGAAAGCTTGGCACGCTCCAGGCGGTTGGGGGAGTAGTCCTGCGCCAGCATGGAGTTGGAAACGTCCAGGGCCACGATAATCTCGGCCCCCTTGGTATTTCTCTCGGCCAGCTTGGCGCCGGTGCGGGGCCGGGCCAGGCCGATGGCAAAGAAGGCGAAAGCCAGGGAGAACAGCACGGCCTTCACCCAGCCTTTGGACCGGGAGCGGGAGGGCATGAGGGCCTCTACCAGCGCCGGGTCTCCGAAGGTTTTCACGCGGCGGGCGCGCATATATCGCATGATGCCGTATCCCATGAGGAAAACGGGCACCAGAATGAGCAGATACAGATACTTGTAATCGGCAAACATCAGCATACCGGCATCCTCCTTAAAATAAAGGCCACAAGCACCTCCAGAAGGAGGCAGATGAGTGCGGCCAGGGCATATCCGCCAAACAGGTCCTTGTATACGGGGAAGGAGTCCACGCTGGTGCGGGTCTTCTCCATCTGGCCAATCTCCGCGTAAATCTCGCTGAGCTTGGTGTTGTCGGTGGCGCGGAAGTAACGGCCGCCGGTGCCATCGGCAATATTCTTCAAAAGGGGCTCGTCAATCTCCACGGGGACGTTCCGCATCTCGATGCCCCAGGGCGTCTGCACGGGGTAGGGAGCCTGCCCATTGGCACCCACGCCGATGGTATACACGCGGATGCCGTAGGTCTTGGCAATTTCCGCCGCCATGGCAGGGTCTATCTCTCCCATGTTGTTGACGCCGTCCGTCAGGAGAATCACCACCCGGCTCTTGGCGTCGGAGTCCTTCATGCGGGCCACGGCGGTGGCCAGGCCGTTGCCGATAGCCGTACCGTCCTCGATGAGGTCTGTCTGGACATCCTTCATGAGGTTGATGAGGGTGGCGCGGTCGGTGGTGAGGGGGCACTGCGTGTAGCTTTCGCCGGCAAACACCACGATGCCCATGCGGTCTGAGGGCCGCTGGGCGATGAACTCGATGGCAATGTCCTTGGCGGCGCTCAGGCGGTCGGGCTCAAAGTCCCGGGCCAGCATGGACGTGGACACGTCCATCGCAAACATGATGTCAATGCCCTCGGTATCCACCTTCTCCACCTGGGAAGAGGACCGCGGCCGGGCGATGGCGATGATAATGAGGCAGAGGGCCGATGTGCGCAGCACAAACGGCAGGTGCCTGATAATCTCGAAGATGCTTCTTCCGCCGGCTTTCCAGGCCTCCAGGGCCGATACCCGCATGTGCGCGCGGCGGTCCTTGAACTCGATCCAGAGGTACCGTCCCACAAGCAGGGCGGGGATGACAAGAAGGAAAAGCAGTTTGGGATATTCAAAATACATGGCTACTCCTCCTTTTTGTCATTCCCGGCCTCACCGGGAATCTCTTCTTCCAGCTGCGCCTGGTACGTTGTGGTGACAAAGCGGACGGCCTGCGGAATCACCTGTGCATTGTCTTCGTCGCTGGCGGTGTATTTGGCGAACTTCACGAAATCGGCCCGCTCGAAAAGGTCTTTCATCTCACGGTAGAGTTCCTCCGGGATGTCGGTGCCCTTCAGGCCCTCGAAAATCTCTGCGGTGGTCATTTCCATGGCACCTACCTCGTAGCGGGATGCGATGTAGGCCCTGAGGATGTCGGTGACGCCGGAGTAGAAGGCCTTCTGCTGGTCCGGCTTCCAGTGCTTGTTGCCGCGGAATTTCTCCAGTTCACGGAGGGCACGGATGTGGGCGGGTTCGGCGTTTTTCTTCTCCTCCTCCTTCCTCTTCCGGGTTACGAGCCAGAGGATGAGGGCGGCCACAATCATTCCTCCCATGCCAATTCCGTAGATCCAGGGGAACAGTTCCGCCAGGGTGTAGGGGAACTTCTGCTGCGGATGGATGTCGTGGGGCTGGAAGGTTTCGAGGTCTATGGAGGGCTCTGTCACCTGCATCATCTGACGGTTGAACACCAGGGTGTCCCGGCCCACCAGGCACTGCAGTTCAAAGAGCTCGTAGTCTCCGGGGATTTCGGGTGCCAGGGTTAAGTAGGCCCGGATGTCGTAGCGGGCCAGCGTGTCTTTGCGTCCCGACACTTTCACGGAATCCAGCTGCCAGTCCTTCAGGATGGCCAGATGCCCTTCGCGGGCAGTGCGCTCGCGCGTGGCTGCGTCCAGCACCGGCAGGGCTATCGGGGTGCCCTCGGCAATGTCCTTGAGCTCCACTCCGTAATGAAACTGGTCCCATACCAGCACGGAATCCCTTTTCTCAAGGGGCTCCAGGAAGGAAGGACCGGCCATGATGCGGCGCCCGCCCTCTTCCTCAGCGAAAAGGGCCGTGCTCGCGAGCAGGGCTGCTATGGTAAGTAGTTTTACTCTCATCTTCTATGGAATAAGGCCATGAGGCCGCGCACATAGTCTTCGTCGGTGCCAATGTCCACGTGGTCTACCTGGTATCTCAGGAACAGACGCTCCGCCTGGGAGGAAACGCTCTGGAACCACTGGCCATAGGCTTCCCGCACGGAGCGGGAACTGGTGTTGATCCAGCGGGAGGCGCCGGTCTCGGCATCTTTCGCATGCACGAGGCCAACGTCCGGGAGGGTTTTCTCGCGGGGGTCGCTTACCCTTATTACCGACACGTCGTGCCGGCCCACGGCCACCTTGAGCGCATCTTCGTAGCGCGGGGTACCATCGGCCTTCACGTCCAGCATGTCGGAGAGCACGAAGGCCGTGCATTTTTTCTTGATGGCGCCAGTGAGGAAGCGGAGGGCTTCGCCGATGTCCGTTCCGTCGTGGCGGGGCTCCCACTCCAGGATTTCCCGGATAATGTGCAGGAAATGGGTGCGGCCCTTGCCGGGAGAGATGAACTTCTCCACGCGGTCGCTGAACAGGATGCAGCCCACCTTGTCGTTGTTGAGGATGGCGCTGAAGGCCAGTGTGGCGGCAATCTCTGCAATCTGTTCGCGCTTGGTTTTTCCCTGCGTGCCAAACAGGCCGCTGCGGGAAATGTCCACCAGAAGGACCACGGTGAGTTCCCGCTCTTCCTCGAAGACCTTCACGTAAGGGGCGCTCATGCGGGCGGTTACGTTCCAGTCCATGTTGCGCACGTCGTCTCCGTACTGATACTCACGCACTTCGCTGAAGGCCATGCCGCGTCCCTTGAACGCGGAGTGGTATTCTCCGGCGAAGATCTGGTGACTCAGCGCCTTGGTCCGGATTTCGATCTTCCTGATTTTCTTTATTAACTCTTCTGGTGTCATGAACGAAGTCTAAAATTGTCGCTCTGCAGAGCGACCGGCCGGAGGCCGCGGGGGATAATAGGGGGCAGAGCCCCCTCAAAAAGGGTAAGGTGCGTCAGCCTGCGCTATGGTACGATTACCGCGTTGATGATTTTCTCGATAATTTCTTCGGGCGTGACGTTCTCCGCCTCTGCCTCATAGGTGAGGCCGATACGGTGGCGCAGGACCTCGTTGCACACGGCGCGCACGTCCTCGGGGATTACGTAGCCGCGGCGCTTGATGAAGGCGTAGGCCTTGGAGGCCATGGCCAGGGAGATGCTGGCACGGGGCGAGGCGCCGTAGGAGATGAAGCCTTCCAGCTCCTTGAGGTTGTACTCGGCGGGGGTGCGGGTGGCGTACACGATGTCTACGATGTAGCGCTCAATCTTTTCGTCCATGTACACATCCTTCACCACCTCGCGGGCGCGGATGATGTCTTCGGGCTTGATGACGGCCTGGGCCTTGGGGAACTCGCCGCTGTTGTTCATGCGGATAATCTGGCGTTCCTCCTCCTTCTTGGGGTAGGAGACCACCACCTTGAGCATGAAACGGTCTACCTGGGCCTCCGGGAGGGGATAGGTGCCTTCCTGCTCAATAGGGTTCTGGGTGGCCATCACAAGGAACGGCTCCGGCAGTTTGAAGGTGTTATCGCCGATGGTGACCTGGTGCTCCTGCATGGCTTCGAGCAGGGCGCTCTGGACCTTGGCCGGGGAACGGTTGATTTCATCGGCCAGCACGAAGTTGGCGAAGATGGGGCCTTTGTGCACCTCGAAGCTTTCCTTCTTCTGGGAGTAGATGAGGGTACCCACGACGTCGGCGGGGAGGAGGTCCGGGGTGAACTGGATGCGGCTGAACTTGGCGTCTACGGCCTGCGACAGCGTATTGATAGCCAGTGTTTTGGCAAGGCCCGGCACACCTTCCAGGAGGATGTGGCCGCCGCTGAGAAGGCCGATGAGCAGGTTGTCCACCAGGTGCTTCTGGCCCACGATGACCTTGCCCATTTCCAGGGTAAGGAGGTCTACGAACTGGCTCTCTTTCTGGATTCTTTCGTTGAGCTCACGAATGTTAACAGATTCCATATAAATTACTAAATTTGCATATGCGATATTTTCTCTGCCTCTCTTACGACGGTTCTGCTTTTTGCGGCTGGCAAATCCAGCCCTCTTCACCGTCGGTCCAGGCCTGCCTGGAGAGCGCCCTTTCCCGGTTACTGAACCGCCCTGTCGCGGTTACTGGAGCGGGCCGTACCGACACCGGAGTGAATGCCGTCAATTACGTGGCTCACTTCGATACAGACGGGGTTTTGCCCTTTGAGGCATCAGATTTTATCTACAAATTAAATGCCATGTTGCCCCGTGGAGTGGCCATTTCCTCGGTCTCTCCGGTGCCCGAAGATTTGCATGCCCGCTTCAGTGCGCGGCGCCGCGAATATACCTACTTCATTCACAGGAAAAAAGACCCTTTCGTCCGGGAATATTCCTGGCTTTGCGGCTATCCTTCGCTGGATTTTGATGCCATGAACGAGGCCTGCCAGCACCTTCTGGGAACGCACGATTTTTCCTGCTTCGAAAAGACCGGAGGTGACAACAAGACATCCATCTGCACGGTCTTCGAAGCGCACTGGGAACCTTACGTTCCATCGCATGTCCAGGTCATGGGACAGGAGGGTCCTTCCGGCGGCTACTGGTACTTCCGCATCGCCGCCGACCGTTTCCTTCGCAACATGGTCCGCGCCACGGTGGGCACCCTCATCGAAGTGGGACGCGGCAAACATCGGCCCGAATGGGTGGCGCAGCTCATCGCGAACGGTACGCGCGGCGATGCAGGCGAGTCCGTTCCCGGCCACGCCTTGTTCCTGAACAAAGTAGATTATTAAAGAGTGGCGGCCAGGGCGTCGCGGAAGGCAATGGCCGACTTTTTAATGTCGTACTCTTCCATGGACTTGGAATGTTTCAGTCCCATTTCCCAGCGCTCCTGGGGGTGATCCAGCCAGTAGTCGATTCTTTGGGCCAGGGCCTCGGGGTTCTGGGCGGGGAACTTGCACATGTGGTCCAGGGCAAACTGGGATGTGCCGCTGTACGGGCTTACGGCAATGATGGGGCAGGCACCCTGCTGCATGGCTTCCATGATGGAGAGGCCTTCCACTTCAATGGGGGCGCAGTGCGGACACAAATCGGCCTTGGCGGCCAGCTCGCGAAGCTCGTCCCGGGTGTTGAAGCTGAAAATGGGCTCGTACGCCAAAATGCCTTCCTTGAACATCTTCCTGGCTTTATTCTTATAGCGTTTGGCCTGAGGGCCGTTGCCGGCGAAATGAAGCTGGATACGATTGGCGTATTTGCTGTAGCGCATGGCTTCCATTAGTGTAGGCTGGTCTTTCTCGTGGGAAAGGCGGCCGATGTAGAGGATGTTGAAGATGCGGTCCTGGGCCAGATAATCCTCCGGGGGGGTCTGCGGCCGGCGGCACTCGTCCGGGATGATTCCGTTGGAAATAATACCCAGCTTGGACTTGAAGTGATAGCGGCGCAGGCGGTCCAGCACGGCCTCGGTGGGGCACTGAACAAAGGCGCACTCGTTGTAGATGTGCTTTCTCCAGGCCTTGAGGAGCGTACGGTTAATCCACTTCCAGTTGCGGAGCGGCCCGATGCCCAGCGAGTAAATGAGGTTCTCGGGGAACATATGGAAAGTGGCCGTGAGGGGTTTCCCCAGCTTTTTAGCCACCTTAATGGCTTTCCACTGCAGCACGAAGGTCTCTTCCAGGTGCACGACATCGGCCCATCGGACGGCCTCCTCAATCATCTTCATGTCTCCGTCGGCATAGGAGAAGCCGCTGGATTCAATGATGGGCTGGAAGATGGGGAACTTGAATTCCTTGAGAGGGAATTCGGGCTGGGGACCGTTGGGGTCCGGGTTGGGTCCGGCGAGGATGCGGACATCCTCGCCGATGGCTTTGAGGGTGGCCACAGTACGGCGTGCCGATGCCGATATCCCGTTTCCCGGGATATAGAAGTTGTTGATGACAAAAAGGATTTTCATAGCGAAAGAGGTTTAGGTTGGCACAGAGACTACCAGATTTCGGAGCTCTGCGCTTCGGCCATGTCTTGCAGGGCCGACGGTACATTGACAAAGAAGTTCCAGCCGGAGCGCTGCTCGATGGCGTCGATGGACGTGATGCCCTGTGAGTAGCTGCCGCTGTGGGCTTCGTTGGTGAAAAGGTAGGCGCAGCCCTTGGCGGCCGTCATGGCGCCGGACTCATTGAAGCTGCACTTCATCAGGCACTTGTAGAAGTGGCTGGGAAGGGGAACACCGCCGATGGTCTTGCTGTTTTCGTAGAGGATACCCACTACAACATAGAGCGTGTCGCGTCCGGTGGGGGCGTGGGATACCACATCCTGTTCCAGTTTGGCCCAGAGGGTTCCGTTGAAGCCGTTCTGCTCCTGCAGCGCCTGGTTGGTGTTGTAGAAGGTCTGCTTGTTGGCGTCCGTATTGGCCTGGCGGTAGTTGGAGGCCACGAAGTGGCCGCGGCTGTACCCGCTGCCGCTGGACTCCTGCTGCCAGGAGGCCGGGATGCCGGGATCCACCGTCCAGCTGCCCGTACGGCCCATGTTGTTGTCCGGGTAGGCGTCCTTGTGCATCACGAAGGCGCTCCACAGCGGGGCCTTTTTGGTCTTGTCTACCAGGCAGGTATAGTTGCGGTACTGCTTGCTGTTGTAGGCGTAGGTATGCGTGACCACCATCTGGTTGCTGTTGGTGGTGGTATAGTTGTACCACTTGGTGCTGCCGTAGGTCTCGTTGCCGCTTGCGCTGCAGGACTGTGTGTTTTGCAGGGCAATGGCGGGAATTTCATAGCCGCCGAGGTACTGAAGACCCGTGACGGTGGTGCCACCACCGCCTCCCTGGCCACCGCCGTTCCCGGCTTCCTTCGTGGTGAAGCTTTTCACTTCTCCATACACATCCACGTACTTTTTCCCGGGCTCATCCCAGACGGTGATGTAGGCCTTGTAGAAATACTGGGTTTCGGGTTCCAGGCTGCTCAGCTGTGTGCGGAAACTTCCCTCTTTGGCCTTGGAACTGCTGAGCGCGATGCTCCTGTCCAGGGCGTCGGCCTTCGTTCCGTAGTAAACGCCGCGGTCGTAGGCGCCTTGGGATGCGCCGCTGTAGCTGCTCTCGATGAGGGCTCCCACCGACGTGATGTCTGCGGCCTGGCCTGTGGTTACCTTGGGTGTAGTGGTCTCCTGCTGGCCCTGGCCGCTTCCTTGGCCTCCCTGGCTGCCCGGTTTGATAAAGGGAATGTCAGGGTCTGCCTTGCTTCCGGAGGAACAGGCGAGGACAAAAACGGCTGCAATGGCCAGCAGGAAACTCTTTTTCATATTAGTAACGGTTAAGGGGACGACCGGCGGTCATCATGTGAACTTTGCGCTTCACCTCTTCCAGGACCTCCTGGTGAGCGGCAATCTGGGCTTTCTGCTCGGCCGTGGGTTCCTTGGCGCCGAGGGCCTCGGCGTTGGCGTTGGCCGATGAGAGCACGGTGTCGATGAGCTCCACAATCTGTACCATATCCTTCTCCTCGAAGCCGCGGGACGTGATGGCGGGAGTACCTACACGAAGACCGCTTGTGGCGAAGGCGCTGCGGGTGTCGAAGGGAACCATGTTCTTGTTCACGGTGATATCGGCCTTCACCAGCTCCTTCTCTGCGAGGCGGCCGGTGAGATCAGGGAACTTGGCGCGCAGGTCGATGAGCATGAGGTGGTTGTCGGTGCCGTCGGAGATAATCTTGTAGCCCTTGTCAATGAATTCCATGCACATGGCCTTGGCATTGGCCATCACCTGCTTCTGGTACTGTTTGTACTCGGGCTGGGCTGCCTCGTAGAAGGCTACGGCCTTGGCGGCAATCACGTGCTCCAGCGGGCCGCCCTGTACGCCGGGGAAGACGCTGGAATTGAGGAGGGCGCTCATCTTCTTGATCTCTCCCTTGGGAGTGGTGAGACCCCAGGGGTTGTCGAAGTCCTTGCCCATGAGGATGATGCCGCCGCGGGGACCGCGGAGCGTCTTGTGGGTGGTGGAAGTGACGATGTGCGCGTATTTGACGGGGTTCTTCAGGAGACCGGCGGCAATGAGGCCGGCGGTGTGGGCCATGTCAATCCAGAGGATGGCGCCCACTTTGTCGGCGATGGCTCTCATGCGCTCGTAGTCCCACTCGCGGGAGTAGGCCGATGCGCCGCCGATGATGAGCTTGGGCTTGCACTCGAGGGCCTTGCGCTCCATCTCGTCGTAATCTACGCGGCCGGTCTTGGGGTCCAGGCCGTAGGCGACGGGGTGGTAGAGGATACCGCTGGCGTTCACGGGTGAACCGTGGGTGAGGTGACCGCCCATGGACAGGTCCAGACCCATGAAGGTGTCGCCGGGTTTCAGGATGGCCATGGTGACGGCCATGTTGGCCTGGGCGCCGGAGTGCGGCTGCACGTTGGCATATTCGGCGTCGAACAGGGCGCAGAGGCGGTCGATAGCCAGCTGCTCAATTTGGTCCACTACCTCGCAGCCGCCGTAGTAGCGCTTTCCGGGATAACCCTCGGCGTACTTGTTGGTACACACGGAGCCCATGGCCTCCAGTACCTGGTCCGACACGTAGTTCTCGGATGCGATCAGCTCCAGTCCGGTGCTCTGGCGTTCCTGTTCTTTCTTGATAAGGTCAAAAACCTGAATGTCTTTTTTCATAAATATCTGAATAGTTTTTACAGTCTACAAAGATAACTCTTTTTCGCGGAAATGCCTAATGCCGGATGCCCCAAAGGACTACGCCGATGGAGACCGACACGTTGAGCGAGTGCTTGGTGCCCTGCTGCGGAATCTCCAGCGACAAGTCGCACGCATCCACCACTTCCTGCTGCACGCCGGCTACTTCATTTCCAAATACCAGGGCATAGCGCTCTGGCCGGAGGGACGCGCTTTCCCACTCATCCAGTTTCACGGAGTGGACGGTCTGCTCCACGGCTACAACGGTGTACCCATCGGCCTGGAGGCTTCTGACCAGGGCAACGACGTCGTCCACGTGTTCGAAAGGCACGACTTCCTCGGCGCCGAGGGCTACTTTGCGAAGCTCCGGCGACGGGGGGACGGGGCAGATGCCTCCGAGGTAGATTTTGTCCACGCCGAAGGCGTCGGCGGTACGGAAGGCACTTCCCACGTTGTGGGCGCTGCGGATGTTGTCCAGCACCAGCACCACGCCGCTTTCGGGGCGGTCGTGCACATATTCATCGGCCGAAATGCGGCCCAGTTCGATATTGAGGAGCTTGCGGTCCTTCATTACTTCTGCTTGTAGTTGAGGGCAAGACCGCCGGCCGATGTTTCCTTGTACAGGGACGGAAGATCTTTTCCGGTCTGTTTCATTACTTCCACCACGTGGTCGAAGGAGATGCGGTGGCGGCCGTCGGAGAAGGAGGAATACACGTTGGAGTCCAGGGCTCGGCAAGCCGCAAAGGCATTGCGCTCGATGCAGGGAATCTGTACCAGGCCGCACACGGGGTCGCAGGTCATGCCCAGATGGTGTTCCAGTCCCATCTCGGCCGCATATTCAATCTGATACACGCTGCCACCGAAGAGCTGGCACGCGGCAGCCGCTGCCATGGCGCAGGCGACGCCCACTTCTCCCTGGCAGCCTACCTCGGCTCCGGAAATGGAGGCGTTTTGCTTGACCACGTTGCCGATGAGACCGGCTGTAGCCAGGGCATGCAGGATCTTGGTGTCGGAGAAGGCATGGCCCTTGGCCAGGTGGTAGAGCACGCCGGGGATGACGCCCGATGAGCCGCAGGTGGGTGCCGTCACAATGATGCCGCCCGATGCGTTTTCCTCGCTCACGGCCAGGGCATAGGCGAATACCAGGCCCCGGGAGCGCAGGTTGGGCTGGTACCCCAGGGCCTTAACGTGGTAGACCGCCGCCTTGCGGGAGAGGTTCAGCGGGCCTGGCAGCCGGCCTTCGGCATTGAGCCCCCGCTCTACGGAAGCCTTCATGGCCTCCCAGATTTCCTGCAGGTAGTCCCAGATGCCGGGACCTTCGCAGAGGTCTACGTACTCCCACAGCTGCCGGCCGTTGGTGTCGCACCACTCGATGATCTCCGAGAGCGTATTCATCTTGTACACGTCTCCGGAGACGCTCATCTCCTTGTCGGTGCCCTCAGACAGTGCGCCGCCGCCGATGGAATAGACGGTCCATTCCTCGGAGACAGTGTCATCGGCCTCGATGGCCTTGAAAAGCATGCCGTTGGGATGGTACTCCAGGAAGTGGAACGGCTGCCACAGGATGTTGACCGGTGCAATGGGCTCCAGCGCCTGCGTGATGGCGACATCGGTCATGTGCCCTTTGCCGGTAGCGGCCAGGGAACCATAAAGCGTTACCTCAAAACGGGCCGCATCGGCGTGACGTGCCGCAAACAGCTGCGCCGCGCGGTACGGGCCCATGGTATGCGAGGAAGAAGGCCCTTTTCCTATTTTATAGAGTTCACGGAGTGAAAACATGGCATGATTAATTGGAAACGCAAATGTACAGATTATTTTCCAAATAGCGGCCGTGATGTGTAAATTATTGACTAATAGTCAGATATAAAATTTCTCCCCGTCGTTTCGACCGGGGAGAAATTCTGTAAAGTGCTAGTAATTAGCTATTTCTGCATCACGCTGCGTTTTGGTCGTACATGAGTTTTACATTGTAGTAGTAGTTTCGCGTTCCGTTAAGTTTGTCGGCTACTCGTTTCCCATTGACGTCGATTTGGTAGACCCGTGCCCTGTCATTAAAGTGGAACGTGACTATGGAATCGGGACGACCTTCTATGGAAACGGTAACATCTATGGTCTTGTTAACAAAAGATTCATCTATGAAGAAGTCGTAGGTTACAACTTCAAAGTAGTAAAAGCCAGTCATGTTGAAGGTGGTCGTTGTTGTTTCGTCATAACTGTAATAACTTCTGGTTATATTCCATTTCATGGGCTTTCCAGCTAACTCGGAGGAAACTGTAATCTGGGACGCATCAAGTGGATGGATTCCTTTGGGGTTGGCTAAGTCTGTGCCCAATTCGTCAAATACAAAGAGATTGAAAGACATTAAGTCAAAGTAGACCTCTGGTTTTTTCTCGCAGGAGGGGAAAGCAATCAGCCATAGAAGCATGATAAATGTAGTTGCTATCTTTTTCATAACTTATGGAATGATGTTATAAACGAGTTTCATGTTATTATCGAAGGAAACAGATTGTGATGAAAATGCTTGTATATTATAATTGTTGAATCCAAGCCAAACAGGTGGGAAGTGTGTGAACAACATCCATGAGTGGTGGAAATACAGATAACAGGCTATATGCATCTCCCCGTCATTGCCGGGAACTAAATCTTCAAATTGATGAACTCCATCGCAAATCCAATACTGTCTTCCTAAGCTTACGGGGGTGGATTCTCCTGAAAGAATAACCGGCCTGTTGTACTCTAGTAATTCATTCGTGATAATTCCATAATCTGAATATGGGTTATAGTTCATTTGTGAGGCAGAAGAATAACCATATTGTGTTTTTAAGAAACTCGCCAGATTGAAGGGTTCATTTACATATGTTCTTCCGTAGTTATGATTCAGTCCATTCGTTTGTTCAGTCTTCTCGTAAATGTTGGCGTAGAGGTTACACAGTGCATCGCAAGTGTCATTTTGTGTTAAGAAGGGGACCAGTTATGTTGTGCTTCAATTCGGGAGTTTCGTGGTTGACAGGAATTGATTTTGTGCTAATGCTTTTGTCTATGAATGATTTATCATGAGTATCAGCTTCTTGTAAAAGAGAGTACTCTTTTTTTATGCCGCTAAGCCATATTTTAAAACCTTCAGGGAATTCGTAATCACTAATGTTTCCTTCCAGAGAGTAACCAAGAATTGGTGACATTCTTGTATCTGCAGATATGATAGCAAATCCTCCGGAACTCATATTGCATATATATGCGTATGTAGTGTCGGAGTCGTTCAAGGGTAGAATGTCAGTTTCAACATAATCGGTCTTAACAGTTAGACTGTCTTTCGTTAGGAAACGACGGGCTATTTCTTTTGTTTCTGAAGCTGAAACCCTTTATTTCTCAGAATTGCGCTCTGTTGCATCAATAATAGAGTGGTGACATGATGTCAGGCAGAAAAGGAGCGCTGACAATAAGACTAAGCTGGTGTGATTCATTGGTTCTTAATTTGTTAAGTTCGATGTAAAGATACATAAAAATATTTTATTATTCCAAACTACTGGACTGTTTTTTTATGAAAGGTAGAAATAATGCATAGGGTGTGATTTGTAAGTGACTGAATTACTGACAAATACAAAATTTCTCCCCGTCGTTTCGACCGGGGAGAAATTCTGTAAAGTACTAGTAATTAGCTATTTCTGCATCACGCCGCAAAGGACGGAAACTAGTCCAGACTGTGGATGGCCAGGCCGCTGCGGAGCTTGGGCTCGAACCAGGTGGTCTTGGGCGGCATGATGTTGCCGGTATCGGCAATGTTGATAAGCTGCTCCATGGATACCGGATACAGGGCGAAAGCCACTTTCATCTCGCCGGAATCTACACGGCGGGACAGCTCTCCGAGGCCGCGGATGCCGCCCACGAAGTCGATGCGCTTGTCCGTGCGCAGATCCTTGATTCCCAAAATCTTGTCCAGCACCAGGTTGGAAAGGATGGTGACGTCCAGCACGCCGATGGGGTCTTCGTCATTGTATCGGCCTGCCTTGGCAGTGAGGCTGTACCAGGTTCCTCCGATGTACATGGAGAAGTTGTGAAGCCCGGCGGGATGGTAAATCTCGCTGCCCATGGCCTCTACCGTGAAATCGTTCTCCAGGGCCTTGAGGAACTCTTCGCCGGAAAGCCCGTTCAGGTCCTTCACCACACGGTTGTAGTCGATGATGGCGAGGTGGCTCTCGGGGAAGCACACGGCCATGAAGTAGTTGTACTCCTCTTTGCCGGTGTGGTGGGGATTCTGCGCTTTTTTCTCAGCGCCTACGCGTGCGGCAGCGGCCGTGCGGTGGTGGCCGTCGGCTACATAGAAGGCGTCGATGTCGCGGGTGAAGATTTCCGTGATGCGGGCGATGGTGGCGTCATCATCAATCACCCAGAAGGTGTGGGTGAAGTTGTTCTCGTCCACGAACTTGTACTCGGGTTCTCCGGCTGCAGCCTTGGCTACAATGGCGTTGAGTTCCTCGTTGTCCTTGTAGGCGAAGAAAACGGGCTCGATGTTGGCGTTCTGGATTCTCACGTGCACCATGCGGTCGTCCTCCTTGTCCTTGCGGGTGAGCTCGTGCTTTTTGATGATGCCCTCGGCATAATCGTCGGTATGGGCGCAGAGCACCAGGCCGTACTGTGTGCGGCTGCCCATGGTCTGGGCATAGACGTAATACTTTTCCTTGTCGTCCTGCACCAGCCAGCCTTTCTCTTTCCAGGCCTTGAAGTTCTCTACGGCTTTGGCGTAGGTGCGCTCCTCGTGCTCTCCGGCAATGGGCTTGAAGTCAATTTCCGGCTTGGTAATGTGAAGGAGGCTCTTTTCTCCGGCCATGGCCAGGGCTTCCTCGCTGTTGAGGACATCGTACGGGGGGGCGGCTACTTCCGTTACCAGATTCTTGGGCGGGCGGATGGCCGCAAAGGGTTTGACGCGTACCATACTGTTATTTGTTTACTTGGAACTTGCAGTTTCCGGTGGCGAAGAAATCCACAATCTGACGGGCGGCGGCAAGGCCTGCGTTCACGTTGGCCTCGGCGGTCTGGGCACCCATCTTCTTGGGCGTTGCGAACACGCGGGCGCCGAACTTCTCCTGGAGGGCGGCGTAGTTGTCGGGCATGACATCGGCCACATACTTGAGGTCCGGACGCTCTTCGAGGGCCTTCATGAGGCCTTCTTCGTCCATCACTTCCTTGCGGGCGGTGTTTACCAGCGTAGCGCCCTTGGGCATCTTCGTGATGAGGTCGTAGCCGATGGACTTGATGGTGGACGGCAGGGCGGGGATGTGGATGGAGAGGTAGTCGGAGGAGGCGTAAAGCTCCTCGAGGCTGTGCACGGGGTCTGCGCCTCCGGCGATAATCTGCTCATCCGTGAGGAAGGGATCGAGGGCCGATACCTCCATGCCCAGGGCCTTCGCCTTCTGGCCGACGAGGCGGCCGACGTTGCCGTAGGCCTGGACGCCCAGGCGTTTGCCGCTGAGCTCGCTGCCGGTAGCCGGCGTGAACTGCGTGCGGGCCATGAAAATCATCAGGCCCAGGGCGAGTTCGGCCACGGCATTGGAGTTCTGGCCGGGGGTGTTCATGACCACGATGCCGCGGGCCGATGCCGCTGCAAGGTCTACGTTGTCGTAGCCGGCACCAGCGCGTACCACAATCTTGAGCTTCGGGGCAGCGGCCATGACTTCCTCCGTCACTTTGTCGGAGCGGATGATCATGGCTTCTACGTCGGCCACGGCCTTTACGAGGTCTGGCTGATCGGCATATTTTTCAAGCTTCACTACTTCGTGACCGCCTTCGGTAAGGATGTTCACGATGCCTTCGACGGCCTTGGCGGCGAAGGGCTTCTGGGTGGCGAGTAAAACTTTCATTATTTCTTGAGCTTTTCGAATTCTTGCATGCAGTCTACGAGGGCCTGGACATCTTCTACGGTGCAGGCGTTGTACAGGGAGGCGCGGAAGCCGCCCACGGAACGGTGGCCCTTGATGCCCACCATGCCCTGTTCTTTGGCATAGGCCAGGAACTCGTCCTGCAGGTCTTCCTTGCCGGGAGCCATCACAAAGCACACGTTCATCAGGGAACGGTCTTCCTTGGCGGCGGTGCCCACGAACAGGGAGTTGCGGTCAATCTCGCCATAGAGAAGTTCGGCTTTTTTCTGGTTGATCTTCTGGATGGCCTCTACGCCGCCCATGCTCTTGATCCACTTGAGGGTTTCGTTCATGACGAAGATGTTGAACACGGGAGGCGTGTTGAACATGGAGAGCTTGTCAATGTGGGTCTGGTAGCTCAGCATGGTGGGAATGTGGCGGGTAACCTTTCCCAGTGCGTCCTTGCGGATGATGGCGAAGATGACGCCGGCAGGGCCCACGTTCTTCTGGGCGCCGCCGTAGATGAGGGCGTACTTGCTCACGTCAACGGGACGGGACATGATGTCGGAGGACATGTCGGCGATGAGGGGGCAGGGGCAGTCCATGTCCTCCTTGATCTCCGTACCATAGATGGTATTGTTGGTGGTGATGTGCAGGTAATCGAGGTCTGCGGGAATCTCAAAGCCCTTGGGAATGTAGCTGTAGTTCTTGTCCTTGGAGCAGGCGATGGCATAGGCCTCGCCGATGCCCTGGGCCTCCACGAGAGCCTTGTGGGCCCATACGCCGGTATCCAGGTAGGCAGCTTTCTTCTCCAGATAGTTCATGGCCACATAGAGGAACTGCAGGGAGGCGCCGCCGCCCAGGAATACAACCTCGTGGGTGTCCGGGATGTTGAGGAGCTCCTTCCACAGGGCACGGCATTCGTCCATGACGGCGTCCCACTCCTTGGTACGGTGGGAGATGGAAAGAACGGAGATGCCGGTGCCGCTGAAGTCCTTCAGGGCTGCAATGGCGTTATCGATGGCTACCTGGGGGAGCAGGCAGGGACCGGCATTGAAAACATGAACTTTTTTGGACATGATCGAAATGGTTTAAGATTTTAAGCTAAATGTATTATATTTCTTTTAAATTTGCAAAACTATCCAGTTTTTTCTTAAAATTTTCTTCTTCTGAGAGGCGGACTCTTACAATAAGCGAGCATTTCTCTCCAAAATCCTGTGCGCGTGGGGCAAGGTCCATTTCCTTGAGTACCTTCATGACGTCGTTCATGGAGAGGTATTCGAATTCCACACTCCAGTTCTTGCCGGCTATCTTGGGAACGACGGCAGCCTGCCGGAGTGCATCGGCCGTGGATGTTTTGTATGCGCGGATGAGTCCTGGTATGCCCAGTTTGATGCCGCCGAAGTAGCGGACCACCACCACCAGGATGTCGCTCAGGCCCATGGAGTCTATCTGCCCCAGGATGGGACGGCCGGCGCTGCCCGAGGGCTCACCGTCATCGGCCGCGCGCCATACGTCTCCCTTGTAACCCAGCCGGTAGGCAAAGCAGTGGTGCCGGGCGTCGTGGTATTCCTTCTTCAGGGCCGCCACATGCTCCTTCGCCTCCTCTTCCGTCTCTACCGGAAAGGCGAAGGCGTTGAAGCGCGACCCGTTGTCCTTGAAAAGACCCTGGGAAGGAGCCCCGATGGACTGGTATGCGTCGAATGCATTCACTGTCTACAAATTTAGTGTTTTTTCCGGAAATAACGCAGTTTGCTGCGCTACCGGTCTGCCTTTTTTCCATCGGCCTGCTTCCTCTGCCGCGCTTCGCGTCGCTCCTTCCTGCTGCGGCTTGTGCCAGGCAATGACTTGCGATTTACTTCCCTGCCCGAGGTTCGAAAGCTGCTGCAAAAAGATTATTTGCTCAGATTGATAAACGGAAGAGCGCTGGAGCCGTTGTAGGTGGGCAGCTTGCCGTCCCACTTTTCAATGGCATACTGCTGCACCAGGAGAGAATTGAGCGAGGCGGCCACTACGCGGTTATAATAGGCTTCGCCGTCACCCTGGATCTTCTGGGCTTCGGCTTCGCCTTTGGCTTTGGCAATGGCGATCTTTGCTTCGGCTTCTGCTTCTTTTACCTTATTTTCTGCCTTGAGGGCGTTCTGGACGGCTTCGTTCTTGGCATTGATGGCGGCGGTAAGGGATGCGGGAGGATCGATCTTGGTCGTGAACTCGCGCACGATGAAGCCTTCCCGGTTCATGGATTCGTCCAGACGGGCGCGGACCTCGTTCTCGAACTTGGCTCTGTTGGCCATGAGTTCGTCGGACGTGTAGTTGTTGGCGCAGGTGCGGTAGGCCTCGAAGATACATGTATTGATGTAGCCCATTTCCAGCTCCCGAACGGGTTTGCGGTATTTTACGAAAATATCCACGGCCTTGGTCTCATCAATCTGATAGGCCAGGGTGGGAGTCATGGAGAAGATGGCGGCATCCTTGGGGTTCACGGTGAAGGGCTCGTAGGTGACACGCTGGATGTACGTAGGGTACTCGAAGATACTCTCGGTAATGGGGTTGTACCATACCCAGCCGCGGCAGGTGCCTTCGACACCGCCTTTCAGGGCTGCATTGGAACTCCATTTCTTGAATTTGATACCCACCGAGGCGGAGTCGATGGTGGTGCAACAGGACGCCATGACAAAAATGACGAGTGCGGTTACGGTAAGGGCAATCCAGGAGGATTTGGCAAGGGAACTCATTCTGCTCATAGTTCTTTTAATTTGGGTTTGATCATATTATCTATCTATGCCGGCTGCCACAGGATGGAGGCGTCACGGCGCCACCAGGTGAGCTGGCGTTTGGCGTAGTGGCGGGTGCTGGCCTGGATGTGTTGCACGGTGGTGTCCAGGTCATACTTGCCGTCAAAGTATTCGAACATTTCGCGGTAGCCCACCGTTTGCAGGGCGGGCAGGTCCCGGTAGGGGAGCATGCTGCGGGCTTCGGCCTCCAGGCCCTCGTCCATCATGCGCAGTACGCGCTCGTTGATGCGCTCGTAAAGTTCTTCCCGGGGACGTTCCAGGCCCACTTTCACAATCTCGAAGTCCCGTTCCTTGAACGAACGCGTCTTGTAGGAGGAGAAAGGTTTTCCTGTGTACAGGCTCACCTCCAGGGCCCGGATTACGCGCTGGCCGTTGGAGAGGTCCAGCTCTTCGTAGGAGACGGGGTCCAGTTCCTTCAGCTGCTGGGCCAGCACCTCCACGCCCTCGTCCCTCAGACATTCCATGAGGTGCTCCCGCAGTTGAACCGGAACCTCGGGGAAGTCGTCCAGCCCGTAGCAGAAGGCGTCAATGTACATCATGGAGCCGCCGCACATGACAAGGGTCTCATGGCCTTCTGAGAACAGGCGGTTCACCAGCTCCAGGGCTTCCACCTCGTAGATGCCCGCCGTGTAGTTACGGGTAATGGGTATGGAACGGATAAAATAATGCTGCACTGCAGCCATTTCCTCGTCGGAAGGGGCTGCAGTACCTATTTTAAGTTCTTGAAAGATTTGCCGGGAATCGCAGGAGATGACGGGAGACCCTACTTCCAGAGCGCGACGAATGGCATAGCCGGTTTTGCCGACGGCGGTAGGTCCCAGTATGATCTCCAGCCTTCGGGGCACGGCGGCTATTCTTCGCTTTCGTCAAAGATTTCCTTGCCGTCCTCGTCTTCCTCTTCCTCGTCTTCGTCAGAGAAGTCTTCATCGTCCAGGTCTTCGTCATCATCCTCTCCGGGCAGATGGCGCTGACGCTCCGGCAGGTCCTCGAAGGCTACGTATCCGTTCTCGAACTCGATGGGGTTGGGACCTTTGGACTCGGCCAGTACCGGGAAGTCCGGATTAACCTTGACGTCGGTCACCTCACCTTCCACGGTGATGTTCACGCTCTTTTTGTTGGTGACGTCGTAGAAATAGACGAAACTGTCGGCGCCGGCCTTCACCACCTTTTCCAGAGGCATCTGGTCTGCGGTGCCCCAGCCCAGGTCAAAGAGACCGTACCGGCCCACAACGGCACCGGTAACGTCCAGGGCCTTGAACATGATGAGCTGGTCCTGGGGAAACTCAAGGTCTGCCCGGATCTGCTTATGAAGCGTGTACAGCGTAGTGGCGCCGTTCACTTTATATACTCTGTAGAATCCTTTGATGCCCGTCAGGGTCACCCTTAATTGAAATACCATAGGTTCTGTTTTTCGCAGGCCAAAGATACTACTTTTTTACGTTTCTATTGCAAAAAAAATGCAGTGCCCCCTCTGCGGCTTGTGCCGGGCATTGGCATAAGCTTTAATCGGCAATCAATCAGCTATCTAGGAATATGTGTTCTGCCTGAACCCTGCAATTTGGAGAACCTCGGGCAGAAGTGTTTTTATAACATGTTGATTTTTATTCTGTTACAAAACAGCCTCTGCCCGGACTCTTACAGCAGTCTGTCCAGCACGTCTCCGGAAAGCCCCAGGAGGCGGCCAATCTGCGTCTTGGGACAGGAGAATCGGCGGGCCAGTGCACGGGCCAGGATGAGGAGGGTCTTGGCATCGAGCTGGTTGTGGGATGCCACATGGTATTCGTTTTGGCACAGTGACAGTATCTTTTCCTGCATCTCCTGGTCTGTGAACCGGATACTCTCTGCAAGTCCATGATTCATCTGCACTACCGACTCCAGGTCATACTTCCTGATGCGGTCAAAGTAGGTTACGCTGCTGCCAAACAGTTGTTCCACGGCAGCATAGTCCACGAAGCATCTGTTCAGGATGCGTCCGTTGACATGTTCCCACTCCGGCGGGAGACGGTCATGCGTGTGAAAAACGGCTTTGATCATGTCTTGTTTCATGGCCGATAGCGGAGTTCCCTGTATCAGGTCCCGCTGGGGATTGAAATAAACATCGGCCGAACTCCATGAGTAGGAAAGCGGAGATGCCATGCGGGCCTTGTAAGGATTGCGTACGATGTAGGCGACTTCGTTCCGAAACATTTCATCGTCCAGGATGGCCGATACATCAAAGGCATCTTCATCCAGGAGGCCGATGACGCCGTATCGCTGGCTGAGCATCCTTCTCAGCCGCCGGATAAACCAGCGGCAGAGGGCTTCGCAGCGGTCATATGACCCCTTTACAAGCAGATGAAAATGCGTGTCCATTAGTGCATAAGAGAGGACGGACACATCATACACATGACTCCCGATAGCAATGGAATTGACACCAAAGACATAATCTTCGGGACTGCGGAAGAGGAGCGCCTTTTCCAGGTGATTCATCGAAAACTGAAAACGGCCGCAACCTCCGTGGAACGGGTCTGTAAACGCTCTGGGATTCATCTTTTTTATCCTGAAGGTAGAAAGTTATGTCCGATATTCCCATAGCGTATAAGAAAGAAATTCCAAACAGGCCGCTGCAGCATGGTGGGAGATACAGTCGTATAAGAAAATAGTTTTGGACGCTGTAGAACCCCGCTCGGCACCACTTCGGGCGTGGGTTGTTTTGTAATGTATTGAATATGAGCCGATTATTAAAAAACCTTCTGCCCGAAGTCCTCCAAAATGAGAACCTCGGGCAGAAGGTGATTTTGTAAGTCGTTGATTATTGGTAAATTAGCATTTTGGCCGATGCCTGACGCAGCCCGCAACCGTCACCCGCGTGTCGGAACCTGCCGGCCGATGTGAGCGTTACCCAATCTGGGCGCCGTTCGTAAGCGCCTCCTCAGGCGTAATGAAGCGCATCTTGCCGTCACCCTGCTTGGCCATGAGGATCATGCCGCGGGACTCGATGCCGCGGATCACGCGCGGTGCCAGGTTGGCGAGGATGCAGATCTGCTTTCCAAGCATGTCTTCGGGGCTGTAGTACTCGGCAATGCCGGAGACAATGGTGCGCTCATCAATGCCCGTGTCGATGGTGAGCTTCAGGAGCTTGTCCGTCTTGGGAACGCGCTCGGCGGCGAGTACCGTGGCGGTGCGGATGTCCATGGCGCCGAAGTCGTCGAAGGTGACTTCCGGCTTCTGGGGCTCCACCCTGGCGGCGGCCTCGGCAGCGGCTTTGGCGGCCTCGGCCTCTTCGCGGGCCTTCTTGATGGCCTCCAGGCGGGCCATCTGCGCTTCCACTACGCTGTCCTCAATCTTCTGGAACAGCAGCACGGCTTCTCCCAGCTGGTGGCCGGAAGGCAGCAGTTCGCTGGAGCCCAGCATGTCCCAGGTAAGGACGATGTCTCCGGCCGGGATCGGGGCCGATGCCGGACGGGTGTGCACGGCCTTGCCCTCACCCTCCTTGTAGAAGTTCACGGTAGGAGTGCCTTCACCGGCGCGGTGGTCCCAGCCGGCGTCGATGCCCACGCGCAGGATGCCGCGCAGTTTCTCGGCGCTGAAGGGAAGGAACGGCTCGAAGGCGATGGCGCAGTCGGAGCACAGCTGCAGGCAGGTGTAGAGGATGGAAGCCGTACGGTCCATGTCTTCCTTGGCCACCTTCCAGGGTTCCATGTCGGAAATGTATTTGTTGCCGATGCGTGCGATATTCATGGCTTCCTTGAGGGCCTCGCGGAAGTGGAAGGTCTCGATGTATTTCTCCAGGGCCTCGCGGCAGGGCTTCACGGAAGCAAGGGTTTCGGCGTCAATGGCCTGGGGCTTCAGGTTCTGGGGAACCTTCCCGCCAAAGTACTTCTGGGTGAGCACCACGGCGCGGTTCACGAAGTTGCCGAAGATGGCCACCAGTTCGCTGTTGTTGCGCCCCTGGAAGTCTTTCCAGGTAAAGTCGTTGTCCTTGGTCTCGGGGGCGTTGGCGGTGAGCACGTACCGCAGCACATCCTCCTGTCCGGGGAACTGCTCCTCATATTCGTGCACCCACACGGCCCAGTTGCGGGATGTGGAAATCTTGTCTCCCTCCAGGTTGAGGAACTCGTTGGAAGGCACATTGTCCGGCAGCACATAGTCTCCGTAGGCCTTGAGCATGGACGGGAACACAATGCAGTGGAACACGATGTTGTCCTTGCCGATGAAGTGCACCAGCCGGGTCTCGGGGTCTTTCCACCACTTCTCCCAGCTTTGGGGAAGAAGTTCCTTGGTGTTGGAGATATAGCCGATGGGGGCGTCAAACCATACGTAGAGAACCTTGCCCTCGGCACCCTCTACCGGAACGGGAACGCCCCAGTCCAGGTCACGGGTGACGGCGCGGGGCTGCAGGCCGCCGTCCAGCCAGCTCTTGCACTGGCCGTACACGTTGGTCTTCCACTCCTTGTGCTGCTCCAGGATCCAGTCACGCAGCCAGGGCTCGTACTTGTCCAGGGGCAGATACCAGTGCTTGGTCTTCTTCTTCACGGGCGTGGAGCCCGACAGCTTGGATTTGGGGTCTAGCAGTTCCTCGGGGCTCAGGGTGCAGCCGCACTTCTCGCACTGGTCTCCGTAGGCGTGCGGGTTGCCGCATTTGGGGCAGGTGCCCTCAATGAGACGGTCTGTGAGGAACATCTTGGCCTCCTCGTCATAGAGCTGCTCGCTCTCCTGGGTCACGAAGTCGTTCTGGTCGTAGAGCTTGCGGAAGAACTCGGCCGCATTCTTCTCATGCACGGCCGACGACGTACGGGAGTAGATGTCATAGTTGATGCCGAGGCCTGTGAAGGCGTCTTTCATTACCTTATGATACTTGTCCACGATGTCCTGCGGGGTAACGCCCTGCTCGCGGGCCTTGATGGTGATGGGCACGCCGTGCTCGTCGGAGCCGCAGATGAACACCACGTCCTCCCCGCGCATGCGCAGGTAGCGGACATAGATGTCTCCGGGAATGTAAGCGCCGGCCAGGTGGCCGATATGGACAGGACCGTTGGCATAGGGCAATGCGCAGGTCACAAGGGTTCTCTTATAACTCATTTCTTCAGTCTCCCTAGTTTTCTATTGATGTTTTTCTTGATTTCTGTCAGTCTGCCAAGCTCCTGCATGAACTTGATCACATCCTCGGGGGAGTTGGGCTCCCTCAGTTTGCGGGTGAGTTCGTTCTGCCTGGCGGTAACGCGCTTGTCGTGGAATACCAGGATGGCGCGGGGTACATAGGTCACCAGCCACGAATCCGTGGTGGTGAGGGCGTCGGAGAAGTTGTGGACGGTGAGCTCGTAGCGCTCGGTGGATAGCTGGGCCGCCACCTCCGCCACCGTGCGGTCTTCTCCGTTGAGGAGGCCCTTCACAATCTCGTCCTGGCCCTTTCCGGCATCATACAGGCCGAAGTAGGCCTGGTAGGTTGCTTCGTAAGGTGCGTTGACAAAGTGGACATCATCTGCAGCCAGGGCGGAGTCGATGAACTCGGCCACCGTCTGCGGCGTCTCTCCGTCATAGAATTCGGAATCGGTCTCGAACTTCAGCTCGTTGCGTCCATACCGCAGGATGAATCCCAGCAGCTCCCGTTCCGACGGGCCCAGAATCCGTTCTTCGTTGGAAAGTAATTCCGGTGCAGTTGCAGCAGTTGCGGGGGCGTCGGCAAATGATGCATTTTCGGGAGCATCGGCCCTATTTTTTGCGAGCGAAAATGCATCATTCGCCGACGCAGAGTGGGCACGTTCCTTCGCTGCGTTCTGCGCATTGTGCTCGCGGGTCTTGCGCACGCGGTCCTGGATGATATCCTCCTCGATGCCGAATTGCTTGGCCACGGTGCCGATGTACACCTGGCGCTTGATGGCGTCGGGGATATCGGCCACGGTATCGGCTATCTCGTTGATGGAGTTGGCCTTCTTGAGCGGGTCCTCGCCGGCCTCCTCCAGAAGGAGGCGCGTCTTGAAGGCGATGCCGTCTTCCTCGTGCTCCTCGATGAACGAGCGAATCTCCTCCTGCGTGTGCTTCTGCGAGTAGGAGTCGGGGTCGTCTCCGTCGGGGAGGAAGACCACCTTGGGGTTCATACCTTCCTTGAGGATGAGGCTGATGGCGCGCACGGCGGCGTGCAGGCCGGCCTTGTCACCGTCGTACATGATGGTGACGTTCTGCGTGAACTTGCCGATGAGACGTACCTGCTCCTCGGTGAGGGAGGTGCCGCAGGAGGCCACCACATTGGTGATGCCCATCTGGTGCATCATCACCACGTCCACGTTGCCTTCCACCAGGATGCAGCGGTCCTGCCGGGCAATCTCGCTCTTGGCGAACCAGATGCCCATCAGGTTGCGGCTCTTGATGTAGATTTCCGTTTCGGGGGAGTTGACGTACTTGGCGGGGTTGTCGGCCTTGAGGGTGCGTCCGCTGTAGGCGATGACGCGTCCGCTCACGGAGTGGATGGGGAACATGACCCGCTCGCGGAACTTGTCAATGAGCGAGCCGTCCTCCGTCTGGATGGCAAGACCCGCCGCCAGAAGGAACTCGTCCTTGTAACCGGCGGCGCGGGCGGCGTCCACCAGCGTGGTTTTCCCGCTGGGGGCCCATCCCAGGCTCCACTTCTCGATGGTGGTGTCCAGGATGTTGCGCTTCCGGTAGTACTGATAGCCAACCGCGCGTCCTTCTCCGCCCTGGAGCTGGTCCGAGAAGAACTTGCGGGCAAACTCGCTCACGGCCAGGAGGCTCTCGCTTCGCTGGCGCGCGGCAATCTGCTCGGCGCTCTCTTCCTCTTCCTGCACCTCGATGTTGTATTTCTTCGCCAGGTAACGAAGGGCCTCGGGGTAGGTCATGTGCTCGTATTCCATCACAAAACCCACGGCGCTGCCGGCCTTGCCGCAGCCGAAGCACTTGTAGATGCCCTTGGAGGGCGTTACGTGGAAAGACGGCGTCTTCTCGTTGTGGAAGGGGCAGCAGGCTACATAGCTGGACCCGCGGCGCTTGAGCGTCACGAAATCTCCGATCACCTCCTCTACGCGGGCGGTGTCCAGGATGAGGTCTACTGTCTCCTTCGGAATCATTTACTCCTTCTCGAAATTCACTTCCTTGGCGTCGGAGCCCAGGCTGATTTTCCCGTTGTCTTTCGGAGCCTTGCTTTCGGGTTCCTTATAGTGCTTCTCCTGCCAGAGCACCTTGGCCTGGAAATAGGCGTCGCGTCCATACCAGAAAATGGCAATGATGCCCACCAGCACCGCCAGGAAACTGGCACGGCTGGCGAGCCACATGCCCAGCGCCACAAACAGGATGTCTTTTATGAGCCGGATGGTCCGGTTGTTATATGCAAAACTTATCATAGTCTGCAAAGATACAAAAAACCTTCGGCATTTACCGAAGGTTTTAATGCGATTAGAACGGAAGGTCGTCGGAGTCCTGCGAGTCCCCCGGCATGTCGTCCAGCGTGGGGGCCGGTGCCTCGAAGGCCGGGGCCGGCGGAACAGGCTGGGCCGATGGTGCCGGCTGTGCCGATGCGGCTGGCTGCGCCTGGCCCGCAGTGGCGATGCGCCAGACCTGAAGGTCCGTGTACCACCGGCCGTTATACTCACGGCTCTTGATGTTGAAGGAAACCTTGATGCGGTCTCCTGTCTGGTACTTGTCCAGGTCTGCTACCTTGTCCTGCCCGAAGGCGGTGAAGACAGCCTGCGAAGTGTAATTGCCGTCGGGGTAGTCCAGGATGAACTCCTGTTTGGCCCACTGTCCGCGGGCCGACGTTCCCTGCTGCACACCCAGCTTCTGCCGAAGCGTTCCTTCCAGTTCCAGTGCCATAGACTTACTTGGTGGCGGGTTCTACGTAGGGCTTCACCTCCAGCAGGTCTACGTCGAAGATAAGGGTGCTGTTGGCGCCGATCTCGCGGGGACCACGCTCGCCGTAAGCAAGCTCGGCGGGGATTACGAGGGTGATCTTGCCACCTTCGCCCACGAGCTTCATGCCCTCGGTCCAACCCTTGATGACGCGGTTGAGAGGGAACTCGATGCCGTCGTTCTTGTCAAACTCCTTGCCGTCAATGAGGGTACCGCGGTAGTTTACCTTCACGGTGTCGCGATCGCTGAGCGCGCGCTTCTCGCTGCCGGAATCCTGGATGAGGTAAACGATACCGGTAGCGGTGGAGTCGGCGTTGTTCTTCGCGAAGAACTCCTTGCGGAACTTGTCACCCTTTTCCTTGTTGAGGGCACCTTCGTAGGCGGTACGCTTCTGGAGGTACTCGTTGATGATCATGTTCATCTCAGAAGGGTCAATCTTGAACTGCTTCACGAAAACGGAGTCCATGGGCTGGCCTTCCTTGGCGTTCAGGGCATCCTTCATACCTTTCTCCAGCTGAGCCATGTTGAGGTCTCCAAAACCGTTCTGGGTAATGACGAGGCCGAAGTTAACGCCCAGGAGGTAGGAAGTGGTATCAATCTGACCCTTGGAGGGGAGCAGGCTCTGAACTTCCTTGGAACCCTCTACTTTGGAGGTGCCGCAAGCCATCACCAGCACGGTGGCGGAAGCGATGGCGAAGAGTTTTACAAGTTTCATGTTATTAAAATAATTTAAAGTTTTTGTCTGTCGTACAACCTGCAAAGATAGCAATAATTCCGGATTTAGCATAATCTACGGGGGTGGATATAAAAAGTTACCGTAAATGATTGATTTATTTTGGAAAAAATAGTAAATTTGGATATCATTACACAGTAAATCAAAACAGGGCATTATGGTTGACAGCTCTACCTTGCATGCAAAGCTGAAGACTTTCTTTGGTTACGATGCTTTTAAGGGAGACCAGGAACGTATTATCCGTCACCTGATTTCCGGCAAGGATGCCTTTGTGCTCATGCCCACCGGGGGCGGCAAGTCGCTGTGCTACCAGCTGCCGGCCCTTGTCATGGAAGGCACCGCCATTGTCATCTCTCCGCTCATTGCCCTCATGAAGAACCAGGTAGACGCCATCCGCGGTTTCGAGGTAGGGGAAGACGGCATTGCGCACTTCCTCAATTCCTCGCTCAGCCGCATGCAGATCCAGGAAGTTCAGGAAGACCTCCTCAGGGGCGTTACCAAACTGCTGTACGTGGCGCCGGAGTCCCTTACCAAGGAGGAGAACATTGCCCTTTTAAAATCGGTCAAAATCTCCTTCTATGCGGTGGATGAAGCCCACTGTATTTCCGAGTGGGGCCATGACTTCCGCCCGGAATACCGCAAGATCCGCTCCATCATAGACCAGATTCAGCCGGCGCCGGTGATTGCCCTCACGGCTACCGCTACGCCCAAGGTCCAGAGCGACATTCTCAAGAACCTGCGCATCCAGGATGCCCAGGTCTTCAAGTCCTCCTTCAATCGGCCCAACCTCTATTATGAGGTACGGGACAAGGTGGAACCCGAGAAGGATATCATCCGCTTCATCCGCCAGAATCCCGGCAAGAGCGGCATCATCTACTGCCTCAGCCGCCGCAAGGTGGAGGAACTGGCCCAGATGCTCTCCATCAACGGCATCAAGGCGCGTCCGTATCATGCCGGCCTGGACGCAAAGACCCGGGCCGAGAACCAGGACCTGTTCCTCACGGAAGAGATTGACGTCATCGTGGCCACCATCGCTTTTGGCATGGGCATTGACAAGCCGGACGTTCGCTTTGTCATCCACTACGACATTCCCAAGAGCATCGAAGGCTATTACCAGGAGACGGGCCGTGCCGGCCGTGACGGCCAGGAAGGCCAGTGCATCACCTATTACAGCTACAAGGATATCCAGAAGCTGGAGAAGTTCATGCAGGGGAAGCCGGTGGCCGAGCAGGAAATCGGCAAGCAGCTCCTGCAGGAGACTGTGGCGTATGCAGAATCCAGCCAGTGCCGGCGCAAGATGCTGCTCAACTACTTTGGTGAGGATTACCTGCAGGACAATTGCGGTGCCTGCGACAACTGCCTGCATCCCAAGAAGCGCTATGACGGAAGGGAGGACATGGCCCTTGTCATCGAGCTCATCCAGTCGCTGCCGGAACACTTCAAGCTGGAGCACCTGGCCGCCATCCTTTCGGGCGTTACCAATGCCATGGTCAAGTCCTACAAGCACGACGAACTGCCTCTTTTCGGGGCTGGCAAGGATCATGACATCCGTTTCTGGTGCGCCGTCTTCCACCAGGGTATTCTCATGCATTATCTGGAGAAGGATATTGAGAATTACGGACTTATCTCGGTTACCGAGCAAGGCCTTCAGTTTATGGAGCACCCGCATCAGGTCATGCTGGTGGAGGACCGCACGTTCTCAGAGGGTGAGGACGACGAAGAGGACGATGTACCTGCGGCTTCCGGTGGCGGCGGGGGAGACCCTGTGCTCCTGTCCATGCTCAAGGATCTCAGAAAGGACGTTGCCCGCAAAATGCACCTGCAACCCTGGATTGTCTTTGGAGACCCGGCGCTGGAAGACATGACCATTGTGTATCCGCTTACGCTCAAGGAACTCCAGGAAAAGTGCCAGGGCGTAGGAGAAGGCAAGGCCCGTAAGTTTGGCCAGCCTTTCGTGGACCTCATTGCCCGCTATGTGGAGGAGAATGAGATTGAAAGGCCCGACGACTTTGTGGTCAAGTCCGTGGCTCCCAAGTCGGGTAACAAAGTGTATATCATCCAGTCCATAGACCGCAAACTGGACCTTGGGGACATTGCTGCCGCCAAGGGGCTGGACATGAACGAACTTCTCACGGAAATCGAGGGTATCATATCTACCGGTACCCGCGTCAACATCAATTATTATATTGAGAAAGAACTGGATCCCGAGGTGGTGGAGGAAATCTACGACTGGTTCAAGGAAGAAGCCACCTCCGACTCCCTGTCCGAAGCCCTTGCCGCCCTAGGTGGAGACTACGAGGAATCAGAAATCCGCCTGGTCCGCATCAAGTTCCTCTGCGAGGTTGCGAACTAATGCTACGGACGAATAACGCACTTTTCCGGCAAAAACGCGTTATACGTCTCCCACCGCAGCCTAAAGATAGATCAAACTGGAGAGATTCCCCGGCGCAAAGAGCTTCTGGGCCATCTCCTGCAGCTGAGCGGGGGAAATGGCCTCAATGGCGGCCTTGGTTTCTTCCGGGGTCATGATACGTCCCCAGGAAAGCATGCTCTTACCCATGGAAAGGCACTGCGCCTCGCCGGCGTCGGAGGAAATGGCCAGCTGCCCCAGGAGCTGCTTTCGGTAGGCTTTGACCTGCGCATCGGTAAACGGCACCTCCCGCACCCGCGTCAGAATTTTGTCAATGGCTTTCTCACAGTCTTCCAGATTGGAACGGTCGCAGCCAAAACTGATGGCCAGAATGCCCGTATCGGCATACTGCGTATAGGAACACTCGATGCCGTATACCCAGCCTCGTTTTTCTCTGAGCTCTTTGTTTAGTAATGAGTTGGATGCCGGTCCTCCCAGGATGTTGGACAGCATGGCGCACACCAGCCGCTCCGGCATCTCGTACAGCGACGGCGCCTTGCAGCCCATGATGGCATTCACCTCATGGTGGTGCTTATCGATTACTTTGCGAAAAGACATGGTCTATCAGTTTAAGCACCTGCTTCTCCAGGGTGCGTTCATCGATATCGGCCACCACGGAAAAGACCATCTTCTCCGGGACAAAGTTCTCCTTCACGAAGCGGCGGAGCATATCGGCCTTGATCTTTTTGACGCTGGCCGATGTCCCCAGGATGGGCGTCTCCAGCGGGGAGCCCTCGAAGAGGAGCGTCTCGAAGCGGTCGTAGACGTCCTCGGCGGGGTTGTCCTTGTAGGAGATGATCTCGTCCAGCACCACACCGCGCTCGGTTTCGATCTCGTCCTCGGGGAAGGTGGCTTCGGTGGCCAGTTCGAACAGCAGGCCCGCCGCTTTCTTCCAGTCCTCCTTGAGGACGGTGGCGTGCAGCACAATCTCTTCCTTGGTGGTGTAGGCGTTGAGTTCACCGCCCAGCTTGTCCAGGTAGCCGTTGATGACATTCGCACTCTTGCGGCGTGTTCCGCGGAACATCGTGTGCTCCACAAAGTGCGCGATGCCGGCCGGATAGCCTTTCTCGTCGCGCGTTCCACAGCCGATGGTGAGCGCGCAGAAAGCCACCGCGCGGCCACTGCGGCGCACGGCGTATCTCAGTCCCTGAGGGGTGGTTCCTGTCGTCATCTCTTCCGGGCCAGGCGCTTGAGGTCTTCCGGCAGGAAGCCGGCACCCCTGCGGGCGTCGATCCTGTGCCTGGAAATGTAGTAGAGGGTGTGGGTATCGGCCTCGAAAAGCATCTTGTAGCAGACGTCTCCCTTTTCCGGGACGAGGGGCGCGACCACGTAGCTTACCAGCGTGTTATACTGGGCGTCCAGGTATGCCTGGTCGGCATCGGCGGTGTCCACCACCTGGAAATCCTCGTCCAGGTATTTCTTGAGCTCTTTCTCCGTCACGTTCTCGGAGAGGTCCTCGCTGGCGATGCGGATTTGCTTGGTATGGCCCCATTTGTCGTAGTTCTTGTTCACCCAGGCTTCCATGCCATAGGCGACTTTTTCGCTTTCCATGGCTTCCAGGGTGTATTCCTGCACGGTCTTGATGAGGCCGCCCAGGTAGGTGAGCTCGCGCCCGCTGCCACCCATGGCGGCAACAAGGGGCAGGGAAATCACTTCATGCATGGCGCTGATGCCTTTCTCTTTTGCTTCAGGAGCTCCTTTCAGGAGCGTGAGGAAGCTGATGCCGCCAGACTCGGCCACCATAAGGAAATAATACTTTTCCTCCGACTTGATCTTTTCGAAGCGGTCCAGCGTCGAGAATTCAAAGGCCGATGCCGTCCAGCCGGCCACGACCTCCTCGCGAAGGGCGCTGGTGAGCATTTCGTTGCCGGTGAGAACCACCTGCGTTACTTTGTCGGTGAAGTCTGCGAGTTTGTGCTTGCGGGTAGAAACCTGTCCCTGGGCCCACAGGGGCAGGCTCAGGACTAGGGACAGGAGGATACAGCTTATCTTTCTCATTGTGCGATAAATGCGTAGGTTATGGTCCCCATCTGACGGGCGGGGGCTTCCGGCGAGGCCGAGAACTTGGACAGGCGGGCGGCTCTTATGGCAAAGGTGCGAAGGCACCCGTCTTGCGAAGATGTGCTGTCGTCTACCTTGGCGTTAACGACGTCTCCCCGGTTGTTCACGGTGATGATGACGGTGATTTCACCGGCGCCGTAGCAGCGGTAGGCGGGGATGGGAAGGCGGGAAGCCCGGCGGCCGTCCAGGCTCCAGGAGAGCACCGAAGGGCCGCTGTAGGGCTTGGCCTCTTCCTTCTTTTTCTCCTTCTTCTCTTCCTGGACTGCGGCAAAGCTGTCCGGGGTGTCATCGGCCTTGTGCTGCCCTTCCTGCAATTCCTTTGCCAGACGCTCGGCCTCCTTGTACAGCTCCTCGGCGTTGGTGCCGCGGTCGTCCTTGAGGGTGCTCTGGTCCACGGTGACATTGCGGACGGGGACGCCCTGGTCCGAGAGCATCTGCTCCAGCTGGGCTTCCACCCTTTCCTGCATGCGGATGCGCTGCTGGAGACGCTCCACTTCTTCCTGCGCGGTGAAGTCCATCACAAAGCCGTTTTCCCGCTGCACTTCGAAGCCAATCCGGACAGCGAGCAAAACGATAATCACCGCGAGATGGATGCTCACGGTGATATATAATCCTGCCTGCTGGTCCGGGGTTAATTTCATTTGCGGCGTTTTTTCTTCTGCAGGGCTTTCTCTACGGTGTTGGTAATGATGTCAATAGCTACTTTATTGTGACCGCCCTGGGGCACGATGACATCGGCGTAGCGCTTGGACGGCTCGATGAACTGAAGGTGCATGGGTTTCACGGTCTCGCAGTAGTGCTCGATGGCGGTCTCGATGGTACGGCCGCGCTCGGCGATATCGCGGACGATGATGCGCAGCACGCGGTCGTCGTCATCGGCGTCCACAAATACCTTGATGTTCATCTGGTCCCTCAGCTCCTTGCAGGTGAAGATGAGGATGCCTTCCACGATGATGACATCGGCCGGTTCTACGGTGATGGTCTCGGTGGTGGATCGGGAACAGGTGAGGTAGGAGTAAACCGGCTGTTCGATGGTTTTGCCGCTCTTGAGCTCGCGGATTTGCTGGCACATCAGCTTCCAGTCAATGGCGTCGGGGTGGTCGAAGTTGATGTTCTTTCTCTCCTCCGCGGGGACGTGGCTGGAATCTTTGTAGTAGGAGTCCTGAGGGATTACCACCACGCGGCCCTGCAGCTGCTCGGTGATGGCTCTTACCACTGTCGTTTTGCCGGAGCCTGAACCGCCGGCGATACCGATGACTAACATTAGAATTCTGCGTTTTTCGGGGTTCTCGGGAACGGAATGACGTCACGGATATTGGTCATGCCGGTGACAAACAAAAGCAGGCGCTCGAAGCCCAGGCCGAAGCCGCTGTGCGGAACGCTTCCGTAACGGC
>CAMODD010000005.1:0-74664 GCA_946611215.1 uncultured Bacteroidales bacterium | reverse complement strand
GCATAAAAGTCAATAAATCAGCAAACTATAAAGGAATCACCAACCAGAAATGTCTCAAGGCAGAATCCATGACCAAATTCAATAACTTGTTGTAGTTTTTATTACACAACCTTGTGTTACACAACCTTGTGTAATTGCAAAGTAATTATTATTTTTGCAAAAAATACTGGCATATGGAACAACCCTTTGTATTTGGCATACCGGCAGATGATCCCTATTTCATTGGTAGAGAGAAGGAAATTAAACGGCTTGAAGCAAATTTCAAATACGGCATAAACACCGTTTTGATGTCTCCCAGAAGATGGGGGAAGACTTCGCTGGTTAACCGTGTCGCAGGAATGTCGGCAGCAAAGGGCCGCATCATAGTACAGATGGATATCTTCGCGTGTAGGAGTGAATATGATTTCTACAACACCTTCTCATCGGCCATCCTCAGACAAACGGCGTCAAAGATTGACGAATGGAAGGATTTGGCAAAGGGCTTTATCGAAAGATTGACACCCAAGATCGGCCTTTCGCCGGACCCGGGTTCCGATTACTATGTATCGCTGGGCATTACTCCCAAAACACACTCCCCGGAAGAAGTTCTTTCCCTTCCGGAAAAGATTGCGCAAAGGAAAGGCTGTGAACTGGTTATCTGTATAGATGAGTTCCAGCAGGTAGGAGAGTTCCCGGATACACTTGCTGTACAAAAAAGGCTAAGAAGCGTCTGGCAAAATCAGAAACACGTTTCCTATTGTCTCTTCGGAAGTCGTTTGCATATGATGACCCGGCTGTTTCAGAAAAAGAGTTATCCCTTTTATAAATTCGGTGAGATTCTGAACTTGGAGCCAATCCCGTTAAAGGCCTGGATTCCATATATCCAAGGACGGTTCGAAGCCTACGGTAAATCTATCTCAGACGAGTATGTGGCAAAAATCTGTGAAACCGTCCAGTACCAGTCATCCTATGTTCAGCAACTGTCCTATTCCGTCTTACTGCTGTCGGAAAGGGAGGTGGATGAGGATTCCTTTGCACAGGCAGTGAAAGACTTACTGGCCCAAAACAACAATGTCTTTATAGAGCAGACCCAGTCCCTGACCACATACCAGCTCAACTTCCTGAGAGCGGTTATGGATGGGATAACCACCGGTTTTGGTGAAGCCGAAATACGGGAAAATTACAATCTTGGATCTCCTTCCAATATAACTCGACTAAAGAATTCAATGGTGGATAAAGAGTTGGTAGAACTTACCGCAGACGGAATCATCTTGGGAGACCCGGTTCTTAAGCTTTGGCTAAAAAGAGTTCTCAACTGAAAGATAGAGGACCTGACAAATCACCCCATCCCCCTTTCTTTTTCACCCCAATAGCCGAAGGCCATATGGCTTTCGGCCTTTTGTCGGGGGCGGTTTGAGTTGATAAAACGCCAATCACGGAAAACGAACTAAGATGCGTCAAAATCAGCCTTCCAGGGACCTGTAGTGCATTTCGCTTCCCTAGAGTAAAAAAATAAATTTAGGGATACTTTACCTCGCATTACCAGGCTCGGTGGCTACGGCTCGCCACTGCGGTGGGCTTCACAAAATGGCCCTCCTCGCGGCGGCTGTCACCAACTGTTTTTTGCATCATTACCGATAATTTCCCGTCCCCGACGAGATTTAACCCTACATGGCCCTTGCCGACAAGGTCAAAAAAGAGTCCATGAAAAAGTTTGATGAGGTGTAGGCGGAATGAATTCCTTTGATTATCTTTGAAAGCCGGAATAGCCCGGCGTTGATTGAAGAACAGTATGGCAAGAAAGAAGAATATCGAACAGCAACCGGCGCAAAAAATGCGACAGTTGCAAGTACAGCCCTCTGTTGAGGTGGGAGAAGTGGCTATATATAACCCCGACGATACTATTCGTCTGGAGGTTCGATTGGAACAGGAAACAGTATGGTTGACCCATACCCAGATGGGGCTTCTATTTGGCGTTGACAGGACAGTTATCGTGAAGCATGTCAGCAATATATACAACAGCGATGAATTGGACGAGGCGGCAACCTGTGCAAAAATTGCACAAGTTCGTAATGAAGGCGGAAGAAGGGTAAGAAGAACGAGTAAGTACTATAATCTGGATATGATACTATCCGTAGGTTATCGAGTGAATTCTCGCAATGCGACCTACTTCCGTAAATGGGCGAGTGCCATATTAAAAGATTATCTATTACGCGGTTACGCTATCAACCCCAGATTGGAACAGCTGGAACGGCGCGTTGCGAAGACTGAAGAAAAGATTGATTTTTTTGTAAAGACCGCTTTGCCTCCTGCGGAGGGAATCTTTTTTGACGGCCAAATCTTTGACGCATACGAGTTTGTCTGCAGCCTAATCAAATCTGCCAAAGCCAGAATCATTCTCATAGACAACTATGTGGATGAGAGTGTCCTCACAATGCTGGATAAGCGTCCTGCCGGAGTGAGCGCGTCCATCTTTACCCAGAAAATATCCCAGCAACTTTCCTTGGATATTGCCAAGCATGATGCGCAGTACCCGCCCATCCCGGTACAGGTATTCAGCAAATCTCATGACCGGTTCCTTATCATCGACAATCGGGTATATCATGTAGGTGCCTCCCTCAAGGATTTGGGCAAGAAGTGGTTCGCCATCCTTGAAATGAAGGATCAGAACCCGGACGAATTGATTTCCAGGCTTTAGTCAGCCAAGAAACACCTGGTTTACCTCTAGTTTCTTCGCCGAATTCCGGAGATAATTTGGAATTCTCATAAAAAGCATTTTACTCTGCGGTTGAAATCATATCAACTGCTGCGCGGTCATTGAACCGTGAGGAGAGAGATTGAAGAGATTCGGTATAATTGACAAAATGGTTGGTGATTGTGACATTTGTGGTTGGTGACGGCCGCCGCGAGGAGGGCCATTTTATGGAGCCCACCGCAGCGGCGAGCCGTAGCCACCGAGCCGCGTAATGCGAGGTGGCGTCACCTTTGCCGCGTTGACGTGAAAAAAGCATTGTGCGGCCCTCTACACGTCAACGCGGCCGTATTTTATGCCAAATAAGCCGATTCCGTTGCCGCGTTGACAAGAAATCGGCCACGTGTGCTTTCTGTTCGTCAACGTGGCAAATGAGGGAAACTACCACGTACGGTCGGTGGGTTGGGCCAGGTAGGCTTCCAATTCTTCGGGGGTACGGGCCGGATATTGGTTGGGGGGCATCCCAATAATGCCAAAGACCTCCTGGCAGTAGGTATAGCCCAGGGCGTCCAGGATGGCAAACTGGTGATGCAGGCTCTCCTTGAATCGCACGAAGTCACGGTTCTCGCGCGTGCACCACTGGATTTCACTCAGGGCACATAGACGCGGCAGAAGCATATACTCTAACTGGTGAGCGGTAGGGATATACTCCGTCCATAAGTTGGCCTGTACACCCAGGATGTGGCTCTGCTGGAAGGAATCCAGTTCGTCAAACGGCTCATAGCTGTACACTTGCTCCGTGGGAAGGTATCCTCCAATGGCATAGGGCTCTCTGTCTCGCTCCCGGCTCTGATAGTAGTCCAGGTACAGGAAGGTATAAGGCGACATAATCACGTCGAAGCCGCGGGCCGATGCATCGATTCCACCCTGGGTCCCCTGCCAGGACATCACGGTGGCACCGGGTGCCAGCTCCCCTTCCAGAATCTCGTCCCAGCCGATAATCTTGCGGCCCTTCCCTTCCAGAAAAGCCTGCATACGGGCGGTTACATAGTTCTGAAGATACTGTTCCTTGGTTCCGTACTCGGTGTCGCGAAGCCCCAGCTGCTTCATTTTGGCCTGACAACGCGGGCAGGAGGCCCAGCGTTTCTTGGGACACTCGTCTCCTCCGATATGGATATAGGGAGAAGGGAAAACCTCGCAAATCTCTCCCAACACATCCTCCAGGAAACGGAACGTCTCTTCCTTGCCCACGCACAGCACATCGTCGGAAATGCCCCAGCGGGTCCAGACCTCATAGGGGCCGCCGGTGCAGCCGAGTTCGGGATAAGAAGCCAGGGCGGCCAGCATATGGCCGGGAAGGTCGATTTCCGGGACGATGTTGATGCCGCGTTCTGCCGCGTAGGCCACCAGCTCCTTCAACTCTTCCTGCGAATAGAAGCCGCCGTGGGGAATTCCGTCGGAGTTTCCGTGCTCGGCCTCTATGCAGGAACCGCTGCGCCAGGCACCCACTTCCGTGAGACGGGGGCGGGACTTGATTTCCACGCGCCAGCCTTGGTCGTCGTTCAGGTGCAGGTGAAGATTGTTCAGTTTGTAAAGGGCCATTACGTCTATGTAGCGCTTTACCTCGGCAACGTCAAAGAAATGACGGCAGGGGTCCAGGTGCAGACCGCGGTAGGCAAAGCGAGGGGCATCTTCGATGTGAACGGCGGGGATACGCCACGAAACGCCCTTCTCCCCGTTCCACGGGAGGGCGGAAGGCGGCAGCATCTGCTTGATCGTAGCCAGGGCATATAGCTCGCCGCTGCGGGATGACGCCGTGATGGTGATGCCGTCTTCCCGGGCATCAAGGATGTATGCTTCCGGAGCCAGGGAATCATCGCGGACGAAGCAGATTTCGGACACCGGAGCCGTCCCCTCCAGCCGGGTCAGGTGCGCTGGCTGGGGGACGATATGCGGTTCTTCTACAGGAGCCTGCGTGCAGGCTGCGGCTAATAGAGGAACTATAGGGAGAAGGTGTAGTTTCATATTAATCAATAACCGGATTGATAAACCTTGACGTAATCTACCTCAAACACAGCCGGATTGGGCCAGGAGGCAGCCGGAATGCCGCCCCAGTCTCCTCCGATGGCCAGGTTGAGCAGGATGTAGTAATCCTGGTCGAATGCCCAATAGGGCAGGTTGTGCTGACCCGGATAAGGGTTCGGAGCGGTGTAGAACAGATTGTCGTCCACGTAGGCCTTGACGTACTTGTCAGTCCACACCATAGAATAGGTATGCCAGTCATTCTGGGCCGTGGTGTTAGAACTGAGAGTATAGCTGTCGTGGTAATCTACGTTGCCGGGGTAGTAAACGAAATCTCCCTCATCTATGGCTTCCTTCGTTGTGTAGTAGCTGTGTGCAGAGAAGTAAGCATTCTTCGGGTCGTCATTCGGTACATACTCTACGATATCAAGTTCTCCACCGTCCATACTGGCGTCACGCACATAGGAAGAACCGGACTGGGGCAGCATCCAGAAGGCGCTCCAGCAGCCCTTGGTTGTAGGGAGCTTGGCTTTCATCTCAATGAGGCCGTGCTTCCAGTGCTGCTTCGTGTACATACGAGCAGATATATAATTCTTACCCTGGTACGGGACATTGTAGCTGTTGATTTTGAGCGTTCCGTCGCTCACTTCAGCCGTGTTGTAGGTGGTGCCCCCAATCTTGACGGACTGGTTGACGTAATACTGAATTTCGTTATTCCCCCAACCGGTACCACCCGTCTGGAAGACCCAGCCATTACTTCCGGTATTGACAGAACTTCCTTCGAATTCATCCTGCCAGGTTGGAGAATAGGCGGCACGGATTTCGGCCGGCGTCATACTGTCGAAAGGATCTATGCCACCGGAGCTGGGATTATACTCTACAGCAACGTAGTAGAGATAGATGGCTCCATTTACCGTAGAGGAAACGGAAATCTCAATGGTACCGGACGCACTGCCAGTGAATTCGGCTTCATAATCCCCATCTCCGTGTGCCACGGGGGTGCCAAAGGCGATACCACCCACTTTACAACTGACGGTGAGGCTGCTGCCGTCCGTAATACCGGAGTTGTAGCCCAGGGTAACTTTCGTTATTTCTCCGGGGAAGGAGGAAGAGGTCATTTTAAAGGAAGAAACCGTCATACCGCCCGTCCCCAGCTGGATACCGTGGCGCCAACCGGATTCTGCCTGAGTTCCAGCCCATTCGAAGTAGCCTGCGTCGGTCAGATTCCAAGAAGCGCCGTCCAGGGTTGCAGGATGGGTGAGCTGCTCATAGTAATAGCCATCTTCCCATCCGCCCCAGTCTTTGACAGGGCCGACACCCCAGTCACCGTTGGCATAAGTATGCCAATACGGGCAAGCCGGTCCGGAATCTGCACCGCCACCGGAGTTGGGATCATACTCTACGGCAACGTAGTAGAGATAAATGGCTCCTTTTGCCGTGGAAGAAACTGAAATCTCAATGTTGCCGGAAGCACTGCCGGTGAATTCGGCTTCATAATCCCCGTCTCCGTGTGCCACGGGGGAACCAAAGTCAAAACCACCTACCTTACAGCTGACGGTGAGACTGCTGCCGTCCGTAATACCGGAGTTGTAGCCCAGGGTAACTTTCGTTATTTCTCCGGGGAAGGAGGAGGAGGTCAGTTTAAAGGAGTAGACAGTCATACCACCCGTCCCTAGCTGGATGCCGTGACGCCAGCCGGATTCTGCCTGAGTTCCAGCCCATTCGAAATAACCTGCGTCGGTCAGGTCCCAAGTAGCGCCGTCAAGGGTGACGGGGTGAGTGAGTTGCTCGTAGTAATAGCCATCTTCCCATCCGCCCCAGTCTTTGACAGGGCCAATACCCCAGTCGCCGTTGGCAAAGGTATGCCAGTACGGGCTGGCGGGGCCACTGCTCTTCGGTGTACGGGTGGCATTGGGACTTGCGAGGTCCACGACAAGGGGCCTGATTCGGCCACGGTTGAAGGGAACGTTATTGAGCGGAATGACATAGGTGGCGCCGGTGGTCTCCACGGTCACGGTGCCGGACCAGGTGCCAGGTGCGAGGCTCATATTCACATCGATTGCCGCTGCTTTGTTAGCACCCACGGTAGCGGGAGTTGCGAGAGTGGCAGTGATGCTCTTTCCGCTGAGCCCAGTGATGGTCGGGAGGTTTTCCTCGCTCACTCCGGTAATATCGGCCGTGAAATCTCCAGCAATGTCGGAGTCGGAGGTGAAATTGACGCTCTGGACCTGTTCGGTACCATATTCCGCATTGGTGGTGAATACCTTAAACTGTGCAATGGAAGCCAGACCCATAAACTGGATCATTCGGTTTTCATTGTTGTTGAAGCTGGCAGATTCGGTATTCTTGATGGAACCGGTATGCTCAAACGGAGCCGCCACCAAGGGCATTGAGTTTGTCAGTTTTCCATCTTGTGCTGTGGGAATGGAAAAATGAACGGCATTTTTTGTCGAGCCTTCTTTGTAAGGCGCATAGAAATAGAAGGTCGTCTTATGCGAACTGATGGTTCCCCAGGGTGTACCAGTATTATTGGTAACCGTGAAGGAGTGCGGGTTGGTTTCCAGATTCACGACGGAAGAACCGCCTGAACTGGCTCTTGAGTTGGTCCATCCAATCATATCTCCTTCCTGCCAGGCCATATAGTTGTTTTCCATTACGGCCTTTACTCCATCACTCAGGAAGAAGGTAATAGATTCTTCGCCGTTGTCGATAGGCTGTTCCTCTTTCACGGCGCAGGCTGCCAGGGTACAGGCCGCGGCAGCAACGAAAAGGTATTTGAATAACTTTTTCATCATAGTGTCGTTTTAGAGGGTATATTCTGAATCAAAGCCGAAATACTCAGTGAAGTTCTCCTCGTTGTAGGAAAGCGTTGCGATGGTGCTCTCTGTCCGGAGCTCCAGCAGTTCCACTGTGGGAGGTATATATGCTTTAGTGTCTTTCATATTCTTTGTTTTAAATGGTCCCTCCCCGGCAGGAGAGGAACCAATTCATTTACAGACTTAGTCTCTGTATCCCACGTATATATCATAAAGCCATACGGGCATTACATCTGTCGCATGGAAGGTAATGGTTATTTCGCCACTTGCGCTTCCGATAAAGTCGGCTTTAAAGTCTCCTCCAGCAGTAGTAATTACCCCTGAACCGTAACTCTTTCCACCAACCTTGCAACTAACATCAAAAGAATTATCCGAAGCACCGTTAATAGAGATTTCTGTTATCGTCCCGGGGATGTCAGAAGTGGAAAGGATATAATCCCGCACGCCGCTACCATAATTTCCTATTTGTAGAAGCTTTGTATTTGTAATAATGAAGTAGCCACCAGTATCGTACACGGGGTTGCCGTTATTGATTTGTCTCCAGGTCCACCAGATGCCATCATCCTTCAAGTCATACGGGTTGGTTATGTTCCAATTGAAATAGCTTGCTTTATCAGAAGTGATACCCCAGTCACCTGCGACAAAATAGTGGTAATATCCCCTATACTCAATAACGCTACGAGTAGCATTCGCACTTCCCAGGTTGATATTAATTGTCTTGAACTGGGCACGATTGAAGATGGTGCTCTCGAGGTTATATGAATACTTCGCCACATTGGTACGCACTTCAATGGTACCAGAGAAGGTGCCCGGGGCGACAACCATATAAACCGGAATGCCGGACTCCTTATTGGGGCTTCCCACCGTTGTGGCCGTGTTCAGGGTAGAGATGACGCTCTTTACAGTAAGGCCTGACGGAGCGGGAATCGCATTAAGTGCGACGGCTGTGAGGTCTACCGTGAAGTCACCGGCAATATCGGAGGAAGAGGTGAACTTAACGCTTTCCACCTTCTCTGTATTGTATGACGCGTTAGTGGTGTAGACATTGAAATGAATCAACGCCCCCAGGTTCAGGAAACTGGCCTGGCCGATGGGCGTGTCCGTGCTTGCTGCCATTGCCTCAGAAATGACAATGGGCAGGGACACCATAGGCATACAGTCTGCCAGGTTGCTGCCATCCTGATTCCTGGGAATGGAAAGCTCTGCCTTATCCACCGTCACATAATCGGCCATATAAGCATAGTACGGCGCAAACGCATAGATCTTAGAACCGGCAGGCAGGGCGGCAGTGCTGCTAACCTCGAAGGTCTTCGGGTTGGCTTCCGTATCAATGGCCGAGTGGCCGGGCTGGTCGGTGAACCAGCCGATGAGGTCTCCTTCGGACCAGGCCATATGGTGGTCGTCCAGGACAGATTTAACATCGTCACCAACGGTGACCTTATAGGTGAATCCCTCTTCAGAAGTGTTTTCCTCCGGAAGACCTTCTTTGTTCCCACAAGCGGCGACGGTGAAGGTCATCACCATCGCGAGGAACATATATTTCGCTATCTTTCTCATCGTCTTCCGTATTAAAGATCAACATCCTCGTCGTCATCGGTGATATTCTCCGTCCGATCATTCGAGTGGAACGACTGAGCGATGGGGCTCTCAATCATAATCTGGATAACATCCACAGTGGGGGTGGTATATTCTAGTTCTAATGTTTTCATAATTCGTTATTTTTGAAAAACTCTTACCCAATCAATCTCGTACGAGTCCTCAGTAAAGGTAGCGGCGGGTTCACCGCCCCAACTGCCGCCCACGGCGAGATTGAGCTTGAGATTAAACACCTGGTCGAACGGCCAGGTGGCAAGATCGACCTCATTGGGCTTGGGATTGGGTACATAGAAATACTCTACCCCGTCCAACAGGCCGCGGATGAACTCGTGCGTCCATTCCATCCCGTAGCAGTGCCACTCCTCGGGCTTGTTAATCTTGACCCACTGGCAGTAAGCATACTTGACGTGAGTCTGCGGATCTACATAGCCGGAGTTCTTGCCTTCGGCCCCTTCCGGGGTGGCATTGTAGCTGTGCGCCGAGAAATAAATCACATCCTTCGGATTGTCCGGAGGATTGACTACATACTCCATAATATCAATCTCGGCTCCCGTCTTGCTGGGATCCAGCACCCAATAGGGACCGTCCTTGAGCAGCATCCAGAAAGCGGGCCACATCCCTTTGGACAGAGGCAGTTTGGCGCGCATCTCGATGTAGCCGTGCATCCAGCCCTTGTTGGTGTTCATACGGGTCGAGATGTAGGACTTCCCGTTGGTGTAGGCCTTGTACTGGTCGGCAATCTTGTAGGCCGTGATCTTCAGCGTGCCGTCACTGGTGAGCGCGGCCGTCTTCTGACCCGTGGCGTCAAAAGTGCCTGCGGGGCAGTAGTACTGCAGTTCGCCGTTACCCCAGCCGGTGCCGCCGGACTCGAAGTACCAGTCCGAGTAGAGCTGCGTGGCCGAGGTGAACTCATCACTCCAGACCAGGTTGTAGCCCGCGGGGGCATAGCCGTCCGTAGGGTTCGTGGAACTGCCGCTGCCGGGCTTTTCCGGATAATAGGGAACATTGCTCCCCGCGCTCCCTGTTCCGGTTTCCGGATTGTACCAGTACACCGGATCCTTGCCGGAACAGGACGCGAGAATCAAGCAACCACTTAGTATGAAGAAAAGAAGGTGCTTCATTGTGCCGGGATTTATTCAGCGACAGGGGTAAGGGATACGGAAACATACTGTCCATTGAAACTCTGGTAGATATCCAGACGCACGGTTCCGTCCGTATCGATGGACATCACAAGCCATTTGCCGCTTTGGCCGAACCAGTATTCCGGCTCCGTGGAGGCTACCGCTGCATTACCGGCAATTGCCAGCGGGAAACCACCGTCGGCAAATTGGACTGTAGTGGCACCGCCGTCGGTGATAACGCTCCATTTCTCACTGCCGGTAGCAGTATAATCGACAAGACCGGCATCATTGTAGATGAAATGGCCGCTCTTAGGATCTTCCCCTTCCTTGACAATCTCGTCCATAGCAAGTTCATATACCAGGGAACCGTTGGCGTTGAAAATGATATAATCGTTATTCATATAGGCGGGGAGTTCACCCTCCGATGCCACGGTGAAATATTCCCAGTAATCCTCGCCACCAGGCGTGCCGCCCCACCAGCCCAGTTCGGAGATCTTGAACTTCTTGCCGGAGAGGGCTGCCTTGGCCTCATCTACGGTGACGTCGGTGTTGATGGACGGATCCGGTGCCACCCAGTCTTCGGGGGCGAGGGTCACATACAGCCAGTAAGGCTCTTCCTGGACCACATAGTAGTTCAGGGTGACGGAAGTGGCAGTTACATCGGTAATCAGGTACTTGCCATTCTTGGAAGCTTCGTCGGCCAGGATGCCCGGGAAACCGCCGTTCGAGAACTGAAGGTACTCTTTGTCGCCCTCCTTCACATAGGCCCACTTCTCACTGCCGGTAAACGAATACTCCACGCCGCCTACGCGGTCGTCATAAATGGTTTTGGTTTCGGCCTGGTTCCACTCGATGACCCCGCCTTTCTTGAAGACGACACGGTCGTCGAAGAGGTATCCGGGAGCCCTGTCTACAGAATTCCAGCTCTCCTCGCCTTCTCCGCCTTTCCAGCCCAGGAAGTAGGGCCTCCAGGTGTTGGCCATAAGCATATTTTCGATGTAGCTCAGATCCGAATCCCAGGAGCCGTTTCCAATGACGAAGTTAAACTCGGCCGGGTCGCTCTGGCCTGCGGCGCCGTAGGCTACCAGCGTACCGCTGTACGGGCCCTTCGCTTCGAAGGTCTTGGTGACATTGCGGTCTGTGAAAGTCATAGTTTCGTTGTTGGGGTCCTTGACGGTCCAGAAGGGATTCAGGTTGGCATCCAGGAACTGGAAGACAACCACGCCCGTTTCTGAGTTGGCATTCACCGAGAACATATCGGGAGTGATGACAGGTTTGCCGGCGGGTTCTTCACCGCCCTTGTTTTTCTCGCCGCAGGCAGCCAGGGCTGCGCACAGGGCGGCGACGGTCATAAGTTTGATGATGCTCTTCATTGTGGTATATATTTAATATTTGTTTTAATAATCGTTTTGCTTGAGGGTGCCTTCGCTGCGGTCGATCTCCGACTGCGGAATGGGCAGGTAGCGCTTGAGCGCGGAATAACCTTTGGCGCCCAGGACGGCATCGGCCTTGTCAAAGCGGACCAGGTCGAAGAAGCGGTGACCTTCCATCGCGAATTCCAGGCGATATTCATCCAGGAGGTTGTCCAGGGTGGCGGTTTTCTTGAGACTGGCGGGCAACTGGTCTACCGTGGTGGAGAAGGCGCGGGCCCGAACCATATTCAGGTAAATGTCTGCCTGAGCCTGCGAGCCGCCGGTGCGGACCAGCAGTTCCGAAGCGCGGAGAAGGGCCTCCGAGTAACGGTAGATGCGCAGGTTGTAGCGGAAGTTCAGTTCCGGGCTGCCGGTTCCGATATAGGCCGAATATCCGTCGGCCCGGCCCATATACTTCTTGTTGAACATCCCGGTATCTCCCATACGGGGGTTGTATTTCTCTCCGGGCAGGGCGTCGGTGTTGAAGTCCATAATGGAGGCGTCGCGACGCTGGTCTCCATCGGCATAGGCGGCCTTGAGGGCCTTGCTCACAGGACCAAAGCCATAGCCTTCCCGGGCAAAGCGCGTTCCCTTATAGGAATCCGGGCAGATGAACGTGGGATAGATGGTGCCACCGGGAGCGTATTCGTCTCCCCACTCGCGGTTCGAGGGATTGTCCGAGTAGTTGATCTCCCAGATGGATTCGCAGCACCATTCGCCGGACTCCTGCCAGATGTCGGCAAAGTCAGGCATCAGGGCGTAAATATCCGAGCCGATGATATCCTGCAACTGCTTGAGCACGCTGCTGTAGCGGGAAGCATCTTTCTGGAGCATCACGACGTCGGCACGGAGCATATAGGCGGCGTAACGGTTTACGCGGCCCACCTGCGTAAGCGTAACGGCTTCGGGCAGGCGGTCCTCCGAGGTAACCCAGTCCAGGTCTTCGATAATCTTGTCGTAGACTTGGTCGGCCGTAAACTGCGGAACGATGTAGGGGACGTCTTTTCCGTTCGGGTTCACGTTGTAGTAGGGAATGTTGCCCCAGAACTTCCACAGGATGTGATAGTAGAAGGCGCGGAGAAATCTGGCCTCGGCCACATAACGGTCCCGGTTTGCTTCCGAGATGCCTTCCACTTCGTCAATACGGTTTACCACGATGTTGCTGCGGTAGATGCCCCTGTAAATGGCCTCCCAAAGGGAAATGAGGCTCTGCTGCGGGGTGAGGCGGTATTTGAACATAAGCTGCAGATAGGGGCAGTCGGCTTCACCGCTGCCGCCCACCGCGTTGTAATCATCGGCCAGGATGTCCGAGATGAACTGGTAGGGATGATACTCGCCCTTGGGCGTGAAATCGCTGCGGCAGAAGTCCAGGGCGATGAGCGGGGCATAGGCCGACATCAGAGCCTTGGAGATGTCCGACTCTGTCTTATAGCTGTCCTCTTCCGGGATGATGGTAGTGGGCTCCACCTCCAGGAAGGAGGTAGTGCAGGAACCCAGCACGGCGAGAAGGGATAAAAGGATATATTTCGCTTTCATAGGATGCATCAGAAGGTTAAGTTGATACCGGCCGATAAGGTGCGGGCCTGCGGATATACGCCCCTGTCGATTCCCAGGGAGGTGCCTCCGGAAGAGATTTCCGGATCCAGCCCGTGGTAGGGAGTGAGCGTGAAGAGGTTCTCGGCGTTCAGGTAGAAACGAAGTTTCGAGATGAACACGTGACGGGTGATATGCTCCGGCAGGGTGTATCCCAGGGTGAGATTCCTCAGGCGCAGGAACGAGCCGTCGTAGACCATCAGGTCCGAGCAGCGCCAGTTCTGGTTGGCGCCGCCGTCTGCGTCTCCGGTGAGGCGGGGCAGGCGGCTGGAGGTACCGGGACCAGTCCATCGGCCCAGCATATAGGACTGCATATTCACCTTCGGAAAGTCGGCACGGTAGGTGGCGTCGAAGATGTCGCAACCTACGGCGGCATAGAAGTTGGCGGAAAGGTCGAAGCCTTTCCAGGTGGCGGACAGATTGACGCCGAAGGTCCAGTCCGGCATACCCTTACCAATCATCACGCGGTCGTCGTCGTCGATGACTCCGTCTCCGTTTACGTCCACGAACTTAACGTCGCCGGCCACGGCACTGGGCTGCAGGCGCTCGCCTCTTTCGTTGACATAGGCCATCGCTTCGATGTCGCTCTGGAAGATGCCGGCCGTCTTATAACCCCAGAAGAAGGGGAAGGGCTTGCCGTTTTCTCCTCGGGAGATGGTTCCCAGGGTACCCTGGACGGTGTCGTAGTTCTGATAGCCGGTCTCGTTACCCATTTTCAGGAGCACGTTCTTGTTGTAGGAGCCGTTGGCGCCAACGCTGTAACCAAAATCTCCCAGCTGCTGCTTCCAGATAAAGTCGAACTCGAAACCGGAGTTGCGCATATTACCCACGTTGCCCCAGGGAAGCGAATTGCCGATGTAGGAGGGCAGGGCCATCTTCATCAGCATCCCGTTGGTACGCTTGTCGTAATAGTCCAGCGAAATGCTCAGCTGGTTTTTCAGGATACCCAGATCCAAACCGACGTTGAACTGGGAGGATTCCTCCCACTTGAGGTCTGCATTGGAATAGGCGGTGGGGATGATACCGGGGGCGATGGCGGTGAAGTTGCCCACGCCCAGGAGGTAGCCGGCGATGCCACGCATCATAGAGGTGTAGGCAAAGGAACCGATGTTCTGGTTACCGTTCACACCGTAACTCACGCGCAGTTTGGTGCGGTCCAGCCAGGAGGGACGGACGGAAGCCATATAGGGTTCGTTCATAATGTTCCAGCCCAGGGAGACGGACGGGAAGTTGGCCCACTTGTTGGCCGGGGAAAAGTTTGAGGAACCGTCCCGGCGCAGGGTGAATTCGGCCATATAACGCTCCTGGTAGTTGTAACTGAGACGGGCGAAATAGGAGGCCAGGCGGCTTTGGGGATCCGGCGACCCGCTTGCGCCGCGCTGGTTCGAGTCCTGGTCCGTAGCATCGATCCAGGGCTGGGAAGCATTGCGGATTTTGTAACTGGTGCCGCTTACATAGGCCGACCCGTGGGAATAGGCACTCTGGCCCAGCAGGGCCACAAAATGATGATTCTCTCCCAGCGTGAACGTATAGGACAGCGTGTTTTCCATCTGCCAGGAGAACCCCCGGCTCAGGGAAGACCAGACCGTGGAACCGTCGTTCTGCTGATTGGAATTCATATAGTAGGGAAGGCTGTAGCCGTCGTCCTTGACAATGAGAAGGTCGGCTCCCACGGAGGACTTGAACACCAGCCCGGGAATAATCTCCAATTCTGCATAGCCGCCGGCCACCAGTTTGTCCTGGATGTAGTCGTCAATGGGCATATGCAGGATGGAAAGCGGGTTGGGCATCATCGCGTATTGGTCTCCGGCGATGGAGAAAGGACGTCCCTCGGAATCCTTGATGGCATTGGGATGTTCGGCCAGCAGGGCTTCGGGATTCTCGGCATAGACCGGAAGCATCGGCGAGAGGGACATCGCAGAGCCCAGCACGGAACCCTGTTCGGAGTTGGCGCGGATGGACTTGGAGTTGTCGTGAGAATAGGTGATGTTGACTCCCAGGCGCAGACGCTTGAGGAAAGAACGGTCCTCGGCGTCGAAGACGGTGTAGTTGTTGTTGGCCCGCAGGGTGGCACGGCTGTAATTGGAGTGGTTGTAGTTACCGCCGATGATACCTTCCTGGTAGAAATAACTGCCGGAGATGAAGTAGTTCATCTTGGCGTTGCCGCCGGAGACGCTCAGCTGATGGTCCAGCACGGGAGCATTCCGGTTAAAGACTTCATTCACCCAACTGGTGCCTTCCCCGAAGGAATAAGGGTCGGAATAGATGGGCATACGGCCGGCGTTGATTTCCATCTCGTTCATAATGAGCGCATAATCCGTAGCGTTCAGGACCGAGGGCATTCTCCAGGGGTTTTGGATGCCATAGGATGCATTGTAACTGAGCGTGCTCTTGCCCTCCGAGCCCTGACGGGTGGTGACCAGGATAACGCCGTTGGCGCCGCGGGCACCATAGATGGCGGCCGAGGCGGCGTCCTTGAGCACTTCTACCGATTCGATATCGGCCGGGTTGATGTATTCGATGCCGCCGGTGACGGGCATTCCGTCCACGATGTACAGCGGGTTGGAGTCGTTGATGGTACCGGTACCGCGGATGCGTACGCGCGTTCCGCTGCCGGGCTGGCCGGAGGCCGGCGTGATGGTAACGCCGGAAACCATACCTTTCAATACATTATCGACACGCGTAGGCGCGATCCCCGCGAGTTGCTCTCCCTTCACACTGGAGATGGCGGCCGTCACGACGCTCTTTTTCTGGATGCCGTAACCGACGACCACCGATTCCTCCAAAAGAGAGATGTCCTCCTTCAGGGTCATCGCATAAATTGTCTCGTTCCCCAGGGACAGCCAGGCATCGGCATAGCCCAGGCAGGAAACCTTGAGGGCGCGGGTCGATTGCGGGACGGTAAGGGACCAGCGGCCGTCCTCATCCGTGATGTTGGCCGTCCCGGTTCCTTCCAGGAGGACGACAGCACCGATTACCGGCAGGCCGCTTTCGTCGATGACGGTACCGCTTACTGTCCGGTTCCCGCCCTTGGGCTTGGAGTCCCGCGCTTGAGGACGATAAACCTGGATTTGCTTGCCGTTGATGGTCCACTTGATGTCCGTGCCCTCAAAGAGCCGGCTCAGGACTTCATTGACCGTCACTTCGGTCTCGTGGATGCTCACTTTCCGGGGAAGGTCTACATCCGTGCTTCGGACAAGCAGGCTGCCGTCAATCTTCTCGCACAGGATGTCAAGGACTTCCTTGACCGTCCCGTCACAGGAGACTGAAATCTCCGTGCTCCCTGCATCCTGGGCCCAGGCGGGTGCCAGGGACAGGAGGAGCCAGAATACGGCTGCCAGAATCTTTGTGGTTATTTTTTTCATAGAATGGATAGAATGAATAGGATGGTGTGTGTGTTATTTTTTGTGGATTACGATCGAGTCTTCCTGCTTTTGCCACACGTACTTTTGGTCTACGTCTATGTAGGAGAGGATCTCATCGATGGAAAGCCGGGACGAGATGATGCCGGTGAAGCGTTCTCCCTGGAAAAGGTCTTCGTTGTAGAGGAAGCGGACACCGTAGATTCGCTCTACGTAACTCAGAATCTCGGGGATGGTTTTGTCGGTGAAAACAATTTTGCCACGGGTCCATTCCGAAACGGACAGATCTGCTTTTTCCATCCGGATTTTCCCGTCTTCCCGGGAGACGATGGCGCAGGTACCGGGACGGAGCGTTACTTCTCCGGAGGGGGAACTGAGCAACACGGAACCTTCCAGCAGAGACACGGAAATGGAGGCTTCGTCGGCATAACTGCGTACGTTGAAGACGGTTCCCTTAACCGTAACACAAGTGTTTCCTGCGTGGACACGGAACGGACGGGAGGCATCGGCGGCCACTTCGAAGAAGCACTCGCCTTCCATCTTCACGTCCCGGCCTTTCCGGCCGAAATCCCTCCCGAAACTCACGGAAGAAGCAGCGTTCACGAAGACACGCGTGCCGTCCGGGAGCAGGGTCTGGGTGCCGAATCCCTGCGTGGCAGAGATGGTGGTAACATCGGACTGGGCGATGAAACGCTCGGCATCCTGATACTTCTTTCCGTTGTAGATAGCCAGGCCGCAGGCAATGACGGCCGCGATGCTGGCGGCGACGGCAAAGGGTTTCCAGAACGGGAACACCCGGCGGCGGGGATTGATTTTCTCCTCCAGAATCCGGAAATCTTCCTCCCTGGTCTTTTCAAACGCCGGGATGAAGGCGGCCACGTAGGCTTCTTCCATCTGGGCAAAGCGGGTGGCAAATTCGGAATCTGTATCTAAAAGGGTAAGGATTTCTTCTCTTTGCTGGTCCGTGAGCTGGTTGGCAAAGTAGGCGGCCAGCAGATTTTCTTGTGTTTCGGTCATAATACGCGCGTACAATAGTATACAATAGTATTTCTGACCCTATATACACAAAAAACCGCCCTGGCGTTTAAGGCGGATTGATTTTTTTTATTTATTTCTTATTTCTTCAGACTTTCGCGGATTTTATCCAGGGCGATTTTTAACTGCACCCGGACGGTGGAGGGAGAAATGCGCAGGCGCTCGGCTATCTCGGCCGTGTCCAGGCCTTCGCTGAAATGGAGATAAAAGACCTCGGAGCAGCGCTTCGGCAGCTGCAGGGCCAGCCCGGAAATTAACTTGACGATATCCTCAACCTCGTTTTCGTCGTAGAGGGCGACATCCGGCACACGTTCTAACAGCGAGAGCGAAATGCTTCCGGCACCCCGGCTGTCCCTCAAATAATTGTAGCAGGCATTGCGGACACCGGAAATCAAGTACGGGAGAGGCGGATACTTCAGTTGTGCCCGGCGCTCCCATACGCGCAGGAAGACGTCGTTGACCAGTTCGCGGGCTTTCTCGAAATCGTGAATATAACTCACCGCTAATCCGCAGAGGTATGAATAATAAACCTCATACAAGCTGCGGAAGCACTTGAGGTCTGAATGGACGATTCCCTGGACGGTCTGTGGAGTTATCTCCGGCATACACAATTAAAACAAAAAACCTCCCACATCGCTGCAGGAGGCATTTGGCGGAGGGGACGAGATTCGAACTCGTGGTACAGAATAACCCGTACGGCAGTTTAGCAAACTGCTGGTTTCAGCCACTCACCCACCCCTCCGGGCTTAAAGCGTTGAAACTCCGTCACAGCGGACGGGAATGCAAAGATACGATAATTTTCCGAGTTAGCAAGCGGTTCATAAAAAAATGCAGTCGGGGTTCACACCTGGACTGCATTTTTTGGTTAAACCGAAATAACGATAACCTAATAACCAACTTTTCCTTAGTCGGTTGCAAAATAAGGGTATAAAACCCGAAATTTCCACACAATTTACGTCATTTTACGGACATTTTGCGCAGAATAGGTTAAAGTTTGGCTCAAATTCCATTCTTTAACCTGTCAATTTCCTTCTCCGACAAGCCGGTAATGTCGCATATCTCCTCAAGAGAATAACTTTTCTGAAGCATTTTAAGGGCAGTATCAGATTTAGCTTTAGACATTCCGTCCACGACGCCGTCCTCATAATACGCCTGACCAATATCCAGTCTCTCTTCTTCTGTTACCATGCCACGAAAGTATTTTAGTTTTTCTTCGTCCAGTAAGTCGGTCATTCTAGAAGCCTTTGCGACAACAGAGTAACGCTCCCCCATGTCTTCCGGCCTACCAGCAAAGGTACTCATATTTTTCAGAATAAAAAACCAACTTTCAACCGGGTCAAGCCCATTCATACTGGCTTTTTTCAGGCGCGGTAGTTCACAGAAAAAAAGAGATAGTTGTGGACCGTACCACTCTCCGGACGTTGTTTCCCGCAAAACAAAACGATAAATCAGCTGATCGGTATCGTGCGGCAAGGTGTAATCCATAAAACAAATAACATAAACAGGTCGAAGCTTGGAATACGACTCTTTCTGTTTCAGCTGCCCATGAAGCATAGATGCACCGTAGTAAAGCATCCTGTTTTTAAAGGAAACCTTTTTCTTTCTCTGCATCTCAACTATTATCTCCCGTCCATCCTGCGTCTTTATTAAAACATCCATGATGATATTTTTATCGTCCGGACGCATCTTGTCAATTTCATTTGGCAGGTACTCCAGTTTCTCCACCGATTGAATATCTTCTGGCAGGATGTCCTCCAACAACATCTTCACAGAATTCAAGTCATTGAATACATGCTTGAAAGCCCAATCGCAACGAAGGTCCATATACGGTTTTTCAATTACGCACCTTACAAGGTGTTCCTTCTCCTTATCGGTGAGGTTTCGGTAACGTTGCACCTCATTAAGTACGGCCAGGTACTTTTGCAACTGTTCTTGTGTCAATTCTGCATTCATAAAAGCATTCTGTCCAGCATTAGGTGGACGACACAAACCTACAAAAGAGAAAAGGGGTTTCCAATGACCGGCTAAAAGAAAACGATGTTTTAGCCGCTTTAGGATAAGTTTTTTATGATTTAGCCGGAAAACCAGCTAGAAAAAAACTGTTTTGACGATTATTTCGTATCTTTGTAGTGTATCCTTCACGGATACAAGACATATGTAATTTAGCATTTGCTATTTATTCGGTTGCCCTGAAACGTAGGAAATTTCAATGCAACATGCCGGATGAGTCGCGAGTGTCTGCGCTTTGGCGTGGACTCGACTTGTCCAATGTTGCGGCATCCTACGGCCCAGGGCATGGATTAGAAAAGTCCATGCCTTTTTTTGTGCCGTAAGGTGCCGCTTTCCGGATAAGTCGCAAGTGCCGTAAGAGCGCAGCTTATGGCCAAAAACAGCAATCTTGGAGCCGCTAAGGCTGCCAAGAATGACGAGTTTTACACCCAGTACGCCGACATTCAAAAGGAAGTGAACGCATACCTGGAGTACAACCCGGACACCTTCCGTGACAAGACGGTCCTATTGCCCTGTGACGACCCCGAGTGGTCCAACTTCACCCGCTTCTTCGCCCAAAACTTTGAGCGGCTGGGACTGAAGCGCCTCATCAGCACGTCGTACGCAGTGGAGAGCAAGAAGTACAAGGACTACGAACCCACTCTCTTTGAGACGGAGAGCCCCCTGTTCGACATGGACAAGACCCGCATCAAAGGCAAAATCTTCGAACTCACCCGCGACACCAACAGCAGCGGCCGCATCGACATCGACGACCTGGAATGGCACTACCTGGAAGGCGACGGCGACTTCCGCAGCCCGGAGGTCTGCGCATTGAGGGACCAGGCCGATATTATCGTCACCAATCCACCGTTTTCTTTGTTCAGGGAATTTTTGATGTGGATTGTGAGTGCCCGAAAACAGTTTCTCATTATTGGCAACAAGAACTGTATAACCTACAAAGAGGTATTCCCGCTTATCAAAGGTAATAAATTGTGGATAGGGCCTACTATTACCAGCGGAGACCGTGAGTTTATGGTTCCTCGTTCTTACGTAACGCGTTCTGCATCCCTTAGGGTTGACGAGAGAGGAAACAAATACATCCGGGTCCCCGGCGTTCATTGGTTTACCAATCTGGAGCACGGACGTCGTCACGAAGCGCTGAAATTGATGTCCATGAAGGATAACCTCCGTTTCGGCCGTCATAAGGACCTAATAAAGAATGGCTACAGGAAGTACGATAACTATGATGCTCTGGACGTTCCTTATTCCGATGCAATTCCGTCAGATTATGACGGCATCATGGGTGTCCCCATCACCTTCCTGGATAAGTACTGTCCCGACCAGTTCGATATACTGGGCGCCACTCAGCGTGGCTGTCATGACGAGGTCCCGGACACCAGGAAATACGACGATTACTGGGAAATGAAACCGGATGGTACACCAACGGGATCTTCTGGAAACAAGACCAACGAGAATGCTAACTTGCTGGGGAATGACGGCAAAAAGAACTATTTCATCAATAAGGAAGGCCGCGTCATACAGTCTGCCTACCAAAGAATATTCATCCGCAAAAAACAATAGTACCATGATAGCACGACTTGTAACCGACTGGAGCATCGGCGATATCTGCAAGGGATTCCAGTACAACGAATACGAAGGGAAGGGCCTGTACGGCCTTTCGGGGCGGCTCACCATCCAGCCGGAGTTTCAGCGGCATTACCTTTATGCCGAGAATGGCGGCAAGAAGGAAGTGGATGTGGTGCAGAGCGTCCGGAACGGGTATCCCCTCGGCCTTATCTACTTCTCCAAAGTGGGAGAGGACCGGTACGAGGTGCTGGACGGTCAGCAGCGTATTACCTCCCTGGGGCGTTTCCTTACGGAGAAATTCGCCTGGATTGATGCCGACGGTCGGCCGTGGTATTTTTCGGCCCTCAATCCCGACGAGCAGGAGAAGTTTCTGAACACGAAACTCCTTATCTACGTCTGCGAGGGCACGGAAAAAGAAATCAAGGACTGGTTCCGGACCATCAACATCGTGGGTATCCCCCTCAATAACCAGGAAACCCTCAACGCCGTGTATTCCGGCCCGTTCGTCACCAAAGCCAAGGAAGAGTTCTCCAACTCCAACAATACCAACATCAACAAGTGGAGCTGCTTCATTCCGGGTACCGCCAAGCGGCAGGACTACCTGGCTGCAGCCCTGGATTGGGTAAGCAAAGGGCAGGTGGAGGAATATATGTCGGCACACCGCTATGACACCGACATCACGGAACTCAAGGCCTACTTCACCTCTGTCATTGACTGGATTACCTCCGTATTTGATATAACGCCGGAGAAAGAGATGTGCGGGCTGCACTGGGGCGAACTCTACGAGCGTTTTCACAAGACAGCCTATAATCCGGAGGAGGTGGCCGACAAAGTGCGCGAGCTTTACGAAAGCTTCTATGTGAAGGAGAAAAAAGGCATCTATGAATACATCCTGGACGGCTGCCAGAACACGAAACTACTCAACGTCCGCGTGTTCGACGAGCCCACCAAAAAGGCCGTCTACGCGACGCAGACAGCATCGGCCCGGACGAAAGGCGTGTCCAACTGCCCACTGTGCGCTATAGGCCACGATGCCAACCACAGCAAGATCTGGGACTTGAAGGATATGGATGCCGACCACGTCACGGCCTGGAGCAAGGGCGGTGCTACAGACATTGAGAACTGCCAGATGCTTTGTAAGACGCACAACCGGGCCAAGGGGAACCGGTAAACACAAACTCAAATACTATTATGATCTGTGAGCTTCTCGGTTTGAGTGAACAGGCCGTGGCTGCTCTGCAACAATAGGAATAGATATCCGCTACTATAAATTTAAATCCGGGGCCCCCGACTTGGGAGCCCCGGAAAATAAGTTTCAGTTTAGGAAGTATGTTATTCGGCTACGCAGCGGACAGATGCACCGAGGCACTTGCCTCTTTCAGAACGCCTATATTCTGCTGTAGCTTCAGTCCTTGCATACACGGTATACGCCTTGTCAACGTTTTCATCAGATGAAGAAGCGTAAGAAGACCAAACATATGTACGTAATCCCGGCTTATAATGATCACCCCACGCCATCTGAATATAGCCAGCATAAGGGAAGACAACAGGAGTAGAAGTCCCTATCCTATATGAATAATACGTAGCTCCGTTATCCGCAAAATTGTCGGAAGCAGGTAATTCATTTAACTTTGTCGACCCCCAATAGTGAACACTGGTATTTCTTGTTGGAACGATATACCCCGGAGGGCAAGGGTCATAAATGGTCTTCGTGCTGCTCCAAAGACTGTTATTATGGTCAGTATCTGCCGCCCAATCCTTATCATCTGCCGACCTTGCAAACACCGTAGGATTCTTAATTGTAGCGTCTATCGTCATCGTACCCGCAAGGGTTGTCATCACCGTACCACTAACTGAAGCGGCGCCCTTTGTTGTAACACCTTTATTCCCAGGGAACGGATCTTTACGACCCCACTGATAAAGAAGGCCATAGGATTCAACGGTAGCTGCAGCATCTGCAGGAGCGGCCACGAGAGCGCCAAGGTTGCGATCCATAATGGGCTTATTTCCAAAGACCGTTGCATCCGTGACATTACCACTTACTACATCGTTATTAGGAATCCAGATATGCCAACTCCAAAGGATGTTACCGGTAGGCTTCCCATCTTCATAAGGTCCATCATATGCAGCAATTACAGCATTACCACGGTGGAAATTAGCCTGTGCGGGCAACTGGAAGACAATTTCATAGTACTCGTTCCCTGCCTGCTTATCAAAGTCGACGGCGGCAACAACTGTGTTTTTGGTTACATCAGTTTCATTATTGTACGTTTCCCAAAGAACGCCAACGGACTGAATCGTACCCACATGTGAGGCACTCTTTCCCTTATAAGCCTTAAACTTATAAATATTACCGGCGTTCACAAAGTTCCCTTCATCGGTTGCCGGCGTTTCTTTTTCACCACTAATAATATAACAGTTGGCCGAAGCAGCCTTGCTCAAATCAAAATCTCCATTATCGGCCGGAACAGGAGCAACGCTGGAGTTATGCGCAGCTGCCACGTAATCGCGAATAGCGGCCGCGGGAATCTCGCCCAGATTAATCATATGGCCGGGACGGATGGAAAGGGGCGCTGTAGAAGTGATGTATTTCTTAATAACCCCTCCCTTTAACAGCTTGATAGTAAACCCATTGGGAAGATAAGTAATATTAGCTCCATTTTCGTTTTCTCCGTCATAGGTGTAATCAGGAGACTCTCCTGATCTTTTCGTGTTAACGGGAAGGAAAATTGTATTTACGGTAGCTCCGTCACTTACAACTGTCCCGGATATCTTGGTAAGGGGACCGGAAGTGCCATATGGCGCGCTCGTTTTATACTTCTTTCTATAACTAGCAACATTAGGCTTATTTACCTCTACAAGTAATCGAGAATAGCCAACTATTTCATCACCTCCAACCCCTTCAAATGTGTAAGAATCATAATCTCCGAGGGCACCAGGAATTATAAATGTAATCGCAGCGGTGACATGTTTAAGAACAATGCTCGAGCCATCTACATAACCAGCCATCAGCATATGGTTGGTCTCAGAAAAACCACTACGCCCATACATATGGTCAGGAGAATAAGTTGACCAAATGCTTGCAGGATAAGCGACATTAATATCGTGGTTCAGTCCTTCATCCTTGGTGAGACTGGAGAGGTCTATTTCAAAGGACGCTACTTCCGGGTCTACGAGCTCAGCAGAGGTAAACGTGTGAGTTACGGGCGGAATCACAACTGAGTTGACTTTCGGACAACCTTGAAAAACAATCTGATCCACGTCGGCTTCCCACGCAGTTTTACCGGTAGCAGAAAGGGTTACCTTTGTTCCATTCTGATCTTCCAGCGTAGGGAATGCGCAAGTAAGAGTAATCAGATTGGGATTCTCTTCGGGAGCGATAACCTCCTGTGCTTTCTGACAAGAAAGGGCCAATGCTGCCAAGCAAAGGGCAGCCAAAGAATGATTAAGATAAGTCTTCATACTATAGCCCTCCTTAAAATACCCAATCGGGAGTATAAGTATCCTGTTGATAATCCGGAATACCACCGGAAACCGCCTGACACACAGGCTCCGCATAACTCAGGAACAGAACGTCGGCCTGAGGCGGCAAATACACATTCTTTTTGGTCATAGTATTGTTGTTTATTAATCGTTTACAAACTTGGTCAGGCTAATATAGCGCTTTCAGGTCTTAGAGAATTCGCGTTTTTTGCACGATTGGTGACAAAATGCGTAAAAAACAGGGCTCCCACACCGGGAGCCCCGGAAAAAAGCGTTCAAAACCAGTCCTACAGGTTGGTGAACTCCACCTTGAACAGCCAGGAAGGCTCGCCGGTATCGCAGTCGCAGCCAATCCAGATACAGTTATTCTTGTGGTCTACGCACACGGCTTCGGGGTTCCAGTTGGCGAAGTCGCCCACATAGTAGGTCTGGAGCAGTTTGTCGGCGTTACCGGTGAAGAGGTACAGCGTGTAACCCAGGTACTGCGGCTCGTCCTTGTTGGAATTGGAGTCCAGCACCCACAGGTAGTCGCTCACAGGGTCGTAGCACATGTCCCCCACCTCGGAAATGGTGGAGGTTACATCGCGCAGGCTCTTTTTCCAGAGCAAGGCGCCGTCCAGCGAGTACTCGAAGATGCGTGCACCCGTCTGCGTGCCAAAGTACAGGTTCCCCTTGTGCCATGTAATACCCTCGCAGCCGGAGTTTCCCATATCCTCGACACCTTCCACCTTGATGACAAAGTTGTCGTCCTTTCCATTGTAGTTAGGAGCCGGAACGCGGTAAACCGACTTGGAAGTACTCTCCAGGCCGATGTAGAGGTCTCCCGTCGAAGGGTCGATGGTAAGACCTTCAAAGTCGGCATCACGGTACCACTGCTTCTGGAAGGTTCCGTCAAACTTAATCCTGAAGAGCGTGCCCTTGTCGTGAATACCCCACAGGAAGTCGCCGTCCTTGCTCGGGCACAGGCCGGAGAGTTCCTCGACACGGTCTACACCGGAGCCCTTGCCTCCCAGCACGAACTTGGTGCTCTTTCCCATCACCGGCAGTTCCCGGGGCTTCTGGTCCTCCGGGCGCTCGTAGCGGCCGGGCGCATCGGGGTTGCCGTCCATGGCATGCTTCACGGCATGGCGCAGGGTACCATCGGCATTGTCGTGCCGGTACTCCCAGATCATCACGCCCAGCATGTTACGGGATTTGGCAAACTCCACCTTGGCATTGATGGACTCGATGTCCTCGTAGGAAGCGTACATGCGGCCCAGGGCATCTCCCAGGTACGGGACCTTGGCTACGTCGTCCCAAATGCGGTAGTTCACGCCCTTCACGTCGTATCCGTCACAAGTGCCGTTAAAGAAGATATCCTCCAGCTTGCTGTAGTCCACAGAAGAAGGATAGCGGTTTCCCACCGTCTGCTTGTAACCGTCTCCATGACCATAGAAGGCCAGGCCGAAGTTGAGCATCTGGTAAGGAATCCCCAGCTTTCCGTGGAAGATATCGTCAATAGCCTCGGCGCAGCACCGGCTGTTCGTAATTTTACTGCGGTACAGCGAAGAGTTGTGGTACGGCGGATTACCCTGGTCGTACGTCATGATATTGATGTAGTCCACATAGGGCAGCACGCCCACATTGTCGGTGTACTTGCCGTTGTCGCAGGCCGCATAGGAAAGGACCTTGTCGGGCATAGCCAGCCGCATCTCCTTGAACAGCGTCACAAAGTTCTCCCAGTCGGCGGGAGAAGCCCCGTTCACGTGGTCTCCGTCCTTGGCCGCATAGGTGGGATATTCCCAGTCAATGTCAAAGCCGTCAACCCCGTACTGCCCGCAAATGGCGACACACTCATCCACAAAAGCCTTCCGTTTCTGAGGATCGCGGGCCATCTGCGACCAACCGTCGGCATTCCGTCCCCAGCCGCCCATCTGCAGCTTCACCTTGAGCTCCGGATACTGGGCCTTGTAGGCTACGAACTTCTTTACCAGCGGAATGGTCTTGGCGTCAATCTCCACCCCCACACCGTTGTCCTTGTCACGGAAACGCACGTGTCCCACGTTGATGTGCGTGAAATTGCGCACCTCCTCAATGGAAGGAAACAGAGACTCCTTGGTGTACTCCGTGTAATAGATTTCGATGATAGGAGTTTGGCCGATACGCGCCAGGCGCTCGGGATTGTTGACGATCTTACTCATGGGATCGTCGGGGTCATCGGGAGTGGGCGGATTGGGGTTGTCGGGATTGAACGGATCCCCACCCGGAATCTCGCCACTTGAGGGCTTGGCGTTCGGCGAAGGAACCACCATGCCCATCAGTTTGTCAGAGGTGCAGCCTCCCAGTACCCCCAGAAGGGTACTGAGAAGCGCAACCACTATTAGTCTCGACGTTTTCATATCGAAAAGATTATTCGGCAGAAGTTTCTGTGACGCAGCGGACAGAGCCGCCACGGGCACGGACATTACCCTGGTTACGGAAAGCGATGCCGCCGTCGGTGTAACCATAGAAGCCGTAACCATTGACAGTACCACTGTCCCAACGGCCGCTCCAAACGATGGTGCGGGTTCCGGCCTTCTTCTGTCCCTCTCCGGCATCATCTATATAACCGGCCAGCGGGAACACAAGCGTACCCACAGAGAAGCTGCCATTCTCACTATTGAGAACGAAAGGACCCGTGCTTCCGGTCCACTTGGTTCCGGCCCAGAAGGCGCAACTCTTATCACGGGCAGGAAGCATATATCCGACCGGGCAGGGGTCATACAGCGCTTTGGCCGTCTCTCCCCACAGAGAAGACGTCGCCGTTCCTTCCGACGCCCAGTCTCCGGAAGACTTATATACATAGACAGTAGGATTCTTGATGCTCTCTTCGACTGTCATCGGGGCCTCCTGCTGTTTCATCTGAGTTCCAGCCACCGCGATGGAGCCGGCGCCGGAGCTCACGCCCAAGCCCGGGAACGGATCCTTACGACCCCACTCATAGAGAAGACCGAAAGATTTGACAGACGTGGGCGTGTCCAAGGTGGCGTCCACCAAGGCACCCAGATTACGGCTCATCGTTTTCTTGGAAGAGAACGTAGCATCGCTGACAATTGCGATTTCTGTTTCAGGAATCCAGATATGCCAGCTCCAGAGGATGACGCCGTCGGCATCCTTGGCGGCGATGAGAGCATTGCCGGGCTTGAGGACAGCCGGAGTGGAGAAGTAGATGTAGCCTTTCTCGTAGGAGACAGAAGCAATTATGCTGTTGGCCTCAGGGGCGGTAGCGGTATTTTCCGTCTCCCACAGGAGTTCGGCCTTGGCAACGGCGCCAACGCTCGTTTCGGTGTTACCCTGAACGGCAGCGAACATGTATTTACCGGCAGAGGTAACGATATAGCTGTTGGCCGTACCGTCCTTGCTGAGATTTTTGGGACCGACAGGCTTCTGCATGATGTAAATACTCTCGACAATCCAGTTCGTACCCTTCTTGTAGAGATCTACGCAACCATCACGCGCCTCGCTACCGGAATGGGCAGCAATGCTCATGGTGATGGTATGTTCATTCCACGCCTTGGTATCCACGATGGTAATCCACCCGGACTCGTCGTCAGGAACGGCTTCAATCTCCACATTGGAGACCACTTTGGCTACCAGCGTACCACCATCGGATTCCACGATAAAGTCGGTGACGATGCTGTCGGCATTGGGGTTCAGGACGCGAGCTTCCTCGTGGTTAACCTCAATTCTCTCAATGGAATAAAGCCCGGCCTCGGACTTGGCCCAAACCGACATCACAGCGGCAGCATTGTGAACCAGCGGGGTAACAAGAATCTTATCCGCCGTGACTTCCACAAAGAAATCGTTGGGGTTGTAGCCCGCGACCTCCACTTTCACAGCGGCCGTTGCACCGGTTACCGTATAAGGAATTTCGATGACATCTCCCTTCTTTTCAAAGACAAAATCGGTGGTCTCGATATTCAGTTTGAAAGGAGTGTAAGGAATGTTCACCAGAGAATTGTCGGACAGGGTAAGGACAATCTTGTCCTCCATCACCTTGATATCGGTGAAAATGCCGTCCACCAGGGTGGCGCCTTCATTCTGCACCTGGCCCAGAACGACGGGATCGGAACCGTCGATGGAAACCAGGAGATTGCCGTCACCGTCGATGGTGAAGACGGGCGTCTGATAAACTGTCACATCCTTTCCGTTCCCATCCTTGATGGCAACGCCGTCCACGGCCCAAACCAGGTCTCCGGCGCCATTTTGGATGATGCTCACGACAGGACCTGCATAATCTACTTTAGGAGTAATTTCAAAGTACTTCACATCACCATTATTATAAGTAACGGTAATGCCGATGATCTTTCCGGTCTCGGTGTCGGCATACTCCTGCACCTTGACAACATATACGCCCGCGCCAATAGCGCTGCGGAGCGCGTCTATAGATGACTCGACAGAGGTAACACGCCGCTCCAGGTCGGCAATCCGGGTCTGGATAGCGCTGTCGTCATACTGCTTGGCGCATCCCATGAGGAGAAGAGCCATGGCAATGCTGGTCAGAATCTTTTTCATAGAAGTTATTGTTTTTAGTTTTATTAATTATTCTACAATGCAGCGCACAGAACCCAAACGAGCCTTGGGCGCAGATCCAAATACATAAGTACCCTTATCCTGGCGGAGGTCGGCGCCAGCGCCCTTGGCATCGGAAGCCGCACGGGCAAACCAGTACAGCGTACGGGCACCCACCTTGGCCATGGAGCCCACACCGTAGTCGTCACGATAGCCCGCAATGGGGAACACGCCCGTTCCCACCTTGAGCCAGCCAGCTTCGGCATTGATGGACCATCCGGCCTGGGCCGATACATCGGAAGCCCAGAAGGAACCGGTGCGGTTGGGTACGCGGTATCCGGCCGGACAGGGATCGTAAAGGGTCTTTTCCAGCTCGGACCAGAATTCATTGTTAGGGACATTCACCCAGTCATTATTGTCCAGGTGACCCAGAAGGCGAGGGCTTGCGATGGATTCCTCCAGTGTAATCTGTCCAGGAGCCACTACCTCATCCTCACCGGCCCAGGTGGCCTGTGTGCCGGAGTTGAAAGAACCTGCAGCCGTGAAGGGATCCTTGCGTCCCCACTGGTAAACCATACCATAGGAGAGGATGTCTATCTGGCTGTCGGAAGCGGCGGTTGCCACCAGGGCACCCAGGTTGCGGTCCATCATATCGGCCCCCATGATATTTCCGAAGCTGCCGGTCTCGATGGACGTAGCAGGAATCCAGATGTGCCAGCTCCAGAGGATCTTGCCGCTGGCATTCTTCACGGCCACCACGGCATTGCCGGGTTTGAGCTCGTCGGGCGTATGCAGGATGATGTAATCCTCGGCATAGGAGACGCTGGCGATGACGCTGCCGGGTGTAACCTCGGAGTCATCGTTCCAGGTTTCCCACAGCACCACGGCTTCTTCCGGCTCTTCCACAAAGGCCAGCGGGTTGTTACCCTTTACAGCTTTGAACTTGTAGGCGCCGGGGTCTCCAATGACATAGCAGTTGGCGCTGCCCATGATATCCAGGTCAATGACATCGTCGCTGAACGGGTTGTCGTAATGCGCCAGTTCATCCGAAATGTCGCCGAGATCCACCATGGCACCGCGGCCGATTTCCACTACGCCGGTGTGCTTGTAAATCTTGGTGTATTCGCCGTTTTCCTTGAGCTTGAGAGTAAAGCCGTTGAGCGTAGTGCCGTCGGGCAGATAGACGAGGATATTACTTCCTTCCAGGCTTTCCTCAATCTGCAGCACGGGGTCTCCCTTGTACTGGGAATAGAGCTGTTCCTTATCGGTGAGCTTCACCTGCAGGAACTCATAGCCCAGGGCCTCCTTCTTGGGGGTAGAGAGCAGGTAGCCCTCATATTCTCCCTCGACGGAGAAGCTCAGGATGCCGCAGATGCGCTGGAACTGGAAAGTGTCCCCGCTGTTGCTGGCCGCCATGATCTCCTCGTTCGTCGTGGAGAACTTGCTGTAGAAGAAGCAGTGTTTGAGATTGTCCACGGCCGATGCCGGGTAAGCGGCATACAGCGTGCTGGTGCAGTCTTCGCGCACATAGGGGTACAGGCCGTCCACAGTCTTTGTGGCCGTCTTTCCATCGGCCGATATGTCGCCGGCGGCGAGGGTGACGGTAACCTGGTTCTTGGCATACTCGCCGTGCACCACAATCTGGTCTCCGGGCTCCCAGGCGGTCTTGAGGGCCGCAGGGGCCTCCTCGCCCTCCTCCAGGTCGATGGAAGGGAGGACGAAGGTAAGCGTGCGGGTCTCGGGCTGGGGTTCGGGCTTCACGGGAGCGGGTTCATCCTTCTGGCCGCAGGAAACGGCCAGCGCCAGGATGCAAAGGATCGAAACTTTATCGATTGTCTTCATAATCAGATGCATTTAAAGGTCCTTTGTTTACTCGTCCCAGTTCATGGGAGCGGTGTATTCGTACCATTCGCAGAGGGCGCTGCCGGCCGTATCCACGCCGAAGTACATGTTAATACCGGCATTCCAGGTTACGGAGCGCAGGAGGTCGGGGGCCGTATCGAAGCTGCCGGCCTCAACGCCGTTCACCAGGTACGTGACATGGCAGTGCTCGGCGCCGCTGGGATCGAACTTGATGGTGAGTTCGATGGGCTGCGTCCAGTCGTCAATGGCCGTGAAGGAATTCAGGCTGGGCTTGTTGCCGTCACCGGCGGCATTGAAGTCAAAGCTTACCTTCACGTCGGCGGGACGGATATCGGCCTTGAGCTCGCAGCCTTCATTGAAGCAGAACCAGTGGCGAATACGGGGACCGCCCAGCTCGGGATCGGTCACGAAGTTGCTCCAGCGGAAGGTGTAGGAGCCGAATGCCATGCTGCGGTTGAGACGGGCCTTGCCCACGAAAGTGGTACCCACGCCCTTGGCATAGGTAGGAGCATTGGCCCAGTCGCTCTTCCACAGGGAGAGCTCATCGTTGTCCACGACAACACGGACAGGCTCGATCTTGTAGGCCTGCTTCACCACAACGGTCTTCTCTACCTGGAAGTCCTCGGGATTCGCCACCACATTCTTCACGATGACTTCGGCCTTGCGGAGGCCCTCGTCATTATTCTGGGTGAAGTTGATCTTGACCGTACCGTTGCCTGTTCCGGAAGCGTTCTCAAGGGTGAACCAGTCGTCGGACTCGGAGGCCTTCACAACCACCCAGTCGGTGTTGGAGGTAATCTCCAGCTCGGAGGACAGCTGGTCAAAACCGGCGCGGACCTCGGTCACGGCAGGCACCAGCTGGACGCCGTCCTGCGTGAAGAGGATTTTGGCCGATGCCACTTCGTGGCGGTCGTATACCGTCACTTCGGCGTAGCGGAGCTCGGCCACGTTGTCCAGGGCCGTCACGGTCACGGTTCCGACGCCCTCTCCGGAAGCGCCGTCGGTGATGGAAATCCAGTCACCGTCTGTAACGCGGGCGCTCCAGGGCTGGTTGGAGTTGATATGGATATAGTAGTTGCCACCCGCCTTTTCCACGGAGAGGTCCAGGTCGGACTCGGGGATGGTGAGGAAAGCGATGCCCTTCTGGTTCACCGTGATGACCTTGCCCACCCAGTAGTCGCTCTGGATGGTGATCTTGTCGGTGCGGTCGTCCAGGAAGGTATTGTCGTAGTACTGCACACGAATGGTGGTGGGAGCAGCCTTGCCCGTATGCACCAGCTCGGGGTCGGAGGCTTCGCCTTCTTCCTCGGAGATGATGCACCAGTCCGGATGCTCGCTGGTGACGGTCCAGGGGTCGGTGGAGGCCACGAGGATGGTGAAGCTCTGTGCTCCCGTAGCCGGCAGGTCGTACCTGTCACTAGCCCGGTAGCGCAGATCCACCGTCTTCACGGCTTCCTCCGCCTTCTTCTGGCATCCCTGAGGGACGCCCAGAAGCACTGCGGCCGCGCAGAATATGTAAACGATCTTTTTCATGACAAACTAGGATTTAACCCTCTACGGGAGTAATGTCACAAGACTTGACAATGTACCAGGTACCGTCGGACGTTTCATTGTAGAAACCGAACCAGTAGGCACCGGCCGCCGTTGCGTCGTCTGCAAAAACAGACAGGAAGTCCTGCTGAGCCTTCTGCGTTCCGTTATAAAGGAACGTAATGATCTGGTTGGCAGGAGCAGTCGCATTAGGTTCTACATAGAAGCTATACGAAGTCATGGCATTGAGCTCATCCTTGGTGATACTGAAGGAAGTGTTCTTGTAAGTAGATGTTCCAGATACGGGAAGGCTGCCATCGGTACGGATGCGCTTGTTGCCGGTAAGGGACAACTGGTTATAGATATTGCATCCGGCTGCACTGACTGCAGCCCACAGCTCGGCGCTGTCGCCAAAGTTCACGTCTCCAAACTGGATATCCATCTTCATGTAGCGGTAGCTGTCCAGGGTAGTGACACGGGACTTGGCGCCGCTGCTCACTTTCACGGATCCGTCTTCCTGCACCTCGCAGTTACCATCCAACTTGAAGTTGATGCCCTGCGAGAGCTCCAGCTCGTCGGTAGCGCCGCCGGTAGCCGTGATGACCACCTTGCCCACCTTGGGCTTGAAGATGTTATTGAAGGCAGCCTTTACCTTGAAGGAGGTGCCGTCAATCTTCTCCACCTCCCAGCCGGCTACATCCGTGGAAGGTTCCCAAGACAGGGAAGAATTCACGGCAATCACCATCTCACCGCCCAGGCGGGGCAGCTCCGTGGAGCTGGGGGCCACAATCTCGAAGACGAGGCCGCTTTGGCTCACCTCGAAGGTCTTGTCCACTCCGCCGGCGCTCACGGTAACGGTAGCCTTGCGGGCTGCACCGTCATTGGCAGCAGCGGTGGCTACAATGGCCTCGGCGCTTCCGGTACCGGTACCGGAGGTTTTGTCAAAGGTAATCCAGTCCTTGTCGGCGCTCACTTCCCAGGGGAGGTCGGTCTTGATGGTGATACTCTTGCTCTCACCGGCCGATGCAAAGGCGCTGGAAATCTCCACTACCGAGAAACTGCCCTTCTGCACCACGTCAAAGGTTTCTTCGTCGTCACCGGCCACTACAGTAACGGTGGCGGTGCGCTCCAACACATTACTGGGAGCAGCCGTAGCGATGATGGCGAAGCTGCGTCCCTCGGGGTCGGGCTCGCCGCTCTCACGGTTGAAGGTAAGCCAGGAGGCGCTGGAGTGAATCTCCCAAGCCACATTGGTCTGGATACGGAAAGTGAGCGGACCGCCTGCGGCCGAGTATTCGTCGGCCATGGGCGTCACGAACAGCTTCCCGGCACGGGCCTGTTTGATGGTGATGACCTTCGTCTGCGACACGTTCTCGCCCTTGAGGGTAAGGGTAGCGCTGCGGTCATCGCCCGCATTCTCTTTGGCTGTCACCACCACATCGGCGATGAGCTGGCTGGCCGCACTGGAAGCGGGGCTCACCGTGAGCCAGTCGGCACCGCTGGAGAGGATGATGGTCCAGGGCGTGTTGGAGCTTACGTTGAAGCTGATGGGATCCGGGCTCTGGGCCGGAAGATTATAGACATCCACGGCGCTGCACTCCATCCGGATGGAAGCAGCCGCCTTTTCGGGGGTCATCTGCGTATCAATCTCGTACAGCTGGCAGGATGCTGCTGCACCGAGCAAAGCCAAACCGGCAAATATTCTTGTAAGGGTTTTCATATGGCTGTTGTTTTTAATCATGGGTTAGTTCCATCCGGTATTCTGGGTAAGGTTGGGATTGTTGAAGGTCTCGGCCTGCGGGATGGGATACAGGTTCATCTTCTCGGACCAGGTGCGGGCTTCCACCATCTTTCGGCTGTAGGAAAGGTTGGAACCGTTCTTGACGATTTCCACACCGTCGATCTGGTTCATCACATTCTGGCCGATTTTCCAGCGGCGTACATCCCAGAAGCGGTGGTCTTCGAAGGCGAATTCCACTCTCCACTCACGGCGCACGGCGTCACGGAAAGCGGCCTGCGTGGTGGCCTCAACGTCGGGCATATCGGCATTGGCGCGCACCTGGTTGATGGCATCCAGCGCGCTCAGGGTGAAGGTACCGTCGGTAGCGGAAGGGCTGCCCAGGTACTCGTTCACGGCCTCGGCGTAGCTCAGGAGAGCCTCGGCGTAACGGTAAACAATCCACTGATGCTTGTTGGTCACCGATGCCTCCGGGGTAAAGCTGGTGCTTTCCTGGATGTATCGGCGCAGGTAGTAACCGGTAGGGGTACCCAGTTCGGAGCGGGTGGCACTGTAGTCCTTGCCGCCCACGAAGGTTTCGATGGCAGAGCCCTTGAAGGACATGCCGTTGGCGAGGACCGCGCGTGCAAAACGGGGATCCCGGTTCTCATAGGGCTTCGTGATGTCGAAAGCGGGGTCGGAGGTGTGCCAGCCGTCGGCCGCAAGGGTGATGTCGTAACCGCCCTTGGTCTCGAAGGCGTCCACCAGGTTCTGGGTGGGGAAAGTGCCGGCCATGGAGGTGCGCTGGCCCTCGGTGAAGCGGACCGGGAAGTTGTTCTTCTCAAAGCTCTGGCTCTCACTGCGGGAAATGGCGAAAATAACCTCCTGGGAGAGGTAGTTATTGGCTTTCTCGGCCTTGTCCAGTTTGTACTGGTTCAGGTCGATGATAGCCTTGGCGGCCTCGGCGGCTTTCTTCCACTTGGCCTTGTCGCCACTAGGATTATGCAGCGGGGAGGCGGCATAGAGGAGCGCCTTGGCTTTCACGGCCAGGGCGAAGCCGTTGGTCACGCGGCCGATTTCGTCGTCCAGCAGGCCCACGTAGGTGGCAGGCAGGTTGGGAGCGCATGCATCGCACTCACTCACGATGAAAGCGATGACTTCGTCAAAGGGAGTCTTCTCAATGGCGTTGGCTTCCTCTGCCGTGAGCATGGTAAGCGGCATGGCAATGTCCCCATAACGGCGGGCCAGTTCAAAGAAGTAATAGGCGCGAAGGACTCTGGCCTCGTACGGGTAGTACGCCAGGTGCTCCAGCCAGCGCTGGTACTTGGTGTCGTACTGGTACATGGAGAGGTCTACGGTTTCGATGGACTCCAGGAACTCGTTGGCGCTGCGGATGCCATAGTAGAGGCTCCACTTGTCGTCCACGGTCTGGATGGGACTCCAGTTGCCGTTGGTGAAACGCTGCACGGAGGCATCGGGGTCGGCATATTCCGCATCGTCGGAGCCGCAGTCGCGGAGGGCGCTGGAAACATCGGCGATATCCTTGTTGGGCATGTATCCATAGATGTTGGTGAGCATCTTCTGGATATTGCTGTAGGTTTTGTACATATCATCCCGGGAGTACTGGCTGGAGGACTCGTCAAAGTCCAGCACGTTGCAGGAAGCTGCCAGAATGAAAGCACTCAGTATGTAAACAAGCTTTTTCATATTCTCATCCCGGTTTAGAAGTTGAACTTGACACCTACCCAGTAAACGCGGGTAGAGGGATAGTAGGCCCCCATCTGCTCAGGGTCGGCGAAGCCGATGTTGTCCAGGCTGAACAGGTTGGTTCCGGTAACGGAGACGGTGGCGTCGCAAATCTTGAGCGCCTTGCGGGGAATGGTGTAGGAAATACCCAAATTCCGCAGTTTGATGAAGGAGCCGTCGCGATACCACAGGGAGTTGCTGCGGTAGTTGTTGTTGTTCTCCTGGGTGGTGAGGCGGGGCATGGTGGCGTAGGCTTCACGTCCGGGCGCCCAGGTGATTTCACGGCTGAGGAAGGTATTGGAAATGGTTCCGTTCCCCACCAGCGGCTGGTACAGCGGGCTGTCGAGGAGGCTCACGGTTACACCCGTCACGCCCTGGAAGTCGGCATAGACCTTGAAGCCCCTCCAGGAGGCATTGAGGCCAAAACCGAACTGCATGATGGGCGTGGAGGTTCCGAACATCTTCACCTGGTCCTGGTTGTCAATGACGCCGTCACCATTCTGGTCACGGTACTTGAGGTCTCCGGGGCGCACCTCGCCAAAGCTCTGGCGGGGGCTGTTGTTGATTTCCACCTGGTTCTGGAAGATGCCGATCACCTCCAGGCCGTACTTCTGTCCCACGGGATTGCCCTTGCGGTACAGGTAGTCGTAGAGCTGGTAGGCCTGGCCGTCGTTGATGACCTTGGTAAACAGCCAGCTGCCGTTGGCATACAGGCCGTATTCAAAGTCTTCGTGCCGGTTGTTCCAGTTCAAAGTCACATCCACACCCTTGTAGCTCTGCTCGCCCAGGCTCTGGTCGTTCACACCGATACCGATGACGCCCGAGATGTTGGACGGGGAGATGAGGATGTTGCTGCGGTTTTCCAGGAATGCGCTGGCACTGAGGCCCAGGCGGCCTGCGAAGAACTTGGTGTCCACACCCAGGGTCACTTTCTTCGAAAGCTCGGGAGCCAGGGTGACGGCAGGCATGTCGCCTTCCTTGCGGCCGCTGTAGCTGGTACCGCCGTTGCCGCCGAAGTAGTAGCTGTTGCCGCTCACGTAGTTCTCTCTCCAGAGCTCGTGCTCCAGGTCACCGTCGCTGCCGCTCATACCGGCCGATGCATAAGCCTTGATGTAGGGGTCTCCGGGAAGGATGACGGCTGCGAGGCTCACGGCCGGATAGAAGTGGAAGCGGTGTCCTTTGGGCATGTAGGCGCTGCCGGAGTAGTTGAGGACGACGTCGGCGAAGTAGCGGTTATCCCAGTTGTAGCTGGCCGTAGCCAGGATTTCCTGCGTCTTGGAGGAGTTGTTCTGGCCGCTGAGGATCCAGGAGCGCTGGCGGTAGGCGGCATGGGCCTCCACGTGGTTCTTGCCAAAGCTTCCGCCCCAGTTGACGCGGCCCTGCAGTTCGAACTTCATCTGCAGGGAAGAGAACCAGTGGCTGAACTCCACGGTCTTGGAATTCTTGCCGTAGTAGAGCTGCTCGCTGAGGATGTAGCTGCGGTCTCCCTGCGCGGCGACGGTGCTCACCAGCTCGGAGTAACGGAACTCCTTGGTGGCATCTTCGGACAGACGGCCGATGTAGTCAAAGCCCACCTGGACGTCGGCCGACAGGCCGGGCAGAAGGGCGCCGAGGTCCTGGCGCAGGAGGGCATCGGCCAGCACCTTGGTCTGGGAGTACTGCTTCTGGCCGCTCTCCTGCAGCATGGCCACCGGGTTGTAGCTGGTGCCGGGATACAGGGAGCTTCCGCCGTAGGTACCATCGGCCTGCTTCACGGGGAACGCCGCTGCGGGGAGGCCGTAGAGCACTTTCTCCAGGCGTCCGCTGTAGTTTCCCTTGTTGAACTCGCTGAGGCGGGCCATCACGCCAATCTTCATGGAAGTGGAACGGGTGATGTTCACGTCCACGTTGGCGCGGATACCCAGGCGGTTGTCGTAGTGGTTGCCGTTGTAGCGGTCGTCGGAGTTTGCTTTCTTATACAGGAAGTCTTCCTTGAGGTAGTCGAGGGCCGCGAAGTAGCGGAAGTTGCGGTTGCCGCCTTCGAAGGTGAACTGGGCGTGGTGGTTGTCTCCGTGGTTACGGAAGACTTCTCCCCACCAGTTTACGTTGGGATAGGCGTACGGGTACTGCCCGCTGTAGAGGGCCAGGAGCTCGGCGTCGGAGTACTTGGCCGGAAGGCCGTCCAGGCTGCGGGCTTCGTTCATCATGAAGCCGTAGGTGTAGGCATCGGCGAAATCCGGTGCGCGGAACATCTTCTGCAGGCCGTACTGGTACTTGGCGCTCACCTTGAGCCGGGAGTCGCTGCCGCGTCTCGTGGTAATCATGATTACGCCGTTACCGCCTTTCACACCATAGAGCGCAGCGGCGGCGGCGTCCTTGAGGACAGTGATCTTGTCAATTTCCACTCCGGTAAGGTCTTCCACGTCACGGGGCAGGCCGTCTACCAGCACCAGCGGGCTGTGGCCGTTCAGGCGCAGGGAAAGCTTGAGCTTGGACTGGTTGGAGTCGTAGGTACTGGAGCCCGTCTTCACCAGAAGGCCCGGGAGCTGCCCGTAAAGGGCATTCGATATGTCCGCTTCGGGGCTCTTTTCAAAGAGGCTGCTGCCGGCGACCGGGTTCACGTTGGCACTCAGGTGGAATGCATTGCCCAGTGAGATGGAGTCCAGCATGGACTTCTCCTGCGCGGAAGCCGTGGCGCCTGCAAGAAGAAGCGGAAGGATGATATATGTAAACAATCTTTTCATCTTCGGGTACATTTTAGATTATTTCCAACCCGGATTCTGCGTCATCCCGTAGTTCTTTTGGATTTCAACGGAAGGGATGGGAGCAAGATACCACTTGGTATCGAATTCGGTGTACCACTTGCGGGGCGGGTAGGCGTCCTTCACGGCAAAGCGGAAGACGGTGGCCTCGCTGTTTTTGTCGCCGATGGAGGTGAGGCCCTTCAGGGGCGTGGTGAAGGCTTCCTTGAGCCCCCAGCGCACCATGTCGAACCAGCGCACTTCCTCGAAGCCGAACTCCAGTTCGCGCTCCAGGATGAGGGCCTCGCGGAACTCTTCCTTCGAGAGGCCTTCGGGCAGGTTCGGGAGCCCCACGCGGTTACGCACGGCGTTCACATAGGAGTAGGCCTTGTCGGAGGGACCGCCATCGGCTTCGTTGTAAGCCTCGGCTGCATTGAGGAGCACTTCTGCGAAGCGCATCATGCACCAGTGCGGAGGATTGGAACGGTCGCTCGACTGCTGCATCACAAACTTCATCATGAGGAAGCCGGGGCAGCCGTCCTGATGGTATTTGTGGTTGTCGTAGGCACGGCCCACGGTACCGTCTCTCCAGATATCACCAGGCACGCCCACGTTCTCATACAGACGGGGGTCGCGGGTCTCGGTGAAAGTGGCGTTACCCACCTTGAGGGTGCCCAGCGGATCCGGACGGAAGAAGGGCTGGTCGGGCCAGTTGCCCTTGTTCTCCCAGTCAAAGTCCTCGGGGAAAGGCTCGCCGTTGGCCCAGGGGAACTTGTTCACCCAGTTCAGGGAACAGCCGCTGCCGTAGGAACCCTGAATCTCGAAGTGCTTGTCGTGGTAGCTGGTGCTGTTAGACTTGCGGATGGAGATGATGGATTCGGCCGATGCGCGGTCGCTGTAGGCCTTGCGGTAGGCCAGACGGTAGTCGCGGGGCTGGATGCCCTTCATGGGGTCTGCGATGGTAGCCTGCTCCAGGGCGTAACCGCCGTTGGAGAGCTGCTCTCTCATGAAATCGTCGGCAGCGGCCTTGGCGGCTTGCCAGCGGGCGGCGCTGTAGTTTCCATAGCAGGTATACTCATCGGCCTGCGGATGCCATTTGGTGTCCGAGTTGAAGGTGGGGGAAGCGGCAAAGCACAGCACACGCAGTTTGAGGCCCAGGGCGGCGGCGCGCGTCATGCGGCCGTTCTCGGTAGCGGGAACCGTCCAGGGAAGGCTGGGTGCAGCCTCGTCGCACAGACGCACGATGAAATCTACCGTCTCCGCAAACGTAGCGCGGGGATATTTCATCTCTTCGTCGGTCCTTACGGCGTGGTCCAGGATGGGAACGCCGCCCACATAGCGCAGCATGTTGGCATAGGCGATGGCCATGCACACCTTGGCCTCGGCCTTCTTGCGGGCCAGGAGGACAGGGTCTGCGTCCGGAATGCGGTCTGCGTTCTCCAGGAACAGCCAGGCATAGCGGATGGCGGTGTAGTCCTTCTCGGAGCCGAAGCGGTAGTTCTCGCCGCCGGCATAGGAACCGGTAAGGTTGGCGCTGAGGCCGCCGGAGTAGTAGAGGTTGTTGGGACCGTCGCTGTCAGAGTGCTTATTGGAAATGAAGTGGTCGGTGATGGACTCCAGGAAGTCGCTTCCCATCTTGGAATCGAAGTCCGACACCAGACCGTACGGAAGATTATAGTAGGCCGATGTGAGCACCTTGTCGGCATCCGTGAGCGTAGCGAACAGGGTGTCCAGGTTGGCGCCGGAAGTCTCGGGGGCCCTGGAAAGGCCGGCGTCTCCCAGCTTGAGGCTTTCACAGGCAATCGCTCCTGCGCCCACAAGGGCGATAGCAAGAATTTGGATATACTTTTTCATAGGACGCCTGATTTAGAAAGTGATGTTGATGGCCAGGTTATAGGTCTTCACCAGCGGGTAGTTACCGCTGGATGAGCTGGACTTGGCCTCGGGATCCTGCAGCTTCATCTTGGAGAAGGTGAGGAGGTTGTAACCCGTGAACATGAGGCCCAGGCTGCTGATGCCAAGCTTCGAGAACACCTTGTTCTTGGAGAAGGTATAGCCAAAGCTGGCGCTCTTGAGGCGGATGTAGGAAGCGTCCACGGTCCAGAGGGTGGAGTCCATGGAGTTCCAGGGGTAGTTGGTCTTGGTGAAGCGCGGCAGGTAACCGTCCTCACGGCCGGGGGCCCAGGGGTTGTCGTTGTCAATCCAGCAGCCGTCGGCAAAGTAGCTGAGGAGGCCGCGGTGACCGGAGTTGGTGAACGGGATGCGGTAGTCGGCATTCCATACACGGCTCACGTTGGTGGCGGCAATCCAGTTGAGCTGCAGGTTGAAGCCCTTGTAGCCGAAGCGCCAGTTGGAACCGAACACGTACTCCGGACGGTTGGGATAGCCGTCGTACATGCGGTCGCGGCCGTCGATGATACCGTCACCGCTCAGGTCCTTGTACATACAGTCGCCGGGATATACGGCATTGGAAGGCTGCGGCAGGTTCGGGTTCAGGCGAAGGACGCCGTCGGCATCCCGGTAAAAATCGCTCTTCTGGTACAGGCGCTCGAACTGGTACAGCATGTAGCGGCCGGTAGATCCGCCGGTCTCCCGCTGGTACTCGAATTCGGGTTCCACCTCGTCCTCGAAAACAATCTTGTTACGGGCATAGGTGACGTTGGCGCTGATGTCGTAGGTGAAGTTGCCCACATGGTCTTTCCAGCCCAGCTCCATCTCAAAGCCTTTATTGTCCACGATACCCAGGTTCATGTTCGGGAGGCTGGTGGCAATGATGGAAGGCAGGGACTTCGGGGAGATGAGGATACCGGTACGGTGCTCCTGGAAGATATCTCCGCTGAAGTGCAGGCGATAGTTGAACAGGTCGAAGTCCAGGCCGATGTTGCTCTTGAGAGCGGTTTCCCAGGTAACACCCGGGTTACCCGGAGTTCCCAGCTCATAACGGGGAACGCCGTCGCTCTTGCCCGTTCCGAAGTAGTAGGAGCCGGCCTCGTTCCACACGCCGTCCATGTACATGAAACGGACGGAGTTGCCCTGGTCGTTACCTACCTTACCGATGGAGGCGCGCAACTTGAGGAAGTCCACCCACGGAACTTTCTTCATGAAATTCTCCTCGGAAATCACCCAGCCGATGGAAGCGGAAGGGAACAGACCGTAACGGGTCTTACCGGGGGCGAAGTTCTCGGAACCGTTGTAACCGGCGCTCACGTCCACCAGATACTTATCCTTGTAACCGTATGTCGCACGGGCCACCCAGCCCACGTAGCCGTAAGGCAGCCAGCTGTATTTGCTGGGATAGTAGTCGCGGCTCTGGTTGTACAGGAGCAGGCCGGTAACCTGGTGCTTGCCCGCAAACTTGCGGTTATAGTCTACGCGGGCCTCAATATACCAGCTCTTGTCGTCGTCGGTGGACTCGCTGTAGCTCAGGGTAGGCTCGGAGCCGCTGATGACCGGCAGATAGGTGCGGTCAAAGGCGGGGTCGCTCATGGAAAGGCCGCTGTTGTCGGCCCAGGACTGGTACTCGATGGTCTGGTGATAACCGCCGCTGCCCTGACGCTTCTTGGTAATGGCCATGTCGGTGTCATAGCTGCCCTTCACGGAAACGCTCAGGCCCTGCGTAAGGAAGTCCAGGCGCTGGGTGATGGTCATGTCCATGTCCAGGGTGGTCTTGTACTTGTTGCGGTAACCGGACCAGTAGTAGTACTCCCAGCCGTTCCACTTGGTGAGGCCATCGGGCAGGGCGTCGTAGGAAACTACCGTCACAGGCATACCGTTCACGATACCCGGAGAGGCCGTGGGGTGAGCCCACAACATGGTGAGCATCCAGATGTTGCCACGGTCGCTGTCCAGCGGCTCGCGGGTATTGCCGATAACGCCGCTGATGTTGAACTTCATGTCCGTGGTCTCGGTGAGCTTGAAGTCCAGGTTGGCGCGGTAGTTATACCGGTTGTAGGAGTAGTTGTTGTCGTAGGTAACGTCCGGAATCTGCTTCAGGAGACCGTTCTGGAACATGTAACCCATGGAGACGAAGTACCGCACCTTGTCGGAGCCGCCGCTGATGTTGATGTTGTTCTTGGTCTGGACAAAAGCCTTCCGGAACATGAGTTCGTGCCACTGCGTGTTGGGGAACATGATGGGGTCGCTTCCCGTACGGTAGGCTTCAATGGCCTCCGGGGTAAAGTACAGGCCGGGGTCTGTCTTTCCGTCGTTCCACTGGTACACGTTGTAGTAACGGGCAAAGTCGTAGCTGGAGCACTGGGTGATGTAGGACATGGGGACCTGCACGCCGGTGATGGAGCTCACGGAAATCTTGGGTTTGCCGGCGTCTCCGCGCTTGGTGGTGACGATGATGACACCGTTAGCGCCTCGCACACCGAACACAGCCGTGGAGGCAGCATCCTTGAGGATGGACAGGCTCTCGATTTCATTGGGGTCCACCGTGTTCAGGGGACGTTCCACGCCGTCCACCAGAATGAGCGGGGCTGCGTTGGAGTCACTCAGGGAACCGGCGCCTCGGATGTAGATCTTGGCATAGTCTTCACCGGGCTGACCCGTTTCCTGAACGGTGGATACACCCGGCATCTGGCCGGCCAGCACGTTGGTGACATCGGCTACGGGAGCCTTGACGAGCGCCTTGTTGTCAATGGAGGTCAGGGCGCCGGTCACGGTCGCTTTTTTCTGCGTACCGTAAGCCACAACCACCGTCGCCTCGATGGTCTGGGAATCATCCTGGAGGACAACGGTGATGTTCCGCTGTTTGCCCACCTGGATCTCTGCGGTCGTGTAACCGAGAGCTACGATTTCCAGTACAGCAGTCTCGCTGGGAACAGAGATGGAGAAACTACCATCCGTGTCGGCAGCCACTCCGGTGGTGGTCCCCTTCAGGGTGACACCCGCACCGATCACCGGCAAACCGTCTGCGTCCACCACCGTACCTTTGACGGTGATGCCCTTCTGTGCGAGGGCCGTGGGGCCCCACATGCAAAGAAGGAGACACAGCAGAGCAGCCAGCTTTGTAATTTGGACTACTTTCTGTTTCATGGGTTAGTAAGTTTGGTTGATTAATAGTAGTGTGTTATAATTTGTGTCTAGCGTATGTCAATGTTCCGCCATTTCTCCGTACCCGGCCGGCGGGTGAGGACCTCTCCTTTGTTGCGGGCCGTGGTCCAGCCGCCGGTGACGTTGCTCAGGAAAACCACCTTGACGTGGTGGATGCCTTTCTCCAGCACCAGGGAACCGTCGTGACGGAAATTCTTCTTGATCTCTCCCCTGTTGTCCACCACCAGCCGGCCGTCAATCCACACCTCGTCATAGAGGGAGCTGAACTGCCAGGTGCCTGTATCGGCCACCTTGAAGTAGCCCTCGGCCTCGGCAGCGAAGAACTTGGGGTCCTGCATGTTGCCGCTGAAGGGATATAGTTTAGGGAGCTTGCGGATATCGTCGAGTTCGCAGGAAATCCACTCTGCACCGAATGGGATATCGTGCGGGATGATAAAGCGGCCAGGCGTATGGCGCACGGAGAGTTTGCCGGTGAGCTTTTCCGGATGGAGAGCCGGGATGGGCTCCATCTTCTCAAGGGTCACCTTGCGCTCTTCGCTCAGTTTTCCGTAAGAGGTGAGGCTGGCAATGCGGAGCACACCGCTTTCCTTCACCACGATGGGGCCGCTATAGCGGGCCGATGCTGCCGTAGGCTTACTGCCATCGAGCGTGTACACCATGTCCATGGGACGGGAAGTCGTGAAGGTAAGGACGGCTGAGTCGCGGAAGGCCATTTGCCCGTAAGAGCCGCCGGGCTGCTCGGGAAGAGGTATGTGATAGGTGATGCCCAGGGCGTCCAGGCGGGCGCAGGCGGCATCGAGCCGCTGGCAGAAATCGGCAAAATCTTTCTTCTCCAAGGGCGTCCAGGCAGTCTCGGCTACGGCGAACATCTTGGGGAAAGTAAGATAATCCCGCATGGTGTCGGAGTAGATGTACTCGCTCCAGAGGTTACCCTGCACACCCAGGATATGGGTGGCTTCCTTGGCAGTAAGCTCTGCGGGAACCGGATTGTAGTCGTAGGGAACCTGCAGGACGGAGTGATGTGCATAGCACTCGGGCTCTGCCTTGGGATCTCCCTGATAGTGGTTCAGGTACAGGCCGCCGCTGCCGGGGGTCATCACTACGTCGTGGCCTTCACGGGCTGCCTGGATGCCACCCGCTTCCCCACGCCAGCTCATGACGGTGGCATTCGGGGAAAGGCCGCCTTCCAGGATTTCATCCCAGCCCACGAGGCTCTTCCCATACTTGGAGAGAATGCCCTCCATACGCCTTACGGCGTAGCTCTGGAGCTTTTCCTCGGCCGTACCGGCGGCATCGGCCACCAATCCCTCGGCAGCAATTCTCGCCTGGCAGGCGGGGCACTTTTCCCAGCGCACCTTCTTGCACTCGTCTCCGCCAATGTGGAAGTACTTTCCGGGAAACAGCGGGGCCACTTCGGCCACCACATCTTCCAGGAAACGGAACGTGAATTCACTTCCGGGACACAGGACAATGTCCGGAGAGCCCCAGGTGTAGAAGTTTTTCACAGGAAGTTTGTCACAGGAGAGTTCAGGGATGGAACGGATGGCTGCCATGCTGTGGCCGGGCATCTCGATTTCGGGCACCACCGTGATGAAGTGCTCGGCGGCATAGGCCACCACTTCCTTCACCTCTTCCTGGGTATAATACCCCGCAGTAACGGTGCCGTCAAACTCGGTGCGGGTGGCTCCCACCTGCGTGAGCAGCGGATACTTCTTGATCTCGATGCGCCAGCCCTGGTCGTCGGTGAGGTGCCAGTGCATGACGTTGATCTTGTACTGCGAGAGAATGTCGATGTGCTTTTTGATTTCATCTACGCTCATGAAGTGGCGTGCAGCATCCACCATGAAACCACGCCAGCGGAAACGGGGATAATCCTCGATCCGGACACAGGGGAAGGATCCGTCCGCCTCCAGCTGGGAGAGGGTCTGGCGGGCATAGAAGAGGCCGGCCTCGGTGGAAGCGACGGCCTTGATGCGGCGGGGTGTCACTTCGAGGGTGTAGCCTTCCTCGGGGAGGCCGCACTTGGGGTCCAGTTTGAAGACCATATTCTTCTGAGTCTTCTCAGAGAGAATAAAACACCCATCCTGCACCTGCATGTGGGCAGGGGCAGGAATAAGCTGCGGCACAAGTGCTGCTATGAGAGCGAGAAGTTTTATCATCTCATCATGAGTTTACGTACAATCTGTCCAATCTCGGCGTTGTCGTGAACGCCGGCGAAAGCCTCGGCTCCGGGACCGTAGGCAAAGACCGGAACCACAATGCCGTCGTGACCGCTGGTGGAGAAGTGTACCTTCACTTCACGGTCTTCAATGCTGCCCTTGAGGAGGGTGAGGCCGCCTGTGTTGTGGTCTGCGGTAACCACCACCAGGGTTTCTCCATCTTTCTCGGCCCACTCGAGGACGGCGCCGATCACTTTATCAAAGTCAAAGAGTTCCTCGCACATGTAACCCACCTTGTTGCGGTGGCACCAGTCGTCAATCTGGGAGCCTTCCACCATGAGGAAGAAGCCTTTCTTGTTGTCCAGCATCTGAATGGCTTTCATGGTGCTTTCCATGAGGATGGGGCCGCGGTCCAGGCTGGGTTTGAGGTCGTATTCGTCGTACAGGCCCAGGAATTTGTCACCGGGGGCGCCTGCAATGTCTTCCAGCTTGTCCACATAGGTGTATCCCTTGGCCTTCATCTCTTCAATGAGGTTGCGGCCGTCGCTGCGCTGGTTCCAGAAGTGGGTGCCGCCGCCGGAGATGAAGTCCACATCGGCATCGATGTACTGGGCGGCCAGGCCTTCCTCATCCTTGCGGGACGAGCCGTGGATGCAGAAATCGGCCGGCGTGGCGTCGTTGATGCGGCAGGTGACGGTAACGCCCGTCTTCATGCCTTTCACGCGCTTGCCCCATTGGAGGTTGGACTCCACGGGCTCACCCTGTGCATTGAGGCCGATGTAGCCGTACTTGGTCTTCTTGCCGTTCGCCAGGGCGGTACCGCCGGCGCAGGAGTCGGTGATGAGCTTGTCGGTGGCATAGGTGCGGGAATAGCCGGCCACAGGCATGTTGTCAATGTTGAGGGCGCCGCCATTGGCTACCCAGCCCACGCTCCACTGGCTAAGGCCGGTACCGTCGCCGATCATGAAGATGACGTTCTTGATCTTCTTTCCCTTGGGCTGCTTCACGCTCACAGTCTCATAGGGGGCTTCCACCTTGTATTTGTCGTCCTTGGAGAAGGAGTAGGTGGCATACTTGGAGCGGTCGCGGTCCAGCTCTTCGGGAGTCTGGGCAAAGGCCTGCAGGGCGCTCAGCGCCAGGATAACGGTAAAAATTCGTTTCATTGTTATTCAGTTTTTGCGTTCCAACCAGCCAATTCCACATGGGCTTTTTTGCAGCCTTCGGGGAGGGTGCAGTGCACGGTGCAGCTTTCGCCGGGGAGCACCGTGAAGAAATTGTCACTCCAGAAGGTTCCGGGGATGAGACTACCCTTGTCGTCCTTGGCCTTGAGGATGTTCTGATAGGCGATGACGGCACTGCCGTTGGTGAGCGTGACGTCGTAACCGCCATCGGCCTCAACGACTTTCATCGTTACCCGGGCGGCGGGGAGACTGCTCACGAACTGCATGTCGGCGCTCTTTTCCATGGGAATGCCCCACCAGTCGGACTTGTCCCACTTGTAGCGGTTGAGGTGCTGGGGGACACAGTAGAAATTGGAGGTACTGTAGCCGCCGCACTCCACCTTGATGTCAACAAAGCAGGGACCTTCGATGCCGCTCACCACCTTGCGGGTGTCGCGGGGCTGGGAATTCACAATATGTTCTTCGTTACGCACCAGTTTGCTGGCGGCGTCGTACACGCGGACGGTTACCTTATAACTATTGGCGGGGACTCCGTCGTTGACTACATAGACGCAGTGGTCGGCATAGTTGTACACAGCCTGGACGGGAGCGTTGGCTTTCTTCACGCCGTAGTAGCCGGCGGTAGGAATGCCGTACCAGTCATAGAGCTGCCAGTACAGGGACGGCCAGGCGCTGTTGAGCATCCACTGCACGATGCCGGTGGCCTCGGGCACGTTGGCACGGAAGGCCTCGTACATGGCGCGGGTGGCATCATAGTCCATGGCGTGGGCCTTGCGCATGAAATCTTCCAGGGACTCGGCCTTGCCGTAGGACTTCTTCATGGCCTTTTCCAGGAAATGGGTGTTGTTCATGTGGGAGTCGGAGGCAGTGCAGTGGAAAGCCCAGCCCGGGCCGATGGGCCAGAGGTCCTTCGCACCCACCATGCGGGCGACGGATTCCACCTGGGGAACCTGCAGGCCGGGGCCGGTCTCGGTATTGAAACCGTAGTTGCCGCCGTACCGGTTGTCCAGCCACCAGTAGTCCGGGCCTACATACTCGTAGGGGCCTTCCATCTTCATGCCGGAAGGACCGGCCAGGGAAGACATGCCCTTGGCGGAGCACACGTAGGGACGATAATCCAGTTTGTAGTAGAGTTCCAGATACTGCTTTTCCAGCGTGGGGTTGGGGATGCGGTCGCTGCCGGTGAGCCAGCCGATGACGCTGGGATGGTTGCGGAGCCACACTACCTGGTCCTGGAAATAGCGGACGGCGAGGGCCTCGGACTTGGGATCGTTGATGCAGCCAAAGCGCTTGTACTCGGGAAGGCCGCAGTAGTTCTCCCACTCCCACTGGCAGCTGAAGCCCACGAGGGCCATGATGCCGTAGCGGTCGCAGAGGTCGTAGATAGTGTGGTCCTTGCCCCAGATGTTTTCAAAGCGGATGCTGTTGAGGCCCATATCGGCCACCATCTTTACCTGGGCTTCCAGGCTCTCCGGGGTGTCCTGCATGAAGATGTCGTCGGTCCAGCCGGCGCTCTTGACGAGCACCTTCTTTCCATTGAGGATGAACTGGCGGTGACCGTAGGGGGTGATTTCGCTCTCGATGCTGCGAAGGCCGAAGATGACCTCGCTCATGTGGGAAACCTTTTTGCCCTTTGAGAAGGCTACGCTCAGATGGTAGAGTTCCGGGCTGCCCAGCTCTGCCGTCCACCAGATGCGGGGATTCTCCACATTTTCGGTGACGGTGACCACCTTCGTTTCACCGGCGGCGAGGCTGGCGGGGACGCTGAATTTACCTCCTTCATAAGTGCCTTCCACGGTGCCCTTGACAGCCTTTTTGCTCAGGTTCACCAGGGTGACCTGGGCCTCAAAGGATGCCTTGGAGAAATCGGCCGGGTTTACGATGGGCTTCACGAAGACGTCCTTCACCTCAATGTCCGGGGTGGAGATGAGGGTGACGGGACGGATGATGCCCATGCTCTCGTCCACGGGACGGGGGTTCCAGTCCACGTAGCCGGCGTTGAGGTCTCCCTTCTGCGCACGGCGGAGGGTGACCTTGAGGGTGTTGCGGGCCTTGACGGCACCGGTGACGTCGAATTCCCGGACGGCGTAGGGGCCGAAGGTTTCATCGGCCTTGGCGATGATCTTTCCGTTGAGCTCAATGTCGGCGTAGTAGTTGAGACCTTCGAAGCGGAGTACGTGACGAAGGGCCGGGCTGGCCTTGAACTGGGTGGTAAATACCCAGGGGCTGTCGAAGATGCTCTTGTCGATGGCCTTGTAGCGGTCTTCGTCCAGGACATCGGGACCAAAGTAACCGGCTTCATTGAGCACGCCGGCCACGGTGCAGGGCACCTGAGCTTTGTACACAGTGTTGTCTCCCTGGCGCTGGAGCGTCCAGTCTTTGAGGGGGCCTGCCCATGCGTGCATGCCCAGAAGGATTGCGGTCAAAAGGATAACAGTCTTTTTCATAGGGTGGGATTATGCAAGGGAAGCCGCGCCCACCAGAGCAGTGTCCTCTTCGGGCATGGCAACAATCTTTAATTGGTCCAGGGCAGCCTGGTACGGATAACTGCAGCGGAGTTGTTCCCACATGGCGTCCGAGAAATGAGGAAACGTATGGGAAATACCGCCACCCAGTACGATGCAGTCTGCGTCGTAGGCGAACATGACCACCGAGAGGAATTCTCCAATGTGGCGGCCAAAGTCACGGAAGTGTGCCTTGGCAGTTTCGTCGCCTGCGGTGGCCGCTTGGGAAAGGGCACGGGGGTCCAGTCCACGGGAGGTAAAGTACTTCTTGGAGCAGAAGGACTCGTAATCCGATGCCTTGTAGGGAATGGAAGCGATTTCTCCGCTGCCGCAGTGCGTCCCGGAGAAGAGTTTCCCGTCTATCACAATTCCAACGCCCGTGCCGGTACCCAGCGTCACCGTCACTACGGTGGGAAGGTTCTTTGCCACTTTTACGGCAGCACCAAGGGCATAGCAGTTGGCGTCGTTGTTCACGAAGACGGGGATGTCAAAGCGGGCTTCCAGGGTTTCCTTGAGGGGAACCACATCCCAGGAGGGAATGTTGGCCGCATTGTACACGATGCCCTTTACGGGGTCTGTCAAGGACGGGACGCCGATTCCGATCTGCTTCACGCCGGGAACCAGGAACCGCTCTATCTGGTCTCCCAGATAGATGAGCGTATCATCCAGGGTTGCTGTTTTAGGGAAGGACGGGATTTGCAACTTTTTGACAACTTGCGCCCCGTCTATAAGGCCCAGGTTGATGGTTGTTCCGCCGATGTCGATACCGAGTGTCATCTGAATAGAGGTTAGTGACACAAAGATAGATTCCGACGGAAGCTAAAACGAGGCAATTTGCGAAATTATTCCCTCATTTTGCGCAAATTCTTCTTCCTGTACTCTGACGGAGTGCATCCCTTGATTTCCTTGAAGCGCCGCGAAAGGGATTTGGGATCGGGTTCATCCATGCGGGCGGCCAGGTTGGCGATGGAATCCTTGGTATCCAGGAGGAGGGCCGCAAAGTGGTCTACACGCTGCTCGGAGATGTACTGGTAGATGGTTTTTCCCGTGGCCCGCAGGAAGCGCTGCTCCAGCAGGCGGCGGCTCATGGCCACGTGAGCAAGGACATCCGGTACCAGGATCTTGTGCTCCACATTGGAGTGGATGAACGTGAGGGCGCTGTGCACCTGCACGTCCCGGGTCGTAATGAGATTGGACGATTCCCGCGTCACGATGTACAGGGGCTGCAGCACAATGTCTTCTCCCGTGTAGGAAGGGTCTTTCATCATTTGCACCGCCATGGCGGCAGCCTCATAGCCACCGCGCTCGATATCCACGTCGATGGAGGAGATGGGCGGATTGGACATGCCGCAGATGATCTCGTCATTGTCCACGCCAATGATGGCGGCATCGTAGGGAATGCGGATACCCAGCACGTCGCAGGCCTCCACCAGGATAGATGCCTGGTTGTCGTCGCAGGCGAAGATGCCCACGGGTTTGGGGAGGGAAAGCAGCCAGTCGTGCACGAGGCTCTGCTTGTAATACCACAGGTTGGAAACACGCTGCTGGTCGTAGATGTAGATGTTTTCCTCAAAGCCGGCCTCGATAAGGTAATCGCGGAAACCTTCCTGCCGGCCGTCGCTCCAGCACATGCCGTTGTTGCCGAAGAAGGCGAACTCGCGGAAGCCCCGCGCGACGAACCTTTCGGCCACCATCTCTCCTTCCTTGCGGTAGTCGGCCGTGATGTTGGGCACGCCGGGAAACAGCGAGATGTAGTCCTGGGCAAAGACCAGGATACCACGTTTGCGGAAGAGCTGGAGGTTGTCTCCGGGCTCGAACTGGCCGATGACAACGTCGGCGTGCCAGTCCTCGGCGAACTGCGCCACACGCCGGATGCCCTTCTCTCTCCGGAACGCGGGCGGCATCTTGCACACCACCCAGCGTTCCCCGCTCTCGAGGGAATACTTCATGATCCCACGGAGCAGTCTGTAGGGAAACTGCTCCGTGAAGTCGGTCATGAAGAGAAGTCTCATGGATTATTCGGCCTTCCCGGGTTTAACGGCCAGCCAGAGGCCGATGATGGTGAACGCGGCGTTCATCAGAAGGAGCTCATAGCTGAAATGGTAACCGTTGAACCATTTGACGGAATTCATGTCCAGCACCAGGCAGAGGATGGGGGCTGCCACCGCAATCACGGGTACCCAGCCGTCACGCACCTTGTGTTTCCAGATGAGGCCGAAGGTGAAGAGGCCGAGGAGCGGACCGTAGGTGTAACTGGCCAGGCGATATACGGCGTCGATGACGCTGGTGGAGTTGAGCGCATGGAACACCACGATGGCGATGGCCATGAGAACGGCCATGCAGCTGTGGATGAAGGTGCGCTTGCTGTCCTTGCCGCCCAGGATGTCAATGGTGAAGGAGGTTGTGAGCGAGGTAAGGGCGCTGCCGCCTGCCGGAAAGCCGGCCATCACAAGACCTACGAGGAACAGTACGCCCACAATCTTAGGCAGTCCGCCGTTCCAGGCGACGGCCGGGAACAGCTGGTCTCCGCGGGCCGTAATGCCATGCAGAGCCGCATACTGATACAGGGCCACTCCGAGGAACAGGAAGAGGGAAATCATGACGGCCTGCAGGCAGATGGACACCATGAGGTTTTTCTGGGAGTCCTTCACGTTTTTGCAAGCCAGGGTGCGCTGCATCATGTCCTGATCCAGGCCCGTCATGGCAATGACGGTGAACATGCCGCCGAGGAGCTGCTTCCAGAAGTACTGCGAGGCGTTAACGTCGTCAAAGTGGAAAAGCTGCATGTAACCGGTGTCCAGTTTGCCCACTTCCTTGCCCACCAGGATAAGGGTGAGGCCTACGGCGGCCAGCATGCACAGGGTTTTGAAGATATCCATGCCGATGACGGCCTTGACGCCGCCACGCACGGTGTAGAGCCATACGAGGAGCACCGAGAGCACCACCGTTACCCAGAACGGTACGCCCACAGGGCCGAGCAGCAGCAGCTGCAGGGTGGCGCACACCAGATACAGGCGGGCGCTGGCGCCCAGAATCTTGGAGATGAAGAAAAACCAGGCTCCGGTCTTATGGGAGGCCATGCCGAAACGCTTGTCCAGGTATTCGTATACCGACACCACGTTGAGCTTGAAGTAGAGCGGGCACAGCACAAAGGCGATGACCAGGTAACCAAGGAAAAATCCCATTACCATCTGGAGATAGCCGAACCCGGCTACATCTACCATACCGGGGACCGACACGAAGGTAACACCCGACAGGCAGGACCCGATCATGGCAATGGCCACTTTCCACCAGGCGGTGGAACGGGTTGCGTAAAAGTCTTTTTTAGGCATTTTTTAAGTTTTCTTTATAGGCTCGGCCGATGGGAATTTTCTCTTTCACACCCATGAGCTGAACCTCTGTGCCGCTGCGATGTTCAATTCTCCAGAGCGGCACGATGTAGGAACGATGGACGCGCACGAATTTTCCCTGAGGCAGCATGTCCATGACGCTTTTGAGAGCAATCTGCGACACTACGTCCTCACGATGGTCCATATGGAAGCACGCGTAGTTGTTCCGCCCTTCTATATACTGGATGGCCGATACGGGAAGGTGAATGACCCGGTAGTCGGACTTCACCTGTATATCCTCACCGGCCGCTTCCCCTGCTTCCTGGCGCTTTCTTTCCAAAGCCTCGGCCGCATTGGCCTCGGCCTCTTCGGTTTCTTTCTTGGTTGTAAGAGCCTTGACTCTTGCGCTCAGGAAGCCCACAGGGATGGCGTAGGCGTTAACCGCCAGAAAAAGGATCCACATGGCACGGACATGCAGCTGCATGCTGCCCATGCGACCCGAAATATTACCCGGGAAACTCACTGGAGTCAAGGTCATGAGGAAGGTGACTACCATCATGAGGAACAGTACACCTGCCGCCGTGATCTTGCTTCCTCTCCCCTTTTCGGTGAGCATGGGGCCCAGGACTTTGCGTCCCATGATCCACACGCCCATGAGCCACATGGTGTACAGCAGGACATAGCCCGGCTGCCACGAGGCCCACTCGCCCGTAGGGAAAAGGAACATCATCCCCGGCAGCACAATGGCGCAGAAGATGATGTCCAGTATGATTTCCGTTCTATGCATTCACTCTAGAATTCGTAGCCGGCGAACTCGATGTCGCGGGCGGCGCGTTCTTTGAGCTGAGGGTTCTTGAAGGCCTTCTCGAGGTTGGTCTTCACATCGGCAGCCTTACCCTGACGGGCGGCGATGATGGCCTTGAGGTACCAGACCTTGGGATCTCCGCAGTGAGCGGTCTTGAGGGCCTTGTCCAGCTGGTCGGTGAGGATGAGGGCAAGCACGCTGTTGTGGCAGCAACCCTTAGGCTGCTCCAGCACGCGGGCGGCTTCCTCGTACCGACCGGTGAGGATGAGCACGGTGCCCAGGTTGGCCTTGGCTTCGTCGGTGCCGGACTGGCGGAAGCACTGCTCGGCGGTCTTGAAGTCGTCCTTGCGCAGGGCTACGACACCCTTGGCGTTGATGACGTCGGCGTCAACGGTCTTCACCTCGGCCAGACCGGCCTCGGCCTTGGCATCCTTACCCTGGTTCAGGTACAGGACGGCCAGGTTGTACTGGGCGCGGTCGCTGCCGAAGCGCTCGATGGCCTTCTTGTAGATGCTTTCCTTCTGGGCCTCGTCCTTGATGACGGAGGCTGCGCGCAGGAGGGCTTCCTCGTCCAGGACGCTCTCGTTGTTCTGGAGCAGGGCAATGAGCTCTTCGTTGGTGTAGTTCTTATACTCCACGTTGGCGATGAGGCGGGCGCGGCGCAGTTCCGGGAGAACTTCACCCTTGAGGGCGGTGAACACCTGGGACATGTTGCGGATTTCGTTCTCACGCACGGCGGGGTCGGAGTACATGGACAGGACGCGGAGGATGAGGTTCTTGTCCTCGAGGTCGCTTTCCTGGACCAGCTGCTGGAAACCTTCCCAGTCTTCACCGACGCTGCGGACGGTGGGATCGACGGCTTCGTGGCCCTTGGTCACTTTCTTCCAGGCCTTGTTGGCGCTGGCAGAACGGTTGTCGGAGAGCTTGTTGTTCTTGCCTTCGGGACCTTCGGGGGAAGCGTAGGCAACGATCTCGGTGCTGGTGACGGTGGTGCGCTCATCGGCGGCGGCGGCATCGAGGGCGGCCAGGAATTCCTTCACGGACTTGCCCTTGAGCTCGGAGTTGCGGACATCGGCGCTGTTCACCAGGTATTTGATCTGACCCTCGGTGGTGGAGGAGATGACATCCTGATAGTTGTCCTTCTTGAAGGCGAGCTGACCGGCGCTCTTCACAAGCATGTAAGTGGTGTTGGCACCATCGGCCACGCGCTTGACGGGGAGGTTCACCACCTTCTTGCCGGCGATAACCTTGCCGCGGAGCTCGAGGTAGCTCTTCTCCATGCCCTCGACATAGTCGAAGTGGATTTTCTCGCTCACCTTCTGGCCGTCTTTGGCAACGACCTTATAGTTTTTCTTAACCTTTTCACCCTGGTACATGAAGGGTTTCATGGCAGCCTCACCGCCTTCATAAACGATGACGGGAGTTACTTCCAGCACCACGTTGGGGTTGAAATAGTCCTTGGGGTAGGTTACGGTAACGGTTGCATCAATGGTTCCATTGACCACTTCCAGTACGGCAGGATTGCAATCCGTTTTTACATTTTCGGCCATCTTGGCCATCTTTTCGGGGGAGGCGCAGGCAACTGTAAACAGAGCTGCGGCCAGATAAATAAGAGTTTTTTTCATACAATATAGATTGTGTTATATTTCTGTGCAATCGCAAATATAAGTATTTTTTAGTAAATTTGCACGACTATGGACCTGCAAGCGTTAAAGAACAAATACGACATCATCGGCAACGACCCTGCGCTGAATGAAGCCCTGGAGACAGCGGTGAAATTTGCACCCACCGGCCTAAGCGTTCTCATTCAGGGAGAAAGCGGCGTGGGTAAGGAAAACGTAGCCCGTATTATCCACCAGTTCAGCACCCGCCGGCAGGGAAGCTTTTTTGTAGTGAACTGCGGCGCGCTGCCCAAAGAACTGGTAAACTCAGAACTGTTTGGCCATGTGAAAGGCTCCTTCACCGGAGCGGTAGACAACCGCAAGGGCTATTTTGAGGAGTCGGACGGCGGCACGCTCTTTCTGGACGAGATTGCAGAGCTTCCGCTGGAGTCCCAGGCGCTCCTGCTTCGCGTTCTGCAGAGCGGAGAGTACCGCAAGGTGGGTTCCAACAAGGTGGAGCACACGGACGTGCGCGTAGTGGCCGCCACCAACGTGCATCTGTACGAGGCCGTGAAGCGGGGCAAGTTCCGCGAAGACCTTTATTTCCGCCTTTCGGCGGCCCAAATCCGCATCCCTCCCCTGCGGGAGAGAAAAGGAGATATCTATCTTCTGTTCCGCAAATTCACATCTGACTTTTCGGAGGTGAACGGCATGTGCAAGATCAGCCTGAGACCCGACGCCATCCGGCTTTTGGAGCAGTACCGCTGGCCCGGCAACATCCGGCAGCTGCAAGGCTTCACCCAAAGCCTTACGGCGCAGGTGTCGGTAAAAGTGACACCCACGCTGCAACGCATCGAACTCAGCGCGCAGGATCTGGAGCACCTCATGCCCCGCGAGCAGGGAGACCCCATCCCCGTGGTGTACGAGGGTGCGCCGGCAGGGTCATCGGCCAGTCCCTCCTTCAGCGCCGACGAACGGCAGGCTATCTTCAAGGCCATCTTCGACCTCAAGCAGGAGGTGGACGCGCTCAAGGCCCGCCTGGACCGGCGGGAGCTGCCCGCACCTGCAGCCGCCGCCCCGCTGGAAGAGGCCGAATGGCAGGGCGAGGAGGAATTCAGCGCCCATCGGCCCATCGTGCATGTAGAAACACATGAGCAGCCCGAGGAAGCCAGTTCGCTGAGCGTGCGCCGCAATGAGGAAGACCTCATCCGGCAGGCCCTGGAAAAATACCATGGCAACCGCAAGAAGGCCGCAGAGGAACTGGGCATGAGCGAACGCACCCTGTACCGCAAACTTCCGCCCGAATACCGTAAGAAATGAGAAAGCTTGCCTGCATACTCACCGGCGCACTGCTGGTGGCTTCCTGTGGAATCTACTCTTTCACAGGTACGTCCATTCAGGCCGATGTCAAGACCATCACCATTCCCTACGTGGAGTACAAGGCGCTGCGCGTGAACCCGTCCCTGTCCGGAGACCTCACCGAGGCCCTGCAGGAGAAGTTCCGCAAACTCACGCGCCTGGAACAGGTAGATGTGGACGGAGACATGGAACTGGTGTGCGAGGTTACCGGCTACGATGTGAGCGCCACGGCCGTTACCGCCGACGAACAGGCCGCCCAGAGCCGCCTTACCGTCACCGTTAAAATTGATTTTTCCAATAAGAAATATCCCGAAGACGACGTTACCAACAAGACGTTCAGCGCTTATGAGGACTTCGACGCCACGCTGGCGCTGGATGCCGTAGAGGGCGAATTGTGCGTAACCATTATAGAGAAGTTGGTAGAGGACATTTTCAATGCAACTGTAGCACAATGGTAGAGCCCTTCCATCATATTGACATCCATTCACTTACTCTGGACGAGCTGTCGGGAGTGGTAAACCTGTACCCCTGGTATGCCGCAGCCAGGCTGGAGCTGTGCCGGCGCATGTTCGCCATGGGCGAGAGCGCATGGAGCGAAGAAGAATTCGCCGCGCAGGCACTGTATGTAGGAGACCGCAGCAAGTTCTCGGAACTGCTCCGAGACCGGCGCCAGGTCAATTGCACAGACAAAGATGCATCGGCCCTTTTGGCCGCCTACATGGAACCTGCGGCCACAGACCGGGAGGAAGAGCCCTTGCATTCTGTACGCGTCGTGGGAGGAGACTACTTCTCGCAGGCACAGTACGACAAGGTGCGCGAGGGCGGAGACAACGTGTTCTCCCGCTTTGCAAGGCCCCATTCCGACGCCCCGGCGGTGAAGACGGAAAACGAAGCCATCGCAAACCGTTTTGCCACCGAGACGCTAGCGCAAATCTTTGTGGAACAGGGCTGTTATGAGGAGGCAAAGCGCATTTATTCCCGTCTCGTTTTGGATATTCCGGAAAAAAGTGCTTACTTTGCATCCCTTATTGAGAAATTGGATCACTTAGACTAATAAAAAAAGCAACTATACATGAACGCAGCATTCACTACCCTGGTTGTTCTGATTATCATCGCAGCCATCCTCCTGATTGCAGTCGTCCTCCTGCAGAGCGGTAAGGACGGCGGCCTTGCTACCAACTTCACTTCGGCCAACCAGACTCTGGGTGTGCGCCAGACGGCCACCATCCTGGAAAAAGCTACCTGGTATCTGGTAGCCTTCATCCTGGTCATGAGCATCATCACCGTATTCGTCGCCCGTGGTAATACCCAGCGCGGCACCAACGATGCCATCTCCACCGAGATCCTCAACCAGACAGAGCCCGCAGCCGACGAAATGCCCGCTTTCCCTGTGTCCCAGGAGAACCCTGAGGTAGAAGAGTAAGCAGCTTCGCTAAAGCATTAATGCCAGAGTCCACTGTCGGGCTCTGGCATATTTTTTTAGTGGCCAGCACGTGGCAATGCGCATTTGGGGCCGATTTTGCGCATCCAGAAATGCTCGAGCACGTCTAGATGCGCAATTTAGGGCCTTTTTGCGCATCTAGAAATGCCGGGAGGTGAGTTCTGCCAAAATGTCAGCCATTTTACGTACGGAACGGAGATTGATGGTCTCTACGGCGTAAAAAAGGAGAAAAGATTATGGCAGAAAACAGCAACAACACATTCCTCGACAGGTTTGCTATCAACCTGAACGAGCGGGCTGCGCAGGGTAAATTGGACCCTGTGATTGGCCGTGACGACGAGATTCGCCGTGTGCTGCAGATCCTGAGCCGCCGCACCAAGAACAACCCCATTCTGGTGGGCGAGCCCGGTGTAGGTAAAACGGCTATCTCCGAAGGCATTGCCCAGAACATCGTAAACGGGCAGGTGCCCGAGAACCTGAAATCCAAGAAAGTCTATTCCCTGGATATGGGTGCCCTTATTGCAGGTGCCAAGTACCAGGGCGAATTCGAAGAGCGCTTGAAGGGTGTAGTGAAGGAAGTAGTGGACAGCGCCGGCGAAATCATCCTGTTCATCGATGAGATTCACACGCTGGTGGGTGCCGGCCGAAGCTCCGGCGCCATGGATGCGTCCAACATCCTCAAACCCGCCCTCGCGCGCGGTGAATTAAGGACCATTGGCTCAACCACCCTTGACGAGTACCAGAAGTACTTCGAGGCCGATAAGGCCCTGGAGCGACGTTTCCAGATGGTGATGGTGGACGAGCCTTCGCCGGCCGAGTCCATTGCCATCTTGAGAGGTCTGAAGGAACGCTATGAGAATCACCACAAGGTGCGTATCGAAGACGATGCCCTCATTGCGGCCGTGAACCTGAGCCACCGGTACATTACCAGCCGGTTCCTCCCGGACAAGGCCATCGACCTGGTGGACGAAGCTGCCTCCAAGCTGCGTCTGGAGATGAATTCCGTTCCGGAGCCCATCGACGACCTCAACAGCGCCATCCGTCAGAAAGAGATTGAACGGGAAGCCATCAAGCGTGAAGGAACATCGGCCAAAATGGAGAAGCTGGAGGCCGAGCTCAAGGAACTGCAGGCTAAGCGGGATGTCCTGATGAAGCGCTGGAACGAGGAGAAAGAGACGCTGAGCGGCTTGCAGACGGCCCGTCAGGAACTGGAGAATCTGAATCTGGAGGCCAAGACCGCCGAACGAAACGGCGATTATGCCAAGGTGGCAGAGATTCGCTACGGCAAGATGGCCGCTACGCAAAAGCGCATTGACGAGCTTACCACCAAGGCCGAATCCATCAAAGATCCCATTGTCACAGAGGCGGTTACGCCCGAGGACATTGCAGAGGTAGTGGCAAAATGGACCGGCATTCCCGTAAAACGGATGCTGGAGAGCGAGAAGGAAAAGCTCCTTCGCATGGAGAGCGAACTGCACAAGAGGGTGGTGGGCCAGGACGAGGCCATCCGCGCCGTGGCCGATGCCGTCCGACGCAGCCGTGCCGGCCTTTCGAACGAGAAGCGGCCTATTGGCTCCTTCCTCTTCATGGGTACAACGGGTGTGGGTAAGACCGAACTGGCCAAGGCCCTGGCCGAGTTCCTGTTCAACGACGAGAACATGATGACCCGTATCGATATGAGCGAGTACCAGGAGCGGCATACCGTTTCCCGTCTGGTAGGTGCGCCTCCGGGATACGTTGGTTACGATGAAGGTGGCCAACTCACCGAGGCCGTGCGCCGTAAGCCTTACTCCGTAGTCCTCTTGGACGAGATTGAGAAGGCTCACCCGGACGTGTTCAATGTGCTCCTTCAGGTACTGGACGATGGCCGGCTCACGGACAACAAAGGCCGCACCGTGGACTTCAAGAACACCATCCTCATCATGACTTCCAACGCCGGGGCCGACATTATACAAAGCTACATGGAACGCCTGCCGGAAGTAAACGGTGTGGACATGCAAGCCATTGCCACGCGCCGAAGCCTGCTGGACGAGTGCAAGGGCAAGGTGCTGGACGTGCTTAAAGCCACCGTCCGTCCCGAGTTCCTCAACCGTATCGATGAGATTATCATGTTTGACCCTCTTACCAAGGCCGATGTCCGGGATATTCTTCACATCCAGGAACATGAACTGCAGGAACGTCTGGCTCAGAACGACATTCACGTCACGTTCACCCAGGCCTTCGAGGACCACATGGTGGAACATGGCTACGATCCAGCCTATGGCGCCCGTCCCGTGAAACGTCTTATGCAGCGTGAACTCGTGAACCTCCTGGCCCAGCGTATACTGGAAGGCGCCATCCGCAAGGACAGCGCCGTAGAAGTAGATGTTTCAGGCGGAGAAGTAGTGGTGCGGAACAAGTAGCAATTTCACCCCCAGCATTTCTGGATGCGCAAAAAGGCCCTAAATTGCGCATCTAGACGTGCTCGAGCATTTCTGGATGCGCAAAATCGGCCCAAAATGCGCATCTAGACGTGCTGCAGGCCAGGGAGTGGCCGGGGCGAAGAGCGCTGCTACTGCTGCTCCGGCACGCGAATGAGTTCGCCGTGCTCCTGGGCAACGGTTTCTTTCCACAGCTCGGTGTAACCGGGCTGTTCTATTTTTGCGGGCATGCCTTCGCTGTATTCGGAATGAATGAAGCGGCCGTCTTTGTCCTGCGGCTTCACGTTACCGTCCATGAATTTGACCAGCAGTTCCTCTTCCAGTCCTTTCCAAACCTCGAACTGGTTCTGGGCCGTGTTCACGCTGTAGTCGGTGACGTACTTTACCACCTTGGCAAAGGGTGTACGGGAAATCATGACGTCTCCTTTGGAGGAAAGCTTCTTCTGGAGCTTCACCACAACCTGGTTGTACATTACCACGGCCATGCTGTCTACGGAATGCGTGCGGCGCTCGGTCTGGTCCCACTCAAAGGCGTCAATCTGGGCGCGCACGTGCGGAGCCATGATATTATACATCTTGTAGCAGGCATTGGAGATGCGGTTGTTGATCCAGAAAGAAGACGTAGCCGAGTAGTGGAGCATGTCTCCGTTCCCTTCCTTGAAGCACTCGGGCACCTTGGTAGTACTGGTGTAGATGGGAGTGAGATAGGACGTGGCCGCATCGTCGGTTCCGAACCAGAGAATACCGCCCACGACATCGGGAACATAGTTGCGTGCCTGACCCACCATCCAGAAGCCCGTCTGCTGGGTGGCGATGGCACGCTCGTTCACATAGGTCTTGCCGTCAAACTCGAATTCCATGGGGCGCCAGCGGTACGGAAGGGCGTTGCCACCCGCGCCGATGTCCTGGGTCATATCCATGGGCGTACCCTCGTAGTGGTCTCTCATGACATCGGCAATCTCCTTGACGCCGGCCTTCTTGCGGGGATACACGAACAGGGGCAGGTCTCCGTTAAGGTCGTTGCCCAGCACGTAGTCCAGGTAGTTGTAGGCATCGCGGGTGACGGCGTTGCCGTTCTCGTCGTAGAAGGAGAACCAGCCGTCGGTGAGGATGTTATAAGCGGCCCAGACACGGGCATCGCAGCCACGGACCGTGCCAAAATCCACGGGGCAGTAGGCCTTTTTGAAGCTGAACTCACTGTCCAGACCGTCGAAATAGCCCTTGCGGCGGGCGAAGGAAATGACGTCGGGAGCATAGAGGCAGTTGTCGGGGTCATCGAGGGGGAACTTGCCGATGCGCGCCTGGTTGGCGTGGGCGCAGATGGCACCGTCGGGAACCCGCATGGCTACCCACACGATTCCCTTCTGGGTGTTGACACCGTTCTTGATATTCATACCCTTACCCACAAGTTCCATAATCCAGGCCTCGTTCTTGTCTGCGATGGAGAAGGTCTCACCCTCGGAGGCATAGCCGTAGGTATTTGCCAGGTCTACAATGACATCGATGGCCTCGCGGGCCGTCTTGGCACGCTGCAGGGCAATGTAGATAAGGGAACCGTAGTCAATGCCGCCTCTCTTGTCCTCAAGTTCCGGACGGCCGCCCCACGTAGTCTCGGTAATGATGAGCTGAAACTCATTCATGTTACCCACCGTCTGGTAGGTGTGCGGGACCTGCTCAATCTCTCCCAGATAGCGGTGCGTGTCCCAGTCATAGACGGGAAGCATACTGCCGGCCTTCCAGTCACGGGCCTGCTTGTAGTACAGCTCACCAAAGAGGTAATGGGAATCTGCGGCATAGGAAACCAGCACCGAGCCGTCCCGCGATGCGCCGCGGGTGACGATTACATTGGTGCAGGCCAGGCTCTGAGCCTCAAATGCAACGGCCGCCAGGGCTACCGCCATCAATTTGAGTATGGATTTTGTCATGGTTATTTGGGCTTTTTCGATTAATTGCGTAATTTTGTCGTCTGACATCAATTTACAAAGGTATGAAAATTTATCGTTTATTGAGCGTCATAGCAGGTGCAGCGCTGTCTGTTTTTGCTGCGTCTGCACAGGGACAGCAGCCGCAAACCCCCGAACAGCGGGAAAAGCAGTTGTTGGAATACATTGACAAGGAAGTACAGCGCCTCTCTTCCCAGCTGGATCTGGAGTACTGGCAGGAGTTTTACGTGGACTCCACCCTCACCCACGACTTCAAGGCCATGACCGAGGAACTGGAGCGCCTCTCCAGCGCCAAAGTGGAGAACACAGACCTCTACATTGCCGTCCAGGATAAATGGGCGGAACAAATTGATGCCTCCTACAAGTCCTTCTTCACCGAGGAACAGTGGAACAAATACTGGAAAACCGGCGCAAAAAAGGCCCAGCAGGCCCGTGACAAGAGAAAGAACAAAAAGAAATAGAATATCGGTATGAAAGAAGCGATTGAACAGATTTTAGGTGAACTGAACAATCTGAAAGCCTCCACCCAGAAAGAGGTGGAAGAAGCCCGCATCCGTTTCCTGGGCAAAAAAGGTGAGATCACGGCCCTCATGGAAGAATTCCGCACCGTGGCCCCCGAACTCAAACGCGAATACGGCCAGAAACTGAACGAACTCAAGAAGGCCGCCACCGCCAAGATTGAAGAGCTCAAGGAAGTGGCCGAGCAAGCCGCCGAGGCCGCCGCACCCAAGGAAGACCTCTCCATGCCCGGAGACGCCATTCCCCTGGGAAGCCGCCACCCCGTTTCCATCGTGCGCCAGGAGATTGTGGACATCTTCCGCAAATTTGGCTACGACGTAGCCGAGGGCCCCGAGATTGAGGACGACTACCACGTGTTCGAAGCGCTGAACTTCCCCCCGAATCACCCCGCCCGCGAAATGCAGGATACGTTCTTCGTGAGCACCGGCCACGTGAATCCGCTCCTCCTGAGAACCCACACCTCTTCCGTACAGGTGCGCACCATGGAAAAGGAGAAACTCCCCATCCGCGTCGTCTGCCCCGGCCGTGTGTTCCGCAACGAGGCCATCAGCGCCCGTGCCCACTGCATCTTCCATCAGGTGGAAGGCCTCTACATTGACAAGGACGTCACCTTCGCAGACCTCAAGCAGGCCATCCTGCTGTTTGCCCGCGAAATGTTCGGGGCCGAGACCGAGATCCGCATGCGCCCCTCCTACTTCCCCTTCACCGAGCCCTCGGCCGAGGTAGACGTGAGCTGCAATATCTGTAAAGGTAAAGGCTGCAACATCTGCAAAGGCACCGGCTGGCTGGAAATCATGGGCTGCGGCATGGTAGATCCCAACGTCCTCAAAGCTTCCGGAATTGACCCCAACGAGTACAGCGGTTTCGCCTTCGGTATGGGCGTAGAAAGAATCGCCATGCTCAAGTGGCAGGTGAACGACCTTCGCCACTATTTTGAGAACGACATGCGCTTCCTGCAGGAGTTCGCGACCGCTACAGAGGTCTAAAAAACTCTACAAAAACCCTGCAAAGGGCTTTAAAAGTTGGAATTACAATTTACAGTGGCTATCTTTGAACCAACAAAGGTAGCCACTTAACATGAAACTGTTCGAAATATTCTCTACAAACCGTGCAAAACTGTTTGCAGAATCGGTGGACAAACTCCTCAATACGGTAGATACCGCATTGATACTCTTTAAGGAAGGCGTCCGCAGTTACCTCTACAACGACGCGGAGAGTTTCTCCCAAACCCTCTCAGCCATGGCCACCGCCGAGACCGAGGCGGGAGCCCTCCGGAGAGAAATCGAAAACATACTTTATTCCCGCGGTTCGCTCATCCGTTACCGCGGAGACATCATGCGCCTCCTGGAGCGGTTCGACCACATCCTCTCCATCCTGAGCAACGACCTGGTCCAGTTCGAGATTGAATCCCCGTCCGTTCCCACGGAGCTCAAGAAGGAATTCATAAAGCTGACAGAGCTTGCCACCATGGCGGCCGAGACCACCATCCCCGGCACCAAGGCCTACTTCTCCCACCCGGACCAGGTAAGCGAGAATATCCATCGCGTGTACCTCTATGATAAGCAGGCCGTGAAACTGTCCCAGTCCATCAAGCGGACGGTCTTTCACGAGATGAACCAGCTCAAACTGAGCGAAAAGTTCCATCTGCGTTATTTTGCCCTCCACATCGAAGACCTGTCCACCGCCGCCGTCAAGGTGGCCGAGCAGCTCTCGGTGATGTCCATCAAACGAAGCCTGTAGGAAATGCTCACACTTGCCTTCGCCCTTGCTGCGCTGGGAATCCTGCTGATGAAGCTGGAATATCCCGCCATTGCCGGTCCGCTTTACGCCTCCGGTGCGCAGGAGAGGTGGAGTGTAAAGATCATGCTCCCCCTGCTGGTGCTTGCCGCGCTGGGAATCCCCTTCTTCATCGGCGAGCCCTACGGCGAGATACTGGCCGCCACCGTCCCGTCCACAGACCCTCGCGCCCTTGTCATCATCACGCTGGGCGCCACCGCCGCCGTAGGCGTATCGGCCGTCATCAGCCCTCGCACGTCGGTTCCCTACGCTTTCATAGGCGCTTTCCTGGGCTATCGGTTTATGGCCGATGGTACTTTGGACTGGACCTCTACGGGAGGCATGGTCCTGAGCTGGCTGGCGGCACCGCTCCTGTGCGCCATCCTCACATTCCTCTTCTCCAAGATCAGCGTACGGTACGCTACCCGTCCCGGACGGCATCTCGCCGTGGTGGACCAGCGCCTCCTGAACCTTTGCGTGGCAGCATCGCTCCTCATGGTGACGGCAGCGGCCTGGAATTTGGGCCAGCTGGCCACGCTCCTCCCGCGCATGATGGGCGGTGATGAAATCCTGCCGTCGGCCTTGTTCTGCCTTACGGTCCTCATGGCGGCGTTCCTCCTTCGCGCCAGAGCGTCCCTCGAAGACGACACCGACTTTGGCTCCTGCTCGGCCCTCTCCGTGATGCTGGCCATGGCCGCTACGTTCGCGCTCTTCTCCTGGAACGGAATCGGAGCCATCGGCCTTACACCCACCCCGGTCAGCGCCTCTTCGCTCATGGTCGCAGGCCTGGTGGGCGTAAGCCTCGCACAACGCAATGCCATGATCGAAGGCAAAGAGATTCTCCAAAGCTTTGCCGCATCACTGGCCGCGCCGGTACTGGGCTTCCTCATCACTTATTGTCTGAGCATGGTGCTCTCCACCCTCATCCTGGTGGGCATCATTGCCATGGTGGCGGCCCTTGTCATCTATGTGCGCACGCAGCGGGCCCAAGCCCGACGCCGTGAGATGCTCCGCGCCCGGCAGGAGCAGGTTTACTCCACGCAGAAGTCGCTCTCGGCCCTGGAAGTGAGAGTGGAGACACAGGAGAAAGTACTCCTGAACAAACTGGAGAACAAGCGCAAGGAACTCGTGGACTTTGCCGTAGGCGTAAGCGAGCAAAAAGCCTTCATGGAAAAGGTATATGCCCAGCTGGAGGAAGTGCGTGCCCTGCCCGACGGAGTAAGCAGGGAAAAGGCCCTGGACGATGTCCTGAACGAGCTTCGGGAGCGCATGTACTTCACACGCGAAATCAGCGACTTCTATGCCCGCACGGAAATCCTGCACCGGGACTTCAACACGCGCCTCAAGGAGGCCTTCCCGGACCTCACCGAAAGCGAAAGGAAGCTGGCCAATCTGCTAAGGCAGGGCTTTTCCTCAAAATATATCGCCTCCCTTATGAATATCACACCCAAAAGCGTGGAAATATCCAGGTACCGCCTCAGGGCCAAACTGGGCCTGAAGCGCAGCGACAACCTGGTCCAGTATATCAAATCTATCTAATAACCTTTTTTAATACTGACTTATGCGTAAACTAATCTCTGCTTTTGCAATCGTACTGCTTTCTGCAAGCGCCGCCTTTGCACAGAAGGCCCCCAAGTACAACCAGTACGGCGTGGCCGTTCAGTCCGACGTTCTGGACGTTGAAGCCCAGGACGGTATCCTGGTCATGGCTTCCCCGAACTCCAAGTACAAAATGTGGTTCGACATCCGTGTCCAGGCCGATGTAGCCGGCTTCTTCGGCGCCCCCTCCTATGCCGACAAGATCGGTAGCGGCGTTTCCATCCGCCGCGCCCGTTTTGCCGTGAAAGGCCAGATTGACGAAAACTGGTACGGTGAGTTCGATATGGACCTCGCCAACGGTCTTGTGGAGCTCAAGGACGCTATCGTCCGTTTCACCGGCGTTCCCAACCTGGAACTCCAGATCGGTAACTTCAAGGAGAACTTCTCCATCCAGCGCAACACCACTTCCCGCTACCTCCAGTTCATGGAGCGCCCGATGGTGTGCTCGGCCCTCACGCCTTCCCGTCACTTTGGCTTCAACGCCAAGTACGCCAAGGACTGGCTTTGGGCCAGCGCCGGTATCTTCGGCCCCGAAATCGCCGGAGCAGAGGAATGGCAGTATATCGCCGACAACAACAAGGACTTCGGCTACAATGCCGGCCTGTCCCTCACCGGAAAGGTAGTTTTCCGTCCTCTCTACAAGTTGGATAACGCCAGCCTGCACATTGGCGCCGCCGCTTCCTACCGCACGCCCAAGGCCAGCGCCGAGAAGTTTGGCTACTACCGCGCCAGCGCCCGCAACTCCACCAGCATCAACCGCAAGAAGTATCTGGACACCAGCGACCTCGCCGGCTATGACCACAACCTCCTGTGGACGGTAGAACTGGCCGGTCACTACAAGGGCCTGCGCTATGAGGCCGCCTATGTCCAGGACAACGTGTCCTTCAAGGCCGATGCCGAGGATCCCACCGCAAAGATGTTCAACGGCTGGTATGCCCAGGCCGGTTACCTCCTGTTCGGCGGCACCCAGCGCTACGACGCCAACGGCGGCAAGTACACCAAGATCAAGCCCGGCAAGAAGTGGGGAGACATCGAGCTCTGCGCCCGCTATGAGTACTGCAACCTCAACAGCGGAAACGTATTCGGCGGCACCGCCGAGGCCTACACCGTGGGTCTCAACTACTGGGTCACCAACAACGTAAAGATGCAGATCAACTACCAGTACAACAACAACGACCGTTACGCCAACGGCAAGAACAAACTCTTCGTGGGCCTGGACGAGTCCGGCGCTCCCACCAAGGACTACGCCAAGGTCGTGACCGCCAAGGGCAAGGCCGGCGTTGACTATCACATGATTGCCGTCCGTTTTGAAATTGACTTCTAATACTTGAAAGCCTTATGAAAAAGCTCATTATAGCATCCGTCGCCATCCTCATGGCCCTTACCGCCTGCGTAAAGGACGGCCTGTATCCCTACACCACCTTCTCCTCCCTGGAGAACACCATCGCCTACGATGAGAACGACGATGTAACCGTTACCGTCAAGGCATCGGCCCTCATGACCATCAACGAAATCAACCTCGTCTACACCCTGAACCAGGGAGAGCCCAAGACCGTGGCCATGACCCTGGACGGCAAGAAGTACAAGGCTACCATCCCGGCCCAGCCCATGGACACCGTGGTGGAATTCTACATCGAGGCCAAGACCGATGACGCCGTCTCCAAGTCGGCCGTCACCACCTACACCGTGGGCGTGATTCCCATTGACTTCACTCCCCTCAAGCTCAATGAAATCAACGGCAACGACAAATTCATCGAACTTGTCAATACCGGTTCCAAGGACATTAACATGAAGGGCGTCACCATCCAGAAGGACGGAGCCGTGAAGTGGACCGGTTCCGAGGCTACCACCCTCAAGGCCGGTGCCTTCCTCCTCCTCTACAGCTCTGACGTAACCGTCACCGGCGGTGCCCAGGAAGGCTATGCAGCCGAGCTCACCTTCAGCGGCGGCCTCTCTGCCAAGAAGGCCGTGCACGTGGAACTCTTCGACCCTAAGGGCAACAGCCTGTCCGACTTTAACCTCACCACCCTCCTCAAGGCACAGGCCCCTGCTTCCTACGGTGTCAACGCCGACGGCAAGTGGTACTATCAGGACGCTACCCCGGGCGCCAAGAACGCCAACGGAACCGACGTAGTATTTGAATAAATACCTTTTTAACTCTATAATTTAATATGGCAGAACTTAAGATTGGCGAGATTTCCAAACCTCGCTTTGAATTCCGCAGCTTCGGTCAGAACTTCTGCGAAGCGCACAAGAGAATGGCACGCCTCTCCGTCCCCGTACCCGAGAAGGTATGGGAGCGCACCAGTGATGAGATTTACATCATCAGCGCCAAGAACGACATCAACAATACCAAGATCCGCGACGGAAAGATGGACATCAAGACCTATGTCCAGACCGTAGACGGCTTCGAGCAGTGGAACCCCCTCATGAAGGGCGAATTCCCCATCTCCAAGGAAGTTCTGGAGAAGGAAGTGTTCCCCGCCTTCATGGTGGAGATGCCCGCCCTCACCAAGGACACCTACACCTTCGAAGAGTTCATCGCCATGGTGAAGGCCTGCCCGGACCTCGCCGCCGTCCGCGTACACAAGCAGCGCTTCGGCTACATGGTGAACAATACCATCTGCGAGGTAGGTAACGTCCTTATCAACGGCGCCAAAGTGGTCACCATCAACTCCGAGAGCACCGAGATCGAAGACATCAAGAAGACCGTAGCCGACTGCCACCTGGAAGGCGTTGAGAACATCAACTACCTGCAGGCCATCAAGCGCGTCATCGGCATGAGCGACAAACCCTTAGCAAACGAATAAGCCATGGCACAGGAAATTGAAAAGAAATTCTTGGTAAAGGGAGACTTCAAGGCCGATGCCTTCAAAGCCACCCGCATCACGCAGGGCTACCTTTCCTCCGTGCCGGAGCGCACCGTGCGCGTCCGCGTAAAGGGTGAAAAGGGCTTCATCACCATCAAGGGTATCGGCAACGCCTCCGGCGCCGCCCGCTTCGAGTGGGAGAAGGAAATCCCCGTGGAAGAGGTCAAGTCCCTCCTGGAACTGGCCGAGCCCGGCGTCATCGACAAGACCCGCTACCTGGTGAAGAACACCGATGGTGTCCACACCTGGGAGGTGGACGAGTTCTACGGCGACAACGAAGGCCTCACCGTGGCCGAAGTTGAGCTGGCCGATGAGAACGAGCCTTTTGACAAGCCCGCCTGGCTGGGAGAAGAAGTTACCGGTGACCCCAAGTACTTCAACTCCATGCTGATGAAGAACCCTTATAAGAATTGGAAATAATCTTATGATGACGACAGATACGACAAAGGCGGTGTTTGATCCGCTGGATATGAACAACTACAAAATCGAGAAACTGCCCAAAATGCAGAAATCGAAATTTGAGGTGTGGATGGCCCGTCTGGGTGGTCCTCTGGCCATCATCGCCTTTGTCTGGATCTGTTGGTTCTGCCACATCGGCTTTATTGACAATCTGGACCAGAGCTCCCTGGCGGCAGCTGCACAGAAGCGGCTTGCCGCCCTGGGCCTGGACGGATTTATCCGCGCGAACTATGCCATGCTGGGCATTTTTGTCGCGAGTCTCATCCTCTGGATGACGGAGGCTATCCCCAACTACCTCACTTCCCTCATCCTCATCCTGGGAGTGGTTCTTTTCAATGTTACCACGCAAAAAGAAGCGCTGGCCCAGCTGGGGCATCCGGTCATGTGGCTCAACATCCTCAGTTTTGTACTGGCGTCCATGCTGGTGAAAACCCGCTTTGCCAAGCGCCTGGCCCTGGCCTTTGTAATCAAGTTCGGCCGCAGTGCCAAGGGTGTGCTGTGGAGCTTCCTCCTCATCAACCTGGTGCTAAGCGCCTTCATATCGGCCACTACCGTCAAGGCCACCATCATGCTGCCCATCTTCATGGTGATCTGTGCCATCTACGGGGCCGGTGACGGCAAGCGCAACAACTTTGGACGCAACCTCGTTATCCAGAACCTGTTTCAGGTGAACATCGGCGCCAACGCCTTCTATACGGGCAGCGGCGCGCATCTGCTTGCTATCTCCCTCATCGCGGGTTTTGTAGGATCCTGCGACTTCGGATATGCCGATTGGTTAGTGGCAGTGGGACCCATGAGCGTGATTATCCTCGTGGTGGGCCTGCTGCTGGGCATGTATGTATTCTTCCCTATGAAAAAGGAGGAGCAGGTGCCCCAGATTGAGGGAGGTATCGAGCGGCTGCGCACAGAACTCTCCGCCATGGGGCCCATGAGCACCCAGGAGTGGCGTGCAGTGGGCATTTTCCTGGTGGTTTTGTTCCTGTGGATCACAAAAGGAACGTTCCACAACATAGATGAAACCATTGTCGCCCTTATCGGTGCCGTCCTGGCTCTCATTCCGGGCGTGGGCGTAGTAAAGTGGAACGATGTGGACATTCCCTGGCACCTCATGCTGTTCAGCGCCGGTGCCTACACCCTGGGCAGCGGTCTCAACGCAACCGACCTCCCCAACACCATGGTGAATGCCGCCTTTGACTCCCTTGGCATCACCGCCGACACTCCTTTCTGGGTACTATACGTCATCCTGACATTCCTGATGATGTATTCCGGACTGGTGTTCCAGTCCAAAACCATTCGCACGATGGTGTTTGTCCCCATCGCGCTGGGCGTGGAAAAACGCTTTGGTTTCCCGCCCATGAGCCTGGCCCTTCCGGTGTCCATGCTCATCGAGCACTGCTACGTGCTCCCCTTCAACAGCAAACCCGCGGCCCTGCTGTACACCACCAACCAGTACAGCATGACGGACGCTTTCAAATACGGCATCACCATGATGACCTTCTCCTGGCTGCTCATCCTGCTGTTTGGACAGACCGTCCTGAAATGGCTGCACATTACGCCGGGTTTATTCTAATTTTTGTATATTTGTTATAGCTATGAGTTTTGACTGGGTTATGATTTTCCGGCTGGTCGCCGCCGGATTCCTTGGCGGCCTCATTGGACTGGAGCGGGAATTCCGCGCCAAAGAGGCCGGTGTGCGTACGCATTTCATCGTAGCGCTGGGCAGTGCCCTGTTCATGATTATATCCGAGTTTGCCTTTGAAGGCAAGCAGCACGACGCCGCACGCGTGGCCGCGCAGGTGGTTTCCGGCATCGGCTTCATCGGCGCCGGTGTCATCATCTTCCAGAGAAACGTAGTGCGCGGTGTCACTACCGCCGCCGGCCTGTGGGTGGCCGCCGCCATCGGCCTGGCCTGCGGAGACGGGATGTATCCTGTAGCCATTGCAGCCTCTGTGCTCACAGTTTCCTGCCTGGAAATGATGCACTTCGTGAACCTTCACTACAGCGAGAAGGTGGTGGACATGACCCTTGTCCCCGACAAGCCCTACGACCTCCCCTCACTCCCCGAAAAACTTAAAAACCAGCGCGTTAACGTAGAGTCCTATTCCATATCCGAAGGAAAAATTCACCTTACCCTGCGCCTCAGGCAAAGAGATTACCTAAACACGATAAAGAATTTGATGGACAGCCTGGAGGGCTTTAACATCGAAGAAATGAACTGATAACCACAGAACTAACACACAAAACTATGACCTCTTTATTCTATTTGGTTCCGGCAGCCGCGCTGCTGGCGCTCCTCTTTGCCTGGATCTTCTTCCGGCAGATGATGAAGGAGAGCGAGGGAACCCCTACCATGAAAGAAATCGCACAGTACGTGCGCGAGGGTGCCATGGCATACCTCAAACAGCAGTACAAAGTCGTTATCATTGTTTTTGCCGTGCTGGCGGCGCTCTTTGCCGTGCTGGCCTACGGTTTTGGCGTGCAGAATCCCTGGGTTCCGTTCGCATTCCTCACGGGCGGCTTTTTCAGCGGCCTGGCAGGCTTTGTGGGCATGAAAACGGCCACGTTTGCCAGTGCCCGTACGGCCAACGCCACCATGCGAAGCCTCAACGGCGGCCTCAAGATTGCCTTCCGCAGCGGTGCCGTCATGGGTCTCACCGTGGTGGGACTGGGACTGCTCGATATCGCCATCTGGTGGCTGGTGCTGAACGCCTTTGTGCATGAGGCCTCCGAGGCCCAGACGCTGGTTGTGATTACCACCACCATGCTCACCTTCGGCATGGGTGCTTCCACGCAGGCGCTGTTCGCCCGCGTGGGCGGCGGCATCTATACCAAGGCGGCCGATGTGGGAGCCGACATCGTGGGTAAAGTGGAACAGGATATCCCGGAGGACGATCCCCGCAACCCCGCCACCATCGCCGACAATGTGGGCGACAATGTGGGTGACGTGGCCGGCATGGGCGCAGACCTGTACGAGAGTTACTGTGGCTCCATCCTCGCCACCATGGCGCTGGGCGCATCGGCCTTCTTTGCCGATGGTACCGCGGTGCAGATGCGGGCCATTCTGGCGCCCATGACCATTGCCGCCATCGGCGTGGTGCTCTCCATCCTGGGCATCTTCGTGGTGCGCACGAAGGAGGGAGCCAACCTGCAGGACCTTCTGGGCTCGCTGAGCCGCGGAACCAACCTCGCAGCCGTCCTCATTGCGGTGTGCTCCTTCGGCATCTTCCGGCTCCTCGGATTCCCCAACTGGTGGATGCTGTCCCTGAGCGTAGTGAGCGGCCTTTTGGCAGGCGTTGTCATTGGCAAGGTGACTGAATACTATACTTCACATTCTTATAAGCCCACCCAGAAGCTGGCCGAGAGCTCCCAGACCGGCCCTGCCACCGTCATCATCAACGGCGTTGGCCTGGGCATGATTTCTACCGCAGTTCCGGTGGTCACCATCGCCTGCGCCATCCTGCTGGCCTATGGCTTTGCAACGGGCTTCAACTTCAGCGTTGAGACGCTTTCACATGGCCTTTACGGCATTTCCATCGCCGCCGTGGGCATGCTCTCCACCCTGGGCATCACCCTGGCGACGGACGCCTACGGCCCTATCGCCGACAACGCCGGCGGCAACGCGCAGATGAGCGAACTGGACCCTTCCGTCCGTGAAAAGACCGACATCCTGGACTCCCTGGGCAACACCACAGCCGCTACCGGCAAGGGCTTTGCCATCGGCAGTGCCGCCCTTACGGCGCTGGCCCTGCTGGCTTCCTACATTGAAGAGATCAAGATTGGCCTGGGACACATCGGGCAGTCTGTTTTGGAGATTGGAGACCGGACGGTGGATACGGTATCGGCCACCATCATGGACATTGTGGACTACTATGACATCACTCTCATGAACCCGATGGTGCTGGTGGGCGTGTTCGTGGGCTCCATGATGGCCTTCCTGTTCTGCGGCCTCACCATGAACGCCGTGGGACGTGCCGCCGAGAAGATGGTGGTGGAAGTGCGCCGCCAGTTCCGCGAGATTGCGGGCATCCTCGAAGGCAAACAGCGTCCGGACTACACTTCCTGCGTGCGCATCTCCACCAAGGCCGCACAGCATGAGATGGTATTCCCGTCCCTCCTTGCCATTATCGTTCCCATGCTGGTGGGCATCGTGCTGGGCCCTGCTGGCGTGATTGGCCTCCTGGCCGGCGGCCTGGGTGCCGGATTTGTACTGGCCATTTTCCTGGCCAACTCCGGCGGTGCCTGGGACAATGCCAAGAAGTTTGTGGAAGAAGGCCACTTTGGCGGCAAGAACTCGGCTTCACACCATGCCACCGTCGTGGGTGACACGGTGGGCGATCCTTTCAAGGACACCTCTGGCCCTTCGCTCAATATCCTCATCAAGCTCATGAGCATGGTGTCGATTGTGATGGCTGGGCTCACGGTTATGCTGCACTAACGTGCAGCGTTATTGCTTCACGTTACCCCCTCCCCAAACCCCTCCCCTCAGGGGAGGGGCTAAGCCGCCCTATTACGCAAGGCTCTCGCTTCGCGGCTTAACCTCACGTTACCCCCTCCCCAAACCCCTCTCCTCAAGGGAGGGGCTTTGGGACGTAGCTGTGGAGGTAACTATCTAAAGGTCAGAACATTACGCGAAAATGCCTAGTGATTTTTTACTAGGCATTTTTGATTAATATGTTGTTAATCAACACGTTAGCCCCACGCAACGCGAGCATAGAACAGAACACAGGCACAGCAGCAGCGCTTCTGCGGAGGGGGGAGACCCTCCCGGGTGGCTTGTCCACCCCCGGACAAGAGCAGGGGGAGGGGCCCGCCGGAGACAAGTTCCCGCGAAGCGGGGACGCAGGAAAC
>CAMODD010000004.1:0-74828 GCA_946611215.1 uncultured Bacteroidales bacterium | reverse complement strand
CTCCGCACGGCCCTTACGGGCTTTGCGGTGAGCTGGGGCATTTTCCTCCTGGTGACCCTCCTCGGCGCCGGAAACGGCCTCATGAATTCCTTCGCGGGAAACATGCAGAACTACATTTCACAAAGCATCGAAGTCGAAGGCTGGCGTACTTCCAAACCCTACAAGGGATATAAGGAAAACCGCATCATCGAACTGGACCAGAAAGACGTGGACTATACGGACGGCCCGACGTGGGAAGGCATCATCGGAGATGTCAGCGTTTCCACCGGTTCCACCTCCGCCGATCTGGCCCTGGGAGACAAAACCGCAAACGGATGGCTCCGGGGCGTCATGCCCGGCTTTGAGGAGCATAACAAAATCCAGATGAGCAGCGGCCGCTTCATCAAACGGGAAGACCTGGAGCAGCGAAGCAAGGTGATTGTCATCGCCAGTTCCCACGCCCGGGAGCTCATTCCCGGCAACCCCGACGCCGTCCTGGGCGCCTGGATTGCAGCCGGAAAAATCGCTTACCGCGTAGTGGGCATCTACCACACGGACGAAAGCGACTTCCGCCGCGGCTGCTATATTCCCTACACCACCTACAAGGGAATTTACGACCATTCCGACAAGATTGACAACATTTCCTTCACTGTAGACGGGCCCACTACCCTCCAGGATCACCAAGCCTTCGAAGACGCCTACACAAGCGTTCTCAAACGAAACCATGACATTGCTCCCGACGACAGCCGCGGCCTCTGGATCAACAACGGCTACACCCGCAACCTGCAGATGAGCGAGGGCAACCGCATCCTCAACATCGCCCTCTGGATCCTGGGCCTCCTTACCCTGGTGAGCGGCATCGTGGGCATTTCCAACATCATGCTCATCACCGTGAAGGAGCGCACCCACGAGTTTGGCATCCGAAAGGCCATCGGCGCCCGGCCCGGAGCCATCCTCAAGCTCATCATCGCCGAGAGCATTGCCATCACGGCCCTCTTCGGCTACGTGGGCATGTTCCTGGGGATGGTAGCCTGCCAAATCCTGGATAAAACCGTAGGACAGAGCGGCGTGAACATCGGCATGGAAGAAATCCACATGCTGGTGAACCCCACTGTAGGACTGGACGTAGCGCTCGAAGCCACCCTCCTTCTGATTATTGCCGGCACCCTCGCCGGGGCTATCCCCGCCTGGAAAGCCTCCCGTGTAAAACCCATTGAAGCCCTGAGAGCAGACTGATGAAAAAGTGGTTTGATACAGATACGTTCCGGGAAATCCTGGACAGCATCCTGCGCAACAAGAGCCGCAGCATCCTCACCGGCTTCGGCGTGTTCTGGGGCATCTTCATGCTGATGCTCCTGACCGGCGGCAGCCAGGGACTCAAAGACCTCCTGAACAAGAATTTCGAAGGCTTTGCACAGAATACCTGCATCGCTTTCTCCAACTCTACCTCCAAGCCGTTCAAGGGCTTCAAGAAGGGCCGCACCTGGGAAATGACCTATTCCGACGTAGACCGCCTGCGGAACCTGATGCCGGAACTGGAGACCGTCACCCCCACCGTAGGCCTGTGGGGCAAGAGCGTCACCCGCGACGAAAACACCTGCTCGGAAGCCGTCGTGCGCGGAGCGCGGGCCGATTACGTGAATATCGAGACGCCCCAGATGATGTATGGCCGATACCTCAACGAGGCCGATGTAGCCCAGGAGCGGAAAGTGTGCGTACTGGGAAAGAAAGTGTACGCCGACCTTTTCCCCGAGGGCGGAGATCCCTGCGGCAAACGCATCTGCATCTCCGGCTCCTACTATAATGTCATCGGCGTGGACTGGAGAGAAGGCGGCGGTATCCAGATCAACGGCAGCAACTCAGACCTCGTGACCATTCCCCTTACCCAGGCCATCAAAGCCTATAACCTCGGGAACACCATCCAGCTCCTGTGCTTCACGGCCAAGCCGGGCTACACCATGAGCGACCTCACCCCGCGCGTGCGGGAGATCCTGGCCCGGGCCCACTACTTTGACCCCACGGACGAGCAGGCCCTGTTCCTTCTCAACACCCAGCTCATCTTCGGCATCGTGGACAACCTGTTCAAAGGCATCAACTTCCTGGTCTGGCTCATCGGCCTGGGAACGCTGCTCGCCGGTGTCATCGGCGTATCCAACATCATGATGGTGAGCGTGAAGGAGCGCACCACCGAGATCGGCATCCGCCGCGCCATTGGCGCTACGCCCCGCCAGATCCTGGGCCAGATTATCTCCGAGAGCATTGTGCTCACGCTGGTGGCCGGCATGGGAGGCATTGTCCTGAGCGTACTCATCCTGGCCGGCGTGGAGATGGGAATGACCGAAGACGGCATTCTCAAGGCTGCCTTCCAAGTACCCTTCGGGACGGCCATGCTGGCTGCGTCGCTCCTGACTGTACTCGGCGTCGTAGCCGGCCTCATGCCTGCCTCCCGCGCCATGCAGATCAAACCCGTAGATGCAATGAGAGACGAATAGATTCTTCGCTGCGCTCAGAATGACAATAAACTCAGTCAGAATGACAATAAACTTAGAATAACAAAAACAATAGATATGAAAAAGTTTGGTAAATTTTTGATGGTCGTTGCGATTGCAGCCGTTTTCATCGGCACTTTCGCTTACCTTTTCCGCCGGTCCCAACCCAAGGAAATCCAGTATCAGGAGCTGGTCCCCGAGACCGGCAGCATCTCCAAGAGCACCGTGGTCACGGGCAAGATCCAGCCCCGCGACGAGGTAAACGTAAAGCCGCAGATCAACGGTATCGTGGCCGAGCTCTACAAGAAAGCCGGCGAGACCGTGAAGGAAAACGAGGTGATTGCCAAACTCAAAGTCATTCCCGACATGAGTTCCCTCTCCAGCGCCCAGAGCCGGCTGCGCCTTTCCGAAATGAACCTCAAACAGGCCCAGATCAACTACGACCGCGAAAAGGCCCTCTACGACCAGAAACTCGTGAGCGCCGAGGAATTCGAGAAAGTGAGCCAGGCCCTGCAGCAGGCAAAGGAAGAGAAAGCCGTCTCCCAGGAAACCCTGGAGATTGTCCGTGACGGCGTATCCTCCTCCAACAAGAGCGGGAGTACCACCCTGGTGCGCTCCACCATCTCCGGCCTCATCCTGGACATCCCCGTAAAGGTAGGTAACTCCGTCACCATGTCCAACACCTTCAACGATGGTACCACCATCGCCACCGTGGCCAACATGGACGACCTCATCTTTGACGGCAACATTGACGAAACCGAGGTGGGCCGCCTCCACGTGGGCCTTCCCGTCCGCATCAGCGTAGGCGCCCTGCAGGACGTACACTTTGACGCCGCTCTCGAATACATCGCCCCCAAGGCCACCGAGTCGGGCGGAACCAACCTGTTCGAGATCAAGGCTTCCGTAAAAGTCCCTGCCGGCATCACCATCCGCAGCGGTTACAGCGCCAATGCCGAGATTGTCCTCCAGGAAGCCCACGATGTAGTGACCGTCGCCGAGAGCGCCATCCAGTGGGAAGGCGACAGCACCTTTGTCTATGTAATGGACGGCGGAACCTGGAACAAGCGCGTCGTAGAAACCGGCCTCTCCGACGGCGTGAACATCGAAGTGCGCAGCGGCCTTGCTGCCGGCGAGAAAGTACGTGGTCCCCAGATCATCACTAACACCAAGTAAGACATGAAAGCTTTATTCATAGCCCTCGCCCTTCTGCAGCAGACCCCGCAGGAAGGACCGGATCTCTCCCATCCCTGGACCCTCCAGGAGTGCACGGAGTGGGCCCTCGAGCACAACCTGACCATAGCCGCACAGGCAGCCAGCGTAGAAGGCCGGGAGATTGAGAAAAACACCGCCGACATGTCCTGGCTTCCGTCCGTGAACGCATCGGCCAGCCAGAACTGGAGCTTCGGCCGCGGCCTGGGCGGCAACAACACCTACGAGAGCGGCAATACCTCCAGCACCAGCTTCAACCTGGGTGCCAGCATGAACCTGTTCGACGGACTGGCCACTCCCCGCCGCATACAGCTGGCCGCCCTCAACCTGGAGGCCGCCACCGCCGACCTGGAAAAAGCCCGCAACGATATCCGCGTGCAGGTAGCGCAGGCTTACGTCCAGATCCTCTACAATTACGAGATAGCCGATGTCGCCCGCGAGCAGCTCACCATTGACTCCCTGCAGGTCGCCCGCCTGGAAGGCATGTTCGCCACCGGCCGCGCGTCATCGGCCGAACTCTCCCAGCAGAAGGCCTCCCTGGCCCAGAGCCAGGTAACCGTGGTGCAGGCACAGAACAACGTGCGCACCGCCCTGCTCACGCTGGCCCAGCTGCTGGAGATCCCGCAGTGGGAAAGTTTCGCCATCATACGTCCCAAGGTGGAACTGGAAGAAGTATCCCTGGGCCATCCTGACGACATTTATGCCGATGCCCTGGGCCTCAGGCCCGAAATCCGCGCCGAGCAAATCCGCCTCAAAGGTGCCGTCAAGCAGCTCCAGATTGCCAAAGCCGCCTACTCCCCTTCCCTCTCGCTGAACGGAGGCATGGGCACCAACTACTACACGTCGTTTGGCAGCCAGGGCTTCTGGAACCAGCTGAGCAACAACTTCAGCCAATACGTGGGCCTGTCCCTGAGCATCCCCATCTTCAACAAATTCACCACCCGCAACCAGGTGCGCAGCGCCCGGTTGCAGCAGAGCACCCAGACGCTCCAGCTGCGCCGCACGGAGCAGGCGCTCTACAAGGAAATCCAGCAGGCCTGGAACGGAGCCGTAGCCGCCCGTGCCAAGTGGGAAGCCTCCCGGACGGCCGCCGATGCCGCCGAAGATGCCTTCGTGCTCATGCAGGGAAAGTATGAAAACGGGAAGGCCACCCTCACCGAGTTCAACGAGAGCCGCAACCGCCTGGTGAAAGCCCAGTCCGATGCCGTACAGGCCACCTACGAATATGTGTTCCAGACCCGCCTGGTGGAGTTCTACCGCGGCGGCGCCCTCACCCTGTAACGGTCTAATATGCATTAGCACATTTTTTGTACCTTTGCCCAGTTATGAAACGATTCTTTGTTGCAGTGGCCGCCCTGGCGGTCACTTTGAGCGCCTCGGCGCAGTCAAAAAGCTTTACCCTGGGCAAGTGGGTAGAGGTTGAAAATGCCATTTTGAAAGAACTCAACCGTTCCTATGTGGACTCCCTGGAGGTGGGACGCATTGAGCGGGCCGGCGTGAATGCCAAGCTGGAGGCGCTGGATCCCTATACCGTCTATGTGCCGGAGGAAGAGCAGGAAGACTTCCAGATGATGCTGAGCAACACCTACGGAGGTATTGGCGCCATCATCTATAAGCCCGACGTAAACGGGAACGTCATTATCAACGAGCCTTATGCCGGATCTCCCGCCGCCAAGGCCGGTCTCCGCTGCGGAGACGAGATAGAGGCCATTGACGGGGTTACCACCCACGGCCTTACCAGCCAGGAAAGCAGTGACCGCATGCGGGGAAAGCCCGGTACCCAGGTGGTGTTCCGTGTGAAAAAGCTGCGGGGAGAGACCATTGACGTTCCGGTAACGCGCGAACGCATTGTGCTGCCTTCCCTCTCTTATGTGGGCATGCTCAATGAGAAGGACGGCTACATCCTTTTGGATAAGTTCACCGACGGCGTGGGCCAGGGCATCCGGGATGCCTACCACACCCTTAAGGCCCAGGGCATGCAGCGCCTGGTGCTGGATCTTCGCGGCAACGGCGGCGGCCTTATGAACGAGGCCGTGAACATTGTTTCGCTCTTTGTCCCCAAGGGTTCGGTCGTGGTAAGTGCCAAGGGCCGGGCCGCGGGATCGGCCGCCACATATAAGACCACCACAGACCCGGTAGACACCGAGATTCCCATCCTGGTGCTGGTAGACAGCGGCAGTGCATCGGCCAGTGAGATTGTCTCCGGCGCCCTGCAGGACTACGACCGCGCCACCATTGCCGGTACGCGCACCTTCGGAAAGGGCCTTGTGCAGAGCATCCGTCCGCTGCCCTACAATGGCCAGCTCAAGGTGACCACCGCCAAGTACTATACGCCTTCGGGCCGATGCGTGCAGGCCATCGACTACAGCCACCGCAACGAGGACGGCAGCGTGGGTCACATCCCCGACTCCCTCACCCACAGCTTCACAACGGCGCACGGACGTACGGTGAAGGACGGCGGCGGCATTACCCCGGACTTCGAAGTGAAGGCCCACCGCTATTCCCGCCTTACCTACTCGCTGGTTTACAGTGGCATCACCGAGCAGTATGCCCTGGAGTATGTGAGAAAGCATGAGTCTATCCCGGCGGCAGATGATTTCCGCTTCACAGACTACGAAGACTTCATTGCTTTTGCCAAGGACAAGGAGTTCGACTACCGTTCATCGGCCCGGGCCCTCTTTGACGAGATGAAAAAGAGCCTGGAGGAAGACGGTCTCACCGAGGCCATGGGCTCGGAGCTGGATGCCCTGGCAAAATCCCTGGACATGGACAAGGAAACTTTCCTCCGCCTCAAGAAAGACGAGATCATTCCCTTTATCGAAGAAGAGATTGTGGTACGCTACTACTTCCAGGAAGCCGGCGTAAAGGTGCGAATTCGTTACGATGAGCAGCTTGCCAAGGCGTTGGAGGTGCCGGCTATCACTTATTGATATAAGCAATAACCTCTTTCCAGATATACACCTTGTCTCCCTTGCGGGGGTGAATGCGCTCGCCGGGGGCATCGGGAGAGACTTTGTCCTCGGGCATGGCAGAGAGCGGAACGGCTACCGAGCAGCGGATGCCCTGCGGAGCCACACTGGCCGGCTCATAGTCTACACGGAGGTCTTCCAGCGTCATTTCCAGCATGCCGGTCTTGTTGCCGATGAAAAGGAGGCGGTCTCCCTTATGGAGCGGTGTGGCGTCTACCTGGATCTCGGCTACGCCCAGCCGGGCATACCAGTTGGTGACAGGGCCCACGTACACCTTGGTGCGGGTGGCGCTGCTGCCATACTTGGCGCTCCACTCTCCCATCTTGGTTCCCAGATAGTATCCGTCCCAGAAGCCGCGGTTGAACACCGTGGAAAGGCGGTCCTTCATGGATGCGCCGAGGGACGGGGTGAAGGTACCGTCGGCCACGGCATCGGCCGCTTCCCGGTAGCATCCGGCCACCGTCTTGACGTAGTCGGCGCTGCGGGCACGGCCCTCAATCTTGAACACCTTCACGCCGGCTTCCACGAACTTGTCCAGGAACTCGATGGTGCAGAGGTCCTTCGGAGACATGAGGTATTTGTTGTCCACGTGGATGGCATCTCCGGTCTCGTAGTCGGTGAGAAGGTAGCCGCGGCGGCAGGCCTGCAGGCAATTGCCCCGGTTGGCGCTTTCGCCATAGGCCGACAGCGAGAGGTAGCATTTGCCCGAAACCGCCATGCAGAAGGCACCGTGCGCGAACATCTCGATGCGCACGAGCTGCCCGGAGGGTCCTTTGATCTGTTCCTTCTGAATGCCCTCGTAAATGACCTTCACCTGCTCCAGACTCAGTTCCCGGGCCAGCACCACCACATCGGCCCACTGCGCATAGAAGCGAAGGGCCTCGAGGTTGGAGATGCTCAGCTGCGTGGAGATATGCACCTCCAGGCCGATTTTCCGGCAATAGAGAATGCACGCCATGTCGGAGGCGATGATGGCATCCACACCGGCAGCCTTGGCGGCATCCAGGGTGGCATAGGCTTCCGCAAGCTCCTCCCCATACAGGGTGATGTTGAGGGTCATGTAGGCCTTGATGCCGTACGCGCGGCAGATGCGCAGGATCTCCGGCAGGTCTTCCTTTGAAAAATTATTGGCCGAGTGCGACCGCATATTGAGGTGGCCGATACCGAAATACACGGAATCCGCCCCTCCTTCGATGGCGGCCATGAGGCATCCGAAATTGCCGGCCGGCGCCATTATCTCCAGTTCCTTTCTCATCATGGCCGCAAAGTTAGCACTTTTTCGTATCTTTGTAAACTAAACGTTTTACCATGATTCCTGAGCACACCCTGGACCAGGCCCTGAAGGACCTTTTCGCGACTATTCAGTTCCAGCCCACCCCCGAAGGCCTCTACGACCCTCTCCGCTACATGATCTCCATTGGAGGCAAACGCATCCGTCCCCGGCTGTGCCTCACCACTTACGGCATTTACCAGAGCGAGCTCACGCCCCAGATTCTGGATCCCGCCGCCGGCCTGGAAGTGTTCCACACCTTCACCCTCATCCACGACGACATCATGGACCGCAGCCCTCTTCGCCGCGGCCACGACACCGTCTGGAAAAAATGGAACGAAGACACCGCCATCCTCAGCGGAGACGTCATGTGCATAGACGCCTACAAGCGCATTGCAAAAGCCCCCGCCGCCGTACTGCCGGAGGCCCTGGCGCTCTTTTCGAAAACGGCCTCGGAGGTATGTGACGGCCAGCAGCTGGACATGGACTTTGAAAAGCGCAGCCGCGTCTCCATGAAAGAGTACATGGAAATGATCGGGCTCAAGACCGGCGTGCTCCTGGCCTGCTCGGCCCAGATGGGCGCCCTCATCGGAGGGGCCGACAAGTGGAGCCAGGAATGTTTATACGAGTTTGGTTACTACCTGGGCCTCGCTTTCCAGGTGGCCGATGACTACCTGGACGCCTACGGAGACCAGAAGGTGTTTGGGAAGCCCATCGGAGGAGACATCCTCAACGGCAAGAAGAGCTGGCTCACCGTAAAAGCGCTGGAGCTGGGCGCAGAGGGCCTGGAAGAAGCCCTGGCCGCTCCCGCCGTCACCGAAGAGGAAAAGAGCGCAAAGATTGCCCGCGTCAAGGCCATCTATGACTCGGTAGGAATTGCCGATGCCGCCCGGAAAGCCATCGGAGACCTCTCCACGCGAGCCGTCTTCAAGGGAACCGACGCCGGGATGGATGCCAGTGGGCATCAGGCGCTTAAAGATTTTGCCCACAGCCTTATCGGCCGCACGATGTAGTTAATAAATTTTTTTATTATTGGATTTTTTCGTAACTTTGCGCCGGTAAAAATTTAGAGTTATATGAAGATCGTATTTGCAACGGGCAACCCCGGAAAGGTCCGGGAAGCTGCTGAAATCTTGGGCGAGGGTTTTGAGCTCGTTACCCCCGCAGAGCTCGGTATCACCGAGGAAATCCCCGAAACCGGCAACACCTTAAGGGCCAACTCCATGCAGAAGGCCGACTACATCTATAAAAAGACCGGCCTCAACTGCTTCGCAGACGACTCCGGCCTGGAAGTGGACATCCTGGGCGGCGCGCCCGGCGTGGAGACCGCACGTTATGCCGGCCCCGAGCACAACGCCGACGCCAACATCGACAAACTCCTCTCGGAGATAGCCCGCCGTGAGAAAGAGGCCGCCATGGCCCGCACCAACGGCATCACCACGGCCCGCGCCACCCGCTCGGCCCGCTTCCGCACCTCCGTCACCCTTATCATAGACGGCCAGCATCACTTCTTTGACGGCGTCATGGAGGGCAGCATCGCCCCCGCCCGCGCCGGCAAAGGCGGCTTCGGCTACGACCCCGTCTTCATCCCCCAGGGCTACGACAAAACCAACGCCCAGCTGGGAGAAAAAGAGAAAAACGCCATTTCCCATCGTGGCAAGGCGCTGAGGGCCATGGCCGAATTCCTGAAAAAATGACGGGAGACGCTGTAGAGTTCATCGTGCTCACCACCACCAAAGTGGGCGAAAACGCCCTGGTGGTACACACGCTGTCACGCGAATGGGGGCGCCGGGGCTTTCTGGTACGCAGTGCCAAAAAGACCGGCACCACTTTGTTTCTGCCTCTGAACATCCTGGAGGCCGATGTCGTGGAAAGCAGCAAGAGCGAGCTCTGGACCCTGAGAAACATCACGCTCAAGGACGCCCTGGAAGGGATCCGGGGAAACCTGAAGAAAAACACCATGACGCTGTTCCTCTCCGAAGTGCTGTTCCGCACGGTAAGGGACGGTGCCAACGAAGACGGCCTGTACGAGTGGTGCGTAGGAAGCATCCTTACCCTCAATGCGCTGGAGGCCGATTTTGCCAACTTCCCCGTCCGGTTCCTTCTGGAACTTGCGGGAGCACTTGGCTTTCGGCCCACCTTTGACGACATCGCCCCCTTTGCCGGAGAACACCTGAACCAGATGAAGGCGCTCACTGCGGCCAGCTTCAGCGAGTCGCTCCTCCTTCCCCTCAGCGGAGCGGTCCGCAACGCCCTGTGCGAGGAGCTCCTCCAGTACCTTTCCTATCACACCGAAGCCAACATTCAGGTAAAGTCCCTTGCCGTCCTACGGGAATTGTACCGATAATTGCTTATCTTTGCGTACTCAACCACAAAGGAAATGAAATCGGAGAAAACACGCCGTTCCACCATTGAAGCCATTGTCTTCCTCACCCTTCTTGTCAGCGTATTCAGCTTTCTAGGCTACAAGATGGGCGGGAGCAACATGCTCAAGACCCTCATGAACACGGCCCACGACCTTCTTCTCAACACCGTGTTCTACCTCATGGGCATTACGGTGCTCACGGGCGCGCTGTCCAAGCTCATGTCGGAATTTGGCGTAGTAAACCTGCTGGAGCGCATCCTGCGCCCCCTCATGAAGCCCCTTTATAACCTTCCCGGCGTGGCAGCCCTCGGGGCCGTCATGACGTTCCTCTCCGACAACCCAGCCATTATCGCTCTGTCCAAGGACCGCAACTTTGCCTCCTTCTTCAAAAAGTACCAGCTCATCTCCCTCACCAACTTCGGTACCGCCTTTGGAATGGGATTCGTGGTCATCATCACCATGGTGGGCTATGTCCAGATTACCGGTGCGCTGGTGGGCCTCGCCGGTGCTTTCTGCGGTTCCATCATCTCCACGCGCGTCATGCAGCGGAAATGCCTGAAGGCCTATCCCGAGCTGGACAGCCCCGTACTGGAAAGTGCAGCCGGTGAATCCTTCGAGGAGCAGCCCGAAGAAGAAAACCAGGACGGCATCTTCATGCGTTTTCTCAACGCCGTACTGGACGGCGGAAAGAACGGTGTGGAACTGGGCCTGCAGATTATCCCCGGCGTCCTTATCATCACCACCGCCGTCATCATGCTCACCTTCGGCGCCGGTCCCGAAGGCGTGTACAACGGTTCGTCCTCACAGGGCGTCCCCGTCCTTCCCTGGCTGGCCGAGAAAATCCACTGGGTGTTCGAGTGGCTCTTCGGCTTCGAGCACATGGAGCTCATCGCCTTCCCCATGACCGCCCTCGGTGCAGTCGGAGCCGCCCTCGGCCTTCTGCCCACCTTCAACGCCGCCGGTTTCCTGGACGGAAACACCGTGGCCGTCTTCACCGCCATCGGCATGTGCTGGAGCGGATTCCTCTCCACGCACACCGCCATGCTGGACAGCATGGGCTACCGCAAGGTCATTTCCAAGGCTATCGGCGCCCACGCCGTCGCCGGCCTCTGCGCCGGTGTCATCGCACACTTCCTTTATTTACTCATTTCGTTAATCTAGTTATATGTCCAGAAGAAAAAACAGTTCCAACAGGAAAAACCATAAAAAGAAAAAGATCGTTCCCGAGTATGAGGGAAAAGCCATCATGTCCCGTGACGGCTTCATCTTTGTCCACGTAGAAGGACAGGAAGAAGACATTTACGTAAAAGCCTCCAAGACGCGCGGCGCCCTCAACGGAGATATCGTAAGGGTGGCCGTCACGCAGGAGAAGACCGGCAAAGCCAAACGCCGCAGCGGCGAGGTTGTCGCCATCGTAGAACGCTCGGGCCGCCCGTTCGTGGGAATCCTGCACATTGTGGGAAACCAGGCCTGGGTGCTCATGAGCTCCAAGACCATGCCCTACGACATCTCCGTCCCCGTTCCGGAAGGCGGCGTCAAAGGCATGAAGGTAGCAGCCGTCGTGGACGGCTGGGAGCGCGGTGCCGCAGGCCCCTTCGGCCACGTGGTGGACGTGCTGGGCATGCCCGGAGAGAACGACACCGAGATGCACGCCATCCTGGCCGAGTTCGGCCTTCCCTACCGCTTTGAGAAAGAGGTGGAGAATGCGGCCGACAGCATCCCCGAGACCATCACCGACGAAGACCGCGCCCACCGGAGGGACTTCCGGGACACGCTCACCTTCACCATCGACCCCACCGACGCCAAGGACTTTGACGACGCCCTCAGCTTCCGGAAGCTCGAAAACGGCAACTTCGAGGTGGGCGTGCACATTGCCGATGTAACCTGGTACGTGCGCCCGGACACCGCCGTGGACAAGGAGGCGCAGGCCCGCGGAACATCCGTATACCTTGTAGACCGCACCGTGCCCATGCTGCCGGAGAAACTCTCCAACAAGCTGTGCTCCCTGCGCCCCAACGAGGAAAAGCTGTGCTTCAGCGCCGTGTTCGAACTCACGCCCCAGGCCAAGGTCATCAACCCCTGGTTTGGCCGCACCAACATCATATCCGACTACCGCTTCGACTACGAGGGCGCCCAGGCCATCATCGAAGGCGCAAAGCCCGAGGAAGTGCCGGCCGATATCCAGGAAGCCATCCTCATCCTCAACAAACTGGCCCTCAAGCTCAGGGACCGCCGCTTCAAGGCCGGCGCCGTGAACTTCGAGCGCCCGGAGATGAAGGTAGACGTGGACGAAAACGGAAAGCCCATTGGCGTACACCAGAAATTCTCCAAGGAAGCCAACTGGCTCATCGAGGAGTTCATGCTCCTGGCCAACCGCAACGTGGCGGAGTTCGTGGCCACCGCCGGCAAGATGGGCGGCAAGGCATCGGCCAAAGCCAAGACCTTCGTCTACCGTATCCACGACGAGCCCAACATGGAGAAGCTGAGCGGCCTCCGCGACTTCGCCGGCCACTTTGGCTATAAGATGGGCCCCATGGAAGGCGGCAAGGAGATTGCCAAGAGCCTCAACAGCCTCATGAAGGCCGCGGACAACAAGCCCGAGCTGGGCGCCATCCAGATCCTGGCCCTGCGCTCCATGGCCAAAGCCTGCTACAGCACCGACAACATTGGCCACTATGGCCTGGCCTTCAACTTCTATACACATTTTACCTCTCCCATCCGCCGCTACCCCGACATGATGGTACACCGCCTCCTGGCCCGCTACCTCAAGGGCGGGGACAGCGCAAACAAGGACTACTATACCCTCCAGTGCAAGCACGCCTCCGAGCGCGAAGTCATCGCCGCCGAGGCCGAGCGAGAGAGCATCAAGTACAAGCTGGTGGAATTCATGCAGGACAAAGTGGGACAGGAGTACGACGGACACGTTTCCGGCGTTACCGAATGGGGCATCTACGTGGAGATTGAGCCCACCAAGATTGAGGGCATGATCCCCTACCGCACCATCAAGAGCGACTTCTTCATCTACGACGAGGAGCACTACCGCGCCGTGGGCCGCCGCAGCCACCGCTCCATCCGCCTCGGAGACCCGCTCCGCATCCGGGTAAAGGGTACTTCCCTGGAGCAGAAACTGCTGGACTACGAACTCGTAGAAAACCTGCCCGAGAAGCAGTGATTTCGTTAAAAATGATTATATTTGCAGCCTGAACACCACAAGTGCGCGCTGCATGCTAAATCATTATAACAAAACTACCGCCCTGGCAGCCTCCCTGCTGCTGCTTTTTTCCTGTAATTCCAGCCGCGTCCCCGCCTACAAAGACGCATCGCTTCCCTCCGATGAAAGAGCCCGGGACCTTGTCGGAAGAATGACCCTCGAAGAGAAACTGGGTCAGCTCCTCTGTCCTCTGGGCTGGCCCATGTACGAGAAAGTATCCGATACGGAAGTAACCATCTCGGACGCCTACCGCACGTTCATCCAGGAGCAGCACGGCGGCATGCTCTGGGCCACTTTCCGGGCCGACCCCTGGACCCGCAAGACCCTGGAGACGGGTCTGAACCCGCAGTTGTCGGCCCAGGCCTACAACGCCCTCCAGCACTACGCCATTGACTCCACGCGCCTCGGCATTCCCATCATCCTGGCCGAGGAAGCCCCGCACGGGCACATGGCCATCGGCACCACCGTCTTCCCTACCTCCATCGGCCTCGTCGCCACCTGGGACACCGCGCTGGTGGAAAAGGTGGGTGCCGTGATTGGCAGCGAACTCACCGCGCAGGGCGGCACCATCGGCTACGGACCGGTCATCGACCTTTCCCGCGAGCCCCGCTGGTCCCGCGTGGAAGAGACCTATGGAGAGGACATGTTCCTTACCTCCGAGATGGCATCGGCCATGGTGAGGGGCACCTCCGGGAAGGGCGTCATCTCCACGCTCAAGCACTTTGTGGCATACGGCATCCCCGAGGGCGGCCACAACGGAAGTCCCAGCCACATTGGTCCGCGGGACCTCGAAGAGAACGTACTGCCCACCTTCAAGGCAGCCATCGATAACGGCGCGCTCAGCGTCATGACCAGCTACAACACCATTGACGGCATTCCCACCACCTGCAACAGGGATCTCCTCACCGGCGTGCTCCGGGACCGCTGGCACTTCAGGGGCTTTGTGGTGAGCGACCTCGAAAGCATTGACGGCATCTACGGAAGCCACCACGTAGCCTCCTCCAAGCAGGAAGCCGGAGAAATGGCCCTGAAAGCCGGCGTAGACGTAGACCTGGGTGCCAACTGCTTCTCCCAGCTCAAGGAATCCGTAGAGAGCGGCCGGGTGAGCATGAAAACCGTAGACCAGGCCGTCCTGCGCGTTCTTCTGAGAAAATTCGAGGCCGGGCTGTTTGACAACCCGTACCTTCCGGAAGGATCGGCCCGGGAGGTTCGCAGCGAAGCCAACCTCGAAGTGGCGGCACAGGCCGCCCGCGAGAGCGCTACGCTCCTGAAGAATAACGGCGTCCTTCCCCTGAAGGAAGGTGCCCGCATTGCGCTCATCGGCCCCAATGCCGACAACATGTACAACCAGCTGGGAGACTACACCGCTCCGCAGGACCCCGCCCATGTCATTACCATGCGGGAGGGACTTGAGGCAGCCGGCGCCCGCGTCACCTATGTGAAGGGCTGCGCCATCCGCGACACCCGCACGAGCCAGATCTCCCAGGCCGTAGCGGCTGCCCGGCAGGCCGATGTCATCGTCGCCGTAGTGGGCGGTTCGTCGGCCCGCGACTTCCGCACCAAATACATTGACACCGGCGCCGCCGTGGTGGACGAAACCTCTGTCTCCGACATGGAGGCCGGCGAGGGCTTCGACCGCAGCACGCTGGACCTCCTGGGCCTGCAGCTGCCGCTTCTGAAAGCGCTGAAGGCCACCGGCAAACCGCTCGTGGTGGTGTACATCGAGGGCCGCCCCCTCAACAAGAACTGGGCGGCAGACGAGGCCGATGCCCTCCTCACGATGTGGTACCCCGGAGGCGAGGGCGGCAAAGCGCTCGCCGATGTCCTTCTGGGCCGATACAACCCTGCCGGCCGCCTGGCCGTGAGCGTTCCCCGGAGCGTGGGCCAGCTGCCCGTCTATTACAACCGCAAAGTTCCCTTCAGCCACGACTACGTGGAGGAAAGCGCCAATCCGTTGTATCCGTTCGGGTACGGGCTCAGCTATACTACTTTTGAATACAGTGACCTGCAGGCATCGGCAGAAAAGGTAACCGTCAAGGTGACCAACACCGGAGAACGGGACGGAGACGAGGTGGTGCAGGTGTATATCCGCGACCTTGTGGCCTCTACGGCCCGTCCCCGCAAACAGCTCTGCGCCTTCTCCCGCGTGCACGTGAAGGCCGGAGAAACCGTCACGGTGGAACTTCCGCTTGCCCGCAGCGCCTTCGAGCTGGTGAACCCCGCCATGGAGCGCGTGGTAGAGCCCGGAGCGTTTGAGATTCAGGTGGGAGCCTCCTCGGAGGATATCCGTTTAAGCCAAACCCTTTCATTATGATAGCAGCAGCCCTTCTTCTTACGATTGGCCTGCCCCTCTGGCAGGACATGCAGGCCACCTCGGTGAACGCCAACACCCAGCGCACGGAAGTCATCTATTTCTCCTCCCGCGAAGACGCCCTTACGAAGGGATTCCGTGAAAGTGAGAATTACCTGGACCTCAACGGAACCTGGGACTTCAAGTACTTTGAGGACCACCATGACATGGAGGCCCTGGAGGGCTATCCCCAGTGGGACAAGATAAAAGTACCCGGCAACTGGGAAGTGCAGGGATGGGGAACGGCCATCTACACCAACATTCCCTACGACTTCTGTCCGGTGAACCCCCAGCCGCCCGTGCTGCCGGAGTCGGTTCCCGCCGCCCTGTATCACCGCAGCTTCTCCGTTCCCGCCTCCTGGGCCGGAAGAGAAGTTTACCTCAACCTCTGCGGCACCAAGAGCGGCACCTATGTGTATGTAAACGGGCAGGAAGTGGGTTACAGCGAAGATTCCAAGGACCTGGCCCGCTTCAACGTAACCTCTTATCTCAAAGAGGGCCGCAACGAGCTTCTTCTCAAGATTTACCGCTACACCACCGCCTCTTTCCTGGAAGACCAGGACTTCTGGCGCTTATCCGGTGAGGAGCGGGACGTTTACCTCTCCAGCGAGGCCCGGGAGAGCGGCTTCGACTTCAACGTCGTATCCACCCTCACACCGGATCTGAAAAAAGGCGTCTTCTACCTGAAGATGCGCTCTGCCGCCCCCACCGAGGTCTCTTACGAACTTATGGACCGCAGCGGAGAAGTGGTGGCCGATGCCCGCTTTGACTTTAGTGGCACCATGGTCACCGTGGCCGATACCATTCCGGGCGTACGTCCCTGGAGTGCGGAGACCCCCGAGCTCTACACCCTTCTCCTGAATGTCAACGGAGAGTACACCCGCTTTCACGTGGGATTCCGCCGCCTGGAGATTGCTACGGTGAAGGACGGAGACCGCGACGTGAAGGCCTTCCTCGTGAACGGCCAGCCCGTCAAGTTCAAGGGTGTGAACCTGCACGAGCACAACCCCTACACGGGTCATTACATCACCCGCGAGAACATCCTGGAGGACCTCATCCTCATGAAGCGGGCCAACATCAACGCCATCCGCACCAGCCACTATCCGCAGCCGCGGGAGTTCTACGAACTGTGTGACTCCCTGGGCTTCTATGTGTATGACGAGGCCAACATCGAGACCCACGCCATGGGTTACGACATCAAAAAGACGCTGGGCAACAAGCCCGAGTGGCTCACCAAGCACATAGACCGCACCCTCAACATGTACTACAGGACGTCCAACTACCCCTGCGTCACCCTGCTCTCGCTGGGTAACGAGTCGGGCAACGGTGTCAATTTCTACGAGACCTACAAACTCCTCAAGGAGCTGGAAAAGGACGGCCAGAACCGTCCCATAGTGTATGAGCGTGCCGAATACGACTGGAACACCGACATCATCAACCCCATGTACCCCGGCGCAGACTGGTTCAAACGCATGGGAGAAACCTTCGGCGAGCGTCCCGTCATCCCCTGCGAGTATGCCCACGCCATGGGTAATTCCACCGGCTCCCTGGACCTGCAGTGGAAGGAGATTTATGCCCACACACACCTGCAGGGCGGTTTCATCTGGGACTGGGTGGACCAGGGCCTCTACGACGAAAAGCGCGTCTGGACCTACGGCGGAGACTACGGGGAGAACGCGCCCTCCGACGGCAACTTCAACTGCAACGGCATTGTGGGGCCGGATCGTGACCCGCATCCCGGCTACTATGAGGTGAAGCATGTGTACCAGGAGGTGGACATTACTCCCGTAGACCTGGAGAAGGGCCTTTTCCGGATTTTCAACCGCCGGTACTTCACCAGCCTCCAGGACTATAAGATTACCTACTGGGTAGAGCGGGACGGCAAACGCCCGTTCTGGTGGTTCCGGCACAAGCTCCACTTTGACACGGCTCCCCAGAGCGCAGAGGAATTCAAGGTGAAGCTTCCCCGCATGAAAAAAAGCGGAGAGTACCGCATCTTCTTCGAGGTGAGCGCCGCCCGTGAGCTGTCCCTCATTGCCAAAGGCACCATCCTGGGCAACGTGGAAGTGCTCCTGAAGGACACCTCCGTGCGCGAGTTCCAGCCCGTGAAGGGCCAGGTAGAAGTAACGGACGGAGACACCCAGGTGGTGCTCCGATCCGCCAAAGCCCAGCTCATCTTTGACAAGGCCGACGGCTGCGTGAAGAGCTGGACGGTGAAGGGAAAGGAGATGATAGACCCGGAGTTCGGGCTCAGGCCCAGCTTCTGGCGTGCCCCCGTGGACAATGACTACGGCAGCGGAGAGCCGGTGCGCTCGGCCGCCTTCCGCGAGGTCCAGAAGCCCCTTCTGGTAGAGGCTCAGAAACAGGAAGACGGCAGCGCCGTCATCCTCCTCACCGGAACCGGCGTACGCAAGAGCGAGACCTACACTTTCTTTGCCGATGGTACCCTGAAGATAGCGGTTGCCACAGAGCCCACCGGTGCGCAGGGGCTGGACCGCTGGCACCGCATCATGATTCCCCGCCTGGGATTCCGTTTCCGGGTGACGGAGGATGCATTCCGCTACTTTGGCCGCGGACCGGTAGAAAACTACCAGGACCGTAACAGCTGCACCTTCAAGCGTATCTGGGAAAGCAGTGCCACGGCCGAGTACTACCCCTACGTCCGTCCGCAGGAGACCGGCCACCATACCGACACCGAGTGGCTGGAGGTGGGCGGCCTGGCCATCACGGCGGCCGAGCCCTTCGAGTTCAACGTCCTACGCCAGAGCGTAGAAGACCTGGACGACGGCCTCCAGAAGCAGCAGCGCCACATTTCGGACGTTCCCGTTCAGAACTTCACCGAGGTGAGCCTGGACTACCGTCAGAGCGGCGTAGGCGGCTACGACAGCTGGGGCAACCGTCCCGAGGAAAGCCGCGTACTGTGGGCCGATGAGAGCTACCGCTACAGCTTCACCCTCATCCCGGGCATCAAAGGAGAAAAAGCAAATCACATTACTAAATGAAATACATAACCTTTCTGGCATCCCTCACCGCAGTAGCCTTCATGGGATGCACCTGCACATCCAACCAACAGTTTTCCAAAGATTCCGACAAAATTGCCGTGACCGGCGTAAGCCTCACGCGCACCCAGCTGGACGTCACCGCCGGTTCCAGCTTTACACTGGCTGCAACCGTACTGCCGGCATCGGCCACCGACAAGAGCGTCAGCTGGTCATCGTCCAACCCCGACGTCGTGGCCACCGACGCAAAGAACGGTTCCTGCACCGCCCTCGCGGAGGGTGAGGCCAATATTACCGTGACCACCACCGACGGCGGGTTCACATCGGCCTGCAAGGTGACGGTCACCGGTACCGCCACGCCTACCCCGGATCCCACACCGGATCCCACACCGGATCCCACGCCAGATCCCACGCCCACCGACCCCGGTGCGCCGGCGGCCTACGGCGCCCTTCCCACGGCCGGGCAGCTGGCCTGGCAGAAGCAGGAGATGCTCATGTTCTACCACTACGGTCAGGCTACTTTCAGCGGCTGGGACGGTGAGAACGGTAACTGCAACGGGGAAGCCTGGAGCGAGAGCCTGCTGCTGAATAACTACAAGCCCACCACCATCGACGCAGACCAGTGGGTGAAAGTGGCGCATGACAACGGCTTCAAGGAGGTGATCATCACCGCCAAGCACCACGACGGCTTTTGCCTGTGGGACAACCCCGAGAGCACGACGGACGTAGCCAACGCCGGCTGCTCCAACCACACCGACGTAGTCCAGGCCCTTCGCGACGCCTGCAACAAGTACGGCGTGAACCTGGGCATTTACCTGTCGCCCTGGGACCGCATGATCGAGGCCGCCGGGGTGAGCACCTCCGTCTACGAGACCCGCTTCAAGAATGCAGCCAAAAACCTGATGGAGAAATACGCCCCCGTGACCGAGTTCTGGCTGGACGGCAACCATGCCGGCAACTTCAACTGGGCCAGCGTGAACAGCACCATCCTGTCCGTGAATCCGGACTGCGTCATCTTCTCCAACGGCGGCCCCGGCTGCCGCTGGGTGGGAAACGAGAACGGAGATGCCGGCACCACCAACTGGGGTACCATTAATATTAAAGGTCGCGGCCTTACGCCCAGTAACCTCCCGGGCAATTATGAGAGCTACCTCGCGCAGGGAGACGAGAACGGAGACACCTGGTGCGTAGCCGAGTGCGACTTCTCCATCCAGGCCATTGGAGACCATAACGGCTGGTTCTACGGCGCAAATGATTCCCGCAAGACGGCCAAACAGCTCATGCAGCTCTACTATGAGAGCGTGGGCCGTAACGGCGTATTCCTGATGAACGTTCCCCCGTCCAACGCCGGTGTCATTGATGCCAAGGAGAAGCAGGTCATCGAGGAGTTCACCACCATGCGCGAAGCCATCTTCGCGGAGAATCTGGCCAAGGGCGCCACGGCATCTTCGTCTTCCGTCCGCGGTGGCTATAGCGGCTATGCAGCCTCCAACATCCTGGACGGCAACTACGACACCTACTTCGCCACGGACGACGATGTAAAGACCGCCGAGATTGAAGTGACCCTCTCCGGCAGCAAGACCTTCAACCGCGTGCTCCTCCAGGAGTACATTCCGCTGGGCCAGCGCGTGAAGAGCTTTACCGTGGAGGTGAAAAGAAACGGTTCCTGGAGCACCTGGGCCAGCGGTTCCACCATCGGCTACAAGCGCATCCTCCTCGGGAGCCGCGTTACCGCCGATGCCGTGAGGATCACCATCAAGAGTTCCCTGGCCTGCCCGGTGATCAATGGATTTGGATTGTATAACGATACCGTTTCCGGATTATGAGATTCTTCGCTTCGCTCAGAATGACAGCTGCAGCAATGCTGCTGGTGATTTCCTGTGGGCCCGGGAACGGTGTGCGTACACTTCGCGTAACCACCTCCACAGAGGCCAACCTCGGTAAAATCAAGGAAATAGAGGGACCTGTCACGTTTAAGCTGGTTTGCAAAAACGATTTGGCCGATACGCTGTATCCGGTGCAGCTGCACACCCCCTGCGGATGCACCCAGGTGAGCTTTGACCGGAAGCCCGTGGCGCCCGGCGAAGACGAGGTGCTCACGGTCACCTACGACCCCGCCTACCGGCCCGGCCCCATGATGGAAGAGATTGTGGTGTACTACCGCAATTCCCCCGTGAGAAGCCGCAGCATGGTCATCAAGGGAGAGGTCATCGGCTATAACCACCCCATCGAGGAAGACCGTCCGTATGCCTACGGCGAAGGCCTTTTCATGAGCCACAAGGTGATGAACTTCGGCAGCCGCCGTCCCGGCGAGACGGCCGACATGTTCTTCCGCCACGGCAACGGAGGCTCCCGGAAGGCCGATATCCGTTTTGACATTCCCCCGGAGTGGCAGCCCTACGTGCGCATGCGGCAGCCCGGCCATATGAAGGCCGATGAAAGAGACACCATCCACGTCAAGTTCACCATGCCGGAAGGCATTGATACCGTGTCCTTTGACATACAGCCCTACGTGAACGGAAAACCCACGGATGAAGCTTTATGTCTAAAAGCTACAAAAAGATAATAATCAAGGAATGATAGATATTTTTTTCTGAATTATTATTTGTATCTTTGCGTGCTAAAACATTTAAGCAAACAATACAACCAATACATAACCAACCAAATCTTTATGCGTTACCAACTCAAGAAAGCTCTGGCAGTGGTGCTAGCCGCTGCGGCAGGGTTGTTTGTTTCCGGTAGCGTGGCCCTGGGTCAGAATCGCACCATCCAGGGTACCGTTACCGACGAGTTCGGCGAGCCGCTCATCGGCGCCAGCGTAACCGTAGAAGGAATCACCCCCACCATCGGCATCATGACCGACCTGGACGGCCACTATGAACTGGCCGTTCCGGCCGAGGCCGCCGTGCTGCGTTATTCCTTCATCGGCATGCAGGATGCCCTCGAGACCATCGGCAGCCGCAACGTCATCAATGTAACCCTCACGGAGGCCAACAACGTGCTCAACGCTACGGTGGTCACCGCCATGGGTATCAAAAAAGAGGAAAAGTCCCTTTCCTACAACGTTCAGCAGGCCAAGCTGGAGAGCGTATCTCCGGTGGGTTCCTTCGTGAACAGCCTCAACGGTAAGGTGGCGGGCGTTTCCATCAGCCAGTCCTCCACGGGCGTGGGTGGTTCCTCGCGTATCGTCATGCGTGGTTCCAAGTCCATCTCCAACAACAACAACGCCCTCTACGTGATTGACGGCGTGCCCATGCAGTCCCTGCGCGGCACGCAGCCCGAAGGTGTCTATGCCGGTGCCGGCCAGACGGGTGATGTCCTCGGTTCCATCAACCAGGACGACATCGAGAGCATTTCCGTGCTCTCCGGTCCTTCCGCCGCCGCTCTGTATGGTGCTTCCGCCGCCAACGGCGTCATCATCATCACCACCAAAAAGGGAGACAAGGACAAACTGGAGGTAAACTACTCCAACAACACCAGCTTCTCCAGCGCCTATGTGATGCCGCAGTTCCAGAACACCTACGGCGCCACCGCTCCCGGCTCCTACTACAGCTGGGGCGCCAAGCTGGCCACTCCTTCCAACTACAATCCCCGGAACTTCTTCCAGACGGGCGTGAACGAGGTCAACTCCGTGTCCGTCTCTTCGGGTAACGAGCGCAGCCAGACCTACGTATCGGCCTCTGTCGCCCATGCCCGCGGCATTGTCCACAACAACAACGTGGACCGCCAGAACATCAGCTTCCGCAACACCACGGACCTTCTCAAGGACATCCTGTCCATGGACATCAACGTCACCTACGGTCATGTGGCAGAGCAGAACATGATTGCACAGGGTGAATACGGCAACCCCGTGGTTCCCGTGTACCTCTTCCCGGTAAGCGAAGACTGGAGCAAGGTCCAGATCTACGAGCGCTACAACACCGGCCGCGGTCTCAAGACCCAGTTCTGGCCCTACGACTTCGAGCACTCCATGCAGAACCCTTACTGGATCACGGAGCATCAGAAGTGGCAGAATGGCAAGAACCGCCTCATGGGTAGCGCCCAGCTCTCCTACAAGCCCTTCAAGTGGCTCACCCTGAGCGCCCGCGCCAAGTACGACCGCACCGACGAAGTGCAGGAGCAGAAGTTCGACGCCGGTACCAACACCCTCTTCACCGAGGGTTCCAAGCACGGTAAGTACGGCCGCAACAACCAGTACACCGAGCAGAAGTTCGGCGAGGTGCTGGCTACCTTCAACAAATACTGGGGAGACAACCTGTTCAACCTCTCCGGCGTGGTGGGTGCCAACATTGACGACGTCACCTTCCGCACCGACAACATCAACGGTCCCCTCCTCACGGTGAACAACAAGTTCGACCTCAACAACATTGACCGTAACAGCGCCAACACGGTGCTCCTCACCGACGGTTACCGCTACCAGAACCAGTCCATCTTCGCCAACGCCCAGCTGGGCTGGCGCAGCCGCGTCTATCTGGACGCCACGTTCCGTGCCGACTGGAACTCCACGCTGTGGACGGCCGGTGCCATCACCTATCCTACCATCGGCCTGTCCGGTATCGTCACCGAACTCATCCCCGGTCTCAAGAGCAAGGCTTTCCCTTACTGGAAGGTCCGCGCCTCCTATTCCGAGGTTGGTAACTCCCCGGATCCCGCCCTGTATCTGCTGGATCCCCGCGCTGTCCAGAACAACGGTGCCGTGACGCGCAACACCCGTCGCCGCAACACCAATCTGCAGCCGGAGCGCACCAAGTCCTTCGAGGTAGGTACCAACATCCACTTCTTCGACAGCAAGCTGCAGATCGATGCTACCTATTATAAGGCCAGCACCCTCAACCAGTTCTACAATCCCCGTCTGTCCTCCACCTCCACCACCAGCAACATTTACCTCAACGGCGGCCGCGTGGACAACCAGGGTGTGGAAATGTCCCTGCGTTTCAACGACAGCGTGGGCAAGTTCAACTATGGAACGTATCTCACCTGGACCTGGAACGAGAACAAGATCGTGGACCTGCACTTCACCGATCCCGAGACCGGCGAGGTCCATGACGGCAACGGTCTCCCGATGGGCGGCTTCGGCGGCCTCAACACCTTCCTCTATGAAGGCGGCTCCCTGGGTGATGTCTATGTGACCACCCTCGCCACCGACGAGCACGGCTACTACAAGCTCACATCGGCCGGTATGGTCATGGCCGACTACGATGAGAAGGATATGATCTATGCCGGTTCCACCGACGCCAAGCACAGACTGAGCTGGGGCGGCCACATCGGCTATGCCGGCTTCACCGCCAGCTTCCTCTTCACGGCCCGCCTGGGCGGTATCGCCATCTCCAAGACGCAGGCCATCCTGGACTACTACGGTATTTCCCAGGATACCGCCGATGCCCGCGAGAAGGGTTATCTGGAGTTCAACGGCATGCGCTCCTACGACATCCAGGGCTACTACCAGACCCTGGGCGTGCGGGACGGTGTCATGAGCCAGTATGTGTATGACGCCACCAACGTGCGTCTCGCCGAGGTTTCCCTGGGCTACGACTTCCCCGTTTCCAAGTGGGGCGCTCCCTGGCTCAAGGGCCTCAACGTTTCCCTCGTCGGAAACAACCTGGCCATGCTCTTCCTCAAGGCTCCCTTCGATCCTGAAATGACTTCCAACGTAGGCACTTACAACCAGGGTGTGGACTACTTCATGCAGCCCTCTACCCGCAGCCTGGGCTTCTCCGTCAAGGTGAAGTTCGGTCATGTAAGCAACAATAAATAACAGAGCGCCATGGATATGAAACATATTTTCAAAGCAATCATCACCCTTGCCGCCGCTACTACCCTCGCCTCCTGCACCAAAGGATTCGAGAACATCAACAAAGACCAGTACGGAGTGTCCGACGAGCAGATGGCTCAGGACGGTCTGGCCCTCGGCGGCATGTTCCAGCAGCTGGAGCGCTCGGTCATCATCTTCCGCGACGGAACCTATCTGGATTCCGACTACCAGATCATGTATAACCTCTGCGCCGAAACCTGGTGCGGATATATGGCTCCCACCCTCTCCGACGGCCACAACGCCGGTTGGGATGTAAACGACGGGTGGCACCGCCGCATGTTCACCGTCAAGTACGAATACGGTATGGGCGGTTACCAGGACTTCGAGAAAGCCGCCAAGGAGCTGAATATGGTCAACGAGCTGGCGCTTGCCAAAGTGCTCAAGGTGGCCACCATGCATCAGGTGGCAGACTACTACGGTCCCATCGCCTACTCCCACTTCGGTGAGCTCACCAACCTCTACGACCCGCTTGACGTGGTGTACGACCAGTTCCTGAGCGAGCTGGACGAGTCCATCGCCATCTTGGAGAAAGTAGCCGCTTCCGGTGCCAAGCTCCTGGAGGACTACGACCTCGTGTACGGCGGTGACGCCGCCGCATGGGTCCGCTTCGCCAACTCCCTCCGCCTCCGCCTTGCCATGCGCATCCGCTATGCCAATGCCGCCCTGGCCCGCACCGAGGCCGAGAAATCCATCGCCAGCCCCTTCGGCGTCATCGTGGACAACAGCGGCAACGCGGTTATGAGCGGCGTGGGTCACCACCCCATCTATGAGATCAACACCAACTTCAACGATGCCGATACCCAGGTGGGTGCTTCGCTGGAGGTTTACCTGAACGGTTACAACGATCCCCGCATGTTCAAGTATGCCAAGCCCGCTGCCGACGGCAAGCTGCATGGCGTACGTCCCGGTATCGCTCCTTCTTCCTGGACCGATTACAAGAACACGGCAGGAAAAGTATCTGCACCTAATGCCTCTATCTATAAAGTATGCTGGCTCAATGCAGCCGAGGTCGCTTTCCTGCGCGCCGAGGGTGCCCTCCTGGGCTGGAGCATGGGCGGAAGTGCCAAGGAATTCTACGAGCAGGGCATTAAACTATCTTTCCAGGAGTGGGGTGTCGAAGGCGCTGCATCTTACATCGCCAATAATACCGCCAAACCGGCCGACTACAAAGCACCGGTGGGGAAAATGACCGTAACAGCTCCTTCCACCGTCACCATTGCCTGGAATGAGGCGCTGAGCGAGGAGAAGAAACTGGAGAAAATTGGCACCCAGAAATGGCTGGCCCTCTTCCCCAACAGCTGCGAGGCCTGGGCCGAGTACCGCCGTCTGCACTACCCGGTGCTCATCACTCCCGCCAACAACTTCTCCAACGGTGTGGTCAACACCGACCAGGGTATCCGCCGCGTGCCCTACCCCGTGTCTGAGCAGTCCGACAACGCCGCCGGTTATGCCTCCGGTGTAGAAGCCCTCGGTGGCAACGACAACGCAGGCACCCGCCTGTGGTGGGACCAGAAGCCGTTTAACAACTAACAAGACGGACCAAGATGAAAAAGATTATCTATATCCTTTCTGCTGCCCTGGCCCTCGCTGCCTGCGACACCAAGGTGGAGAAACTGAAAATTCAGGATATCAAGACCTACTCCCTGGACGAGAGTGCGCTCTCTGCCGAGAATCAGGCCTACTATGAGAACCTGAGGGAATGGAAAAAGAGCAAGCACACCATTTCCTACGTATACTTCGCTGCATGGGCTCCGCCGGAAGGCTCCACCAGCCTGTTCATCGAGTATAAGAACATGAAACCGCGCCTGATGTCCCTGCCGGATTCCCTGGACATCGTGAACCTGTGGATGGGTACTCCCATGAAGCAGGAGTACACCGACGCCTGCTTCATCGGCAACGTCAAGAACGAGGAAACCGGTGAGATTGAGCGCGCTCCCATGCACACCTACGACTACTCTCCCAACGCCTACTTCGACCTGGAGTTCTGCCAGAAGTTCAAGGGTACGCGGTTCGTGATGCACGCCGATGCTTCCCACTACGGACAGGAGTTCGAGCTGGAAGGCAAGACCTGGACGGTTTCTTCCTCTGACGAGGAGTCCATCCGCGCCTACGGCCGCCTCATCGTGGACATTGTGAACACCCACGGCCTGGACGGTGTGGACTTCGACTACGAAGGCTGGGGCGGCACCCAGATCTTCTGGGTCATCGACGAAGTGGGCAAATACTTCGGCCCCAAGGGCGAGAATCCCGAAAAGCTCCTCATCATCGACTACTTTGGCGGCTATCCCGGAGCCAATGTCGAACCTTATATCGACTACCTTGTGAAGCAGGCCTATTCTGCCCAGGGTGCCGGTGTGGGTGGTCCCGACTGGTGCCCCGCAGAGAAGATGGTTTACTGCGAGCAGTATGAGCAGTCTTCCGGCGAAGGTCCCAACTACCTCAACGGCGGCTATCCCACCAACATGACCAACCCCGACGGCGAGAAGATGTACATGCTGGAGCGTTATGCCCGCTACTCTTCCGAGGCTACCGAGGGCCAGGGCGGCGGATTCGGCGCCTACTACATTGACAACGACTACGACAATGGCGTGACGGCCCTGCAGAACAAGGGCTACAAGGACTGCAACTATGAGTCCTACGGCTTCCTGCGCCGCGCCATCCAGATTATCAACCCGCACAAATAGTAAACGGCCATGAAAAAGTATATCATTCCTATGCTGGCCATGGCACTGGTCTTCACCGCCTGCAACCAGGCCGACAAATTCAAATACGGTCAGGAGATTGTCCTCATCACGGGGACAGACTCCTCCCCGGTATCGGCCGACCGCATCCTTGCCGACCAGGTGCCCATCACCTATAACTTCTCCATCTCCGCTACCGGTGTGGCTCCCGAAGACATGAAGGTCCACATCCAGTACGACTCCCTGGCCATGGTGGCCTACAACAAGACCAACGGTACCAGCTATGTCAACGTTCCCCGCGACGTAGTCCTCGTGAACGACGAGTACGTGACCATCTCCAAGGGTACGGCCGTCTCTTCCATGACGTCTGTCACCATGACCGACAACACATTCATCGAGGAAGGTGTCATCTACGTGATTCCCCTCTCGGTGGCTTATGTGGAAGGGGGTAACGCAGAAATCCTGGAGGGTTCCAAGAGCCTGTTTATCAAAGTGGGCAAGACCATGGAGACCTTCTCCCTGGATATTCCGAATACCGGCGTGTACAGCACCTACAACCTGGGCAAGGGCAACTACGACCTGGGTGATGCATGGACCCTGGAGCTCAAGGCTCATCCTTATAACATGAAAAAGCGCGGAAGCGACCAGCTGTGCCGCCTGGCCTGCTGGAACGAGGACGGCGGCGGACAGGTGCTGCTCCGTTTCAACGAGAACGGTAAGCCCTGGAAGACGCTGGATATCGTAGCCCCCAACGGCCGTTACGTCACCGGTGCCACCGGCGAAGGCGACAGCGCCGAGGGTGCGTTCAACGAAAACCAGTGGTACATGATTTCCATTGTCTGGAACGGTTCCGACCTCAATGTCTACGTCAACGGTGAGAAGGATACGCCCTGGCAGAACACCATCTCCGGCAGCCAGGCCTTCAAGCTCAACCGTTTCGAGATTGGCATGTCCTGGGGCGGTTACGGCGGCTCCCAGAGCTACACCGGCCGCATGGCCGAGATGCGTATCTGGAACATTGCCCGTTCCCAGAGTGAGATTGCCTCTACCCTCTGCTCGGTGGACGCCAAGTCCGAGGGTCTTCTGGGTTACTGGAAGATGAACGAGGGCGAAGGCCACATCTTCAAGGATTCCGTGAACGGCAACGACATGGACTGGGACAAGTCCGAGCGTCAGAAGGATGAGACAAACTATTCCAGCACCCCCGAAGCCGGCTCTTCCGTTGCCTGGGTGAAGGATGCCAAAAACAAATGCGCACAATAATTTAATAACCAATACACAACCAACTTATGAAGAAAGTTTTATCTGCTTTTGCTGTAGCCCTCGCCCTGGTGGGCTGCGCCAAACAGTACGATGACTCGGACCTCAAAAACCGTGTCACCACCCTTGAAACCAAGGTAGGCAATCTGGAAGCCCAGATGAAGGCTGCCAATGCCGTGGCTCTGGGCCAGTATGTCCAGAAGGTAGAAAAGACCGACGAAGGCGTCACCGTTACCTACGGAGACGGCACCGTGGTCACCCTCAAGATCTCGGCCGGCGGTGCCGGTTCCCTCACCGTGGTGAAGAACGCCAAGCAGGAGCTGTGCTGGGCCATCGACGGAGAAATCCTCCAGTTCGAAGGCAAGGACCTCCTGGTGAGCCAGGTAACCAACATCTATGTGGAGAACGGCAAGCTGTATGCAGTGATTGCCGGTGAGAAGAAGGAGCTGGGCGGCTTCGAGAGCGGCACGGCCCTCAAGGATGGCATCTTCAAGAACATCGAAGTCACCGCTACCCACGTGGTGCTCACTCTCTCCGACAACTCCACGGTGAACATTCCCATCGGCAGCGCCTTCAAGCTCGTGATCCCCAAGACCACCTACAAAGTAACCACCACCGACGCCTTTGACGTTCCCTACACCGTGAACGCCAAGATCGACGGCACCGAGGTTGACATCTTCACCGACGCCAACTTCAAGGCTACCGTAGAGGCCGACAAGTTCGTGATCACTCCCAAGGCCGTGGCCGAGGGTACCGCCCTGGCTTATGCCGACTCCAAGGTAGGTCTTACCTCCATCGTAAAACTCACCTTCGGCGCCGAAGAGGAGCAGGCCTATGCCACTCCCTCCGACCCCAAGGCCGACGAGCAGAACAACATCGACTATATCGGCGAGAGCGCTAACGGCTCTGTGGACGCCCACATCGTTTCCAACGTTTCCCTGGACAAGAACTCCATCAAGCCGCAGGTGAGCTGGATCTCCGTCGTGGACGTGAAGGCTAACAACTACACCATCACCCTGGCCCTCGAGGACAACCCCACCGAGGAAATCCGTACCGGTGAAGTGTACATCTACGAGGCCGGCACCGAGAACAAGCTGCAGACGATTGTAATTGCACAGAAAGCCGGTGAACCTGTACAGGAAACCGATGCAATCCGCAACGGCTGGGTTCTGAAGCCCAACGGAGACATCTCCGAGAACTTCCTCTTCACCAAAGAAAACGCCCATAACTTCAAGCAGGGCGGCACCTTCCAGGTGAAATTCTTCTCCAACGGCTGGAAGAGCGGAAATCAGGTAGACCGTCTCTGCACCTTCGAAGCCAAGGGAGAGAACCCCGCTTTCCTGTTCCGCTTCAGCTGCGACGACACCGCACCCGGTGCTCTCCGTCTGAACAACAACGCCTGGGGACTCGACCTTAAGGTTACCAAAAAAGGCGAAACCGATTTCTACATCGTCTCCGACAACACCTGGCACGTACTCACCGTGGTTGTAAATGCTGAAGGATCCATCGACATTTACGACAATAAGGAGTACATCAACAGCTACACCTTCGACACTGAAAAAGCGCCCGACTTCTTCCTGGAGCGCTTTGAACTGGGTATGTCCTGGGATGCTGACGGCGGAAATCATCCTTTCAGCCAGCTCTTTGACGGATACTTTGACTACGCCCGTGTTTGGAACCGTCCTCTGGCTGCCTCTGAAATTGCCAAGAGCCTGTGCGACGTGGCAAACGACGCAGAAGGGCTGATGGTTAAATGGATGTTCGGCGATACCGAAAACGGTAAAACCGTCAACATGGCCGGTGACACTGCCTATGACCTCGACTGGTCCAAGATGTCACACATGGCTGGAAGCAATGTCCTCTCCGAAGAGAACCACGCCGAAGACGTAAGCAACGCTCTCGTTGAATGGAGTGAGAATCTGTGCGTAGGCATGGGCGGTGGTGGTGCCGTCAACCCGACCAACCCCGACACCCCGGCTGTAACCAATCGTGAAGGCTGGGTTCTGAAGCCCAACGGAGACATCTCCGAGAACTTCCTCTTCACCAAAGAAAACGCCCATAACTTCAAGCAGGGCGGCACCTTCCAGGTGAAATTCTTCTCCAACGGCTGGAAGAGCGGAAATCAGGTAGACCGTCTCTGCACCTTCGAAGCCAAGGGAGAGAACCCCGCTTTCCTGTTCCGCTTCAGCTGCGACGACACCGCACCCGGTGCTCTCCGTCTGAACAACAACGCCTGGGGACTCGACCTTAAGGTTACCAAAAAAGGCGAAACCGATTTCTACATCGTCTCCGACAACACCTGGCACGTACTCACCGTGGTTGTAAATGCTGAAGGATCCATCGACATTTACGACAATAAGGAGTACATCAACAGCTACACCTTCGACACTGAAAAAGCGCCCGACTTCTTCCTGGAGCGCTTTGAACTGGGTATGTCCTGGGATGCTGACGGCGGAAATCATCCTTTCAGCCAGCTCTTTGACGGATACTTTGACTACGCCCGTGTTTGGAACCGTCCTCTGGCTGCCTCTGAAATTGCCAAGAGCCTGTGCGACGTGGCAAACGACGCAGAAGGGCTGATGGTTAAATGGATGTTCGGCGATACCGAAAACGGTAAAACCGTCAACATGGCCGGTGACACTGCCTATGACCTCGACTGGTCCAAGATGTCACACATGGCTGGAAGCAATGTCCTCTCCGAAGAGAACCACGCCGATGACGTGAATAACGCCCTCAGCGAATGGACTGGCAATCTGTGCGACTTCCCCACCGCTGACTAATTATTCCAGCGATATCTCCCAAAAGGTGACCTCATATTTGAGGCCACCTTTTTTTTGCAACATCGGCTCATCCCTAGACATATTTAAAAATAAACCTTATCTTTGGGCATTGGATAAATAAAAGTTTATGCATATACTTGAAGAAGCCTCACGCTGTCTGCTCTGCGCAGATGCGCCCTGCACCAAAGCCTGCAAGGGTGGAGACCCTGCCAAAGCCATCCGTTCCATTCGGTTTGACAATGTGGCCAACGCCCGCAAATGGGTGAAAGACTGCACAGAAGAGGAGCTGGAAGCAGCAGAGAAAGCCTGCATCCACTATGACTTTCCCATTCGCATCCGGGAGATGGTAAAAGAGCTGCCGGATGCGCCCGAGAAGCCGCTCCCCAGCCTGGAGATTGATTTTTGCGGCATCCGCTGCGAGAATCCCTTCTTCCTGGCTTCGTCTGCCGTATGTACGAACTACGAGATGGTTGCGCGTGCACTGGAAGCCGGATGGGGCGGCGTGTTCTACAAGACCATCTGCCTGCAGGAAATCAAGGAAGTATCTCCCCGCTTTGACGCCGTATACGGTGGCGGAAAGAAGGGAGATTTCTATGGCTTCCGCAATATGGAGCAGCTGAGCGAGAATACCGTGGAGATGGACTTCGACATCCTCCGGCGCCTGAAACGGGATTACCCTTCCAAGATTATCATCGCCTCCATCATGGGGCAGAAGGAAGAGGACTGGACAGAACTTGCCAAAATGGCCGAGGATGCCGGCTGCGATGCCGTGGAGCTGAACTTTTCCTGCCCCCAGATGCGTGAGGCGGGAATGGGTTCAGACGTAGGCCAGGACCCTGAGCTGGTCACCTTCTTTACCGCCTACGTAAAACGCAGTGTCTCCATTCCGGTCATCACCAAGATGACGCCCAATATCGCCCACATCTCCGGCCCTGCCATGGGTGCTTATTTTGCCGGGGCCGATGCCATATCGGCCATCAACACCATTAAAAGCATTACCATGGGAGATGGATCTGAGGTGAGCGGCTACCAAACCGGATCCGGTTATTCCGGCAGGGCCGTGAAACCGATCGCACTGCGGCATATCCTCTCCATGGTCCAGAACCCCATGATGAAAAACATCGAGTACAGTGGCGTGGGGGGCATTGAGACCTGGCATGACGCCTTGGAGTACATCCGGATCGGCTGCCGCAATGTTCAAGTGTGCACGGCCGTCATGCAATACGGTTACCGTATCATAGAGGACCTGATTTCGGGTCTTAAGACCTATATGGCAGAAAGGGGCGTCCGGCATCTGACAGACCTTGTCGGAGAACTTCGGCCTTTCTTCCGCCTTCCCTCCGATCTGGACCGCAGCAGCATTGTCTATCCCAAGTTTGACACGTCCAAGTGTATCGGCTGTGGCCGATGCACCATCTCCTGCCAGGACGGCGGCCACCAGGCCCTTGTCTTTGACCCGGAAAACCGGAGGCCCCGGTTCATCGGCCCAAAGTGTGTTGGATGCCATCTCTGCCGGCTTGTATGCCCTGTCGGGGCTATTTCGTCGGCAAAGAGGGTAAAAAAAGCTTAAAATATGTTACCAGGACTCGCCCTTATTGTCAAATGCCCCCACTGCAAAGCCGAGAAAAGCCTTCTCACCCTTGAGAGCGGCAACACCTTCGGAGGGAAACAGTGGTGGGACCTCAAGACCTTCTACCCTATGCTCCCCCATGTTTCCTGGGTCCAGAAGTGTCCTGCCTGCGGCGGATACTTCTTCTATGAGAGGGCCAGGCACCGGGATGGAGACGACTACTCATCCGAAAGGGGTGAACTGGAGTACCCCGACATGAGACTGGCCCTTGCGGCGCTCCGCTCCGGGGCCGGGAAAAAGGACAGGATTAACCTGTTCCTTGAATACATCTGGGCCTATAACGATGAATACCAGAGAGGATCTGTCCAGGAAGACCACAAGCCCTCAGAGGAAGAGCTGGAGGAGTTTCGCGGAGTGGTCCGGGAACTCATCGGCATCTTCTCTGTAGAGAGCAAGCTCATCTACGCCGAGTTCCTCCGTGAGGCAGCACTGTTTGACGAGGCCCTGGAGGTGGTCCGGCAGGAAGGCATCCCGGAAGATGGCATCTACCGCAACCTCGCCCAGACCATCCTCTCCAAGTGCCAGAACAAAGACACTTCCGTGGGGTTGGTCAGCAAATAGGCGTGATGCGCAAATAACTATCTCTCAATAAGATACAAAAATTATCCCCGTCAGTTCTACCAGGGACAATTTTGGTAAGATGTTATAAATCTGCGACTTACGCATCACGCTCCAGCACAAACTCCAGCACGCCGCCGGAGACAATGTCGGAGTATTCGATGTAAGGCTTGTCGTAAGGCTTGCCGTTGAGCTTCACGGAAGCGATATAACCGTCCAGCGGTCCATGCGCCTTGATGACGAACTCGCCACCGGCCACTTTCACCTTCATCTCGGGGAAGATGGGAAGGCCGAACCAGAACCGCGTGCTGGCAGGTTCCACCTGGTAGAAGCCCATGGCGGAAAGTACATACCAGCCGCTCATCTGGCCCACATCCTCGTTGCCGGAAAGGCCTTCTACGTCATTGAAGTAGAGCTCGTCATACACCTGACGGAGACGGGCAGCCGCTTTGGCAGGTTCTCCCAGCATGGAGTACAGATAGATAATGTGGTGGCTGGGCTCGTTGCCGTGGGCATACTGGCCGATGAGACCGGAAATGTCCGGCGGGGCCTCGCCCTCCAGTTCGGAGGAGACGCAAAAGAGCGTATCCAGGGCTGCAACCATAGCCTCACGGCCGCCAAAGAGTTCCTGAAGACCCTCTACATCCTGCGGCACCAGGTAGCGGTACTGCCAGGCATTGCCCTCGGTGTAGTCGTGGTTGCCCTGCTCGGGGGCAAACGGGTTAAACGGCTCGGTGAAACTGCCATCGGCCTTGCGGCCACGCAGGAAATGCGTTTCGGGATCCCAGTAGTGGCGGTAGGAGTGGCTCTGCTCACGGTATTTGGCTTCCACCTCGGGGTAGCCCAGGAAGGCGGCAGCATTGGCCAGGGCACCATCGGCAATGGCGTATTCGAGGTCATTGCCCACGGCCTCGCGATAGAGGTCGGCGGGAATATAGCCGTACTGGTGCAGGAGATCCAGGCCGCGGTCGTCGCGCTCGTCGGTGTCTACCATGGCCTTGATGAGGTCATCGGCCGGAATGCCGGCATTGAAGCCCTTCACGATGAAATCGGCAAAGGCGATGGTGCCGGGATTACCCACCATGCAGTCGGTTTCGTTCCCCATGAGGTGCCATACAGGAAGGTCTCCCTGTTCCTTGTAAATGTGGTAGAATGTCTTGACAAAGTCGTCAATCTTCTCCGGATGCACGATGGTGGCGAGCGGCATGGCGGCGCGGTAGGTATCCCAGAGGCTCCAGGTGGTGTAGTTCTGGAAGTCTCCGTGACGCACGGTGTCGTCGGAGCCACGGTAGTCTCCATTCACGTCGTTAAACACGGAGGGGGCGATCATGGTATGATAGAAGGCCGTGTAGAAGATGGTCTTTCTGTCGGCATCGGCCGATGTCACTTTCACCTTGCCCAGTTCCTGGTTCCAGGCCTTGCGAGCCTCTTTGCGCGTTGCTTCGAAGTCCCAGCCGGGGAGCTCGGCCTGCATGTTGGCGCGCGCGCCCTCCATCGAGACGGGCGAGAGAGCCACCTTCACGAGCACTTTCTCTGCGGCGTCGGTGTGGCCCAGACGATAGTAGCCGTATTTTCCGTCACCCTCCACGTCGAAGGCCTGTGCCGGGCGGGACAGCTCGGCCCAGAAGAAAACCTTCTGGTTCCGGGCCCAACCGGTGGAATAGCGGTAACCGCTGAGGGCTGTCACCTGTCCTTCTTCGTTTCTGATGAGTTCGAAGCCGGCATCGGTGGCCTTGTCCCAGCAGCCGCCGTTCTCGAGGTCAAAGACCACGGTGGCGTCCTCGGAGGCGGGGAACGTATAGCGGTGCAGGCCCACGCGGGCGGTGGCGGTCATCTCGGCCACAATCTGGTAACGCTCCAGCGGAACGCTGTAGTAACCGGGCTCTGCCACTTCCTCGGAACGAAGCGCATAGCTGCAGGCGCCTTCGCGGCCCGTCTCTACCGCACCCGTTACGGGCATGACGGTCACGTCGAACAGGTCTCCGATACCGGTTCCGGAAAGATGCATGTGGCTGAAGCCGATAACCGTAGAATCACTGTCGTGATAACCGGAGCACCAGTCCCACTCCTCGGGGATGCTGGTAGGGCCCACCTGTACCAGGCCGAAGGGAACGTTGGCTCCCACGAACACGTGACCATGGCCGCCGGTTCCGATCTTGGGGTTTACGTACTGGCTGTAGTCTTCCTGTCCGGGAAATATGCTGCACGAAGCCAGAGCCAAAAGTAATAGAAGGGGTTTCTTCATAGCTAAAACGATATAAAATGCGTAGAACGGATAAAGATACATATTTTTTTTGTATCTTTGCGCAACGTATGGCAAAAAACGTCACTATAAAAGATATTGCCCGTGAGGCGGGCGTCTCTATCGCACTGGTTTCCTTTGTGATGAATAACCGCGTAGGAGCCGACGGAAAGCAGAAATACCGCGTGAGTGAAGCCACGAAGGACAAGATTCTGGAAATCGCCGAACGCATGCACTACCAGCCCAGTTCGGCCGCCCGCATGCTGCGCCAGGGAAGGACCCGTGTCATCGGCGTCATCCTGTCGGACCTTGGCAACATCTTCTACGGAATTATTGCCAAGGAGATTGAGAAAATCATCACCCGCAACGGCTATACGGTGCTCTTCGGCAGTTCCGACGAAGACCCCGAGCGCTTTGACCGTCTGGTACGCTCCTTCCTGGAAAAAGACGTAGAAGGATTCATCGTAGTACCCTGCCTGGAGTGCGGTCCCTCCCTGGAGAGAATCCAGGCCGCCGGCCGCCCCTTTGTCACCATTGACCGCCGCAATCCCCTCTACGACGTTCCCGCCGTACTCATTGACAATGTTGGCGCCGCAAAGACTGCTGTAGATGCCCTGCGCAAGCAAGGCGCCACCCAAATGGGCATGCTGTCCTATGCCATGCGCATCTCCACCATGATTGAGCGCGAACAGGGCTTCCAGGAAGCAGTCGGAGCCGAGGCCCCCATCTACCGCATGGGATTCCACTCCATGCAGGAAGACACCGATCACGCCGTGGACAAACTGCTTGCAGCAGGAATCGACGGCATGGTCTGCGCTTCCAACGAAGCGTCCGTGTGCCTGATCAAGGCCCTCCACAAAAGAGGCATCGAAATCCAGAAAGACATCCGTATCGTGGGATTCGACTACTCCAACGTTTACGACATCTTTACTCCGCGCATCTCCCACATGCTGCAGCCGCTTCCCCGCATTGCGCAGGAAAGCACCCAGATTCTCTTCCGTCTCATCGAGAAAAAGGATTCGGGAGAAGACTTCTCCCTGGAGAAAGAAAAGATCATTTTGAACGCAACTCTTATATGAAAAATCTGACCATCGTCGGCCAGCCTCTCCCGAACATGCCCTGGGAGGAGCGCCCCGCCGGCTCCAACGCCGTCCTCTGGCGTTACAGCAACAACCCTGTCATTCCCCGGGACCTGCTTCCGGACTCCAACAGCATCTTCAACAGCGCCGTAGTTCCTTTCAAGGACGGTTTTGCCGGCGTTTTCCGCTGCGATGACACCAACCGCCGCATGACCCTCCATGCCGGTTTCTCCAAGGACGGCATCAACTGGGATATCCGCCCCGATAAACTTGTATTTGACGGAGACTACGGTTACGACCCCCGCGTGGCCTTCATCGAGGACCGCTACTGGGTTACCTGGTGCAACGGCTACCACGGCCCTACCATCGGCGCAGCCTGGACCCAGGACTTCGAGACTTTCCACCAGGTGGAGAACGCCTTCCTGCCCTACAACCGCAACGGCGTACTGTTCCCGCGCAAGATTGGCGGCAAATTTGCCATGCTCTCCCGCCCGTCCGACACCGGCCACACCGCCTTCGGTGACATTTTCTACAGCGAGACCCCCGACATGGAATTCTGGGGACACCATCGGCACGTCATGGCTCCGGCTCCGTTCGAGGTAAGCGCCTGGCAGTGCATGAAAATCGGTGCCGGCCCCGTTCCCATCGAGACCAGCGAAGGATGGCTCCTGTTTTATCACGGCGTGCTGCGCTCCTGCAACGGCTACGTGTACAGCTTCGGCAGCGCCCTTCTGGATCTCAATGAGCCCTGGAAGGTGCTGGCCCGCAGCGGCCCCTACCTCCTGAGCCCCCAGAAGCCCTACGAGTGCATGGGAGACGTGCCCAACGTATGCTTCCCCTGCGCCGCCCTGCACGACCCTGCCACCGGCCGCGTCGCCGTCTACTACGGCTGCGCCGACACCGTCACGGGCCTGGCATTCGGCTACATCCCCGAAATCGTGGAGTGGACCAAGAAAAATAGCATCCTATAGCGTGATGTATAACTAGCAATCCATCAGCACATTATAAAAATTCTCCCCGGCAAATTTGTCGGGGAGAATTTTTATAAATACCAATTAATCAATCACTTCCACATCACGGCAGAAGTGGAGGCAAGAGTAGCGTGCGGGATGCGGTAGCCGCGCGAACGACCGTCCACCAGCGCGCGGGAAGCAGAGGCCGATGCCCGGGAGACCGTGAGCCGATGTCCGCCAGGCAAGGTAATCACGGCCGATGAGAATGTGGGCCGAGTAAGGGTGAAGTACGGCTCGGCAGGGCAGTCGGGGTAGAAGCCCAGCATGGAGAACACGGCCCAGGCGCTCATGGTGCCGGTGTCGTCATTGCCGGGGATGCCGTCGGGGGCATTGCGGTAATGTTCTGAAAGGATGCGTTCTACCTGCTCCCAGGTATACTTTTCATAGCCCTTGAAACGGGAGAAAAGGTAGGGATACACAATGTCGGGCTCATTGGCAGGGTCGTAGAGGCCCTCGTCAAAAACGTGCCGGAGATTCTTCACGAAGGCCTTGGTACCCCCCTGCAGCCTGGCGTAACCGGTTACGTCATGTGGCACGGCAAAGCTGTAGTTCCAGGCGCTGCCCTCGTGGAAGCCGGGCGCATTGGAAAAATCGGCCCCGTCCTCCGGATTGAAGGGAGTGAGGAACGTGCCGTCCATGTTAATGGGACGCAGGCACTTGAATTCCGGGGAGTAGTAGTGCCTGTACCCCAGCGAGCGCTGGTAGAAACGGGCGGCATCGGCCTCACGGCCCAGCGAAGCGGCCAGACGCGAAAGCGCATAATCGGCCACGTAGTACTCCAGCGCATGGGAGACGGAGTTGTCTCCGGAGAAGTCGGCGGCAAAGTAGCCGAGGGGCACGTAGCCCAGCGAAACGTAAGGATCGTTGTCGGGGCGCATGAGGTTCTGCGCGCCGGGCGTATCGGCCGATTTCAAAAATGCCTCGTAAGCCGTCTCTATGTCAAAGTCACGGAGCCCGCGGAGCCAGGTATCGGCGATGATGCAGATGGCGGGGTCTCCCTCCATGGTCCAGGTCTCGCGGCCGTAGAGCTCCCACTTGGGCATCCAGCCCCACTCGCGGTACTGGTCTATCATGGAGCGAACCATGTCGGTCTGTTTCTCGGGCCAGAGCAGCGTCATGAGCTGATGCACGTTGCGGTAGGTGTCCCAAAGCGAGAACACGGTATAGCGCGCATGGCCGGGCTCCACGCAGCCCACACCGCCGCCCGCAAGGGGTGAACGGTACTCCATGAGCGGATACTCGCCGTTTACGTCGCTGAGCACGTTGGGATGCAGGAGCGTATGGTAAAGCGCCGTATAGAAGATGGTCTTTTCGTCATCCGAGCCGCCTTCTACCCGGATACGGCCCAGATGCTGCGCCCAAAGTGCGTCGGCCCGGGAACGAACCTCGTCGAAGCAGAAGCCCGAGGGCTGCTCGGCATCCAGGTTCTCGCGTGCGTTTTCGATGCTCACGAAGGAAACGCCCAGCTTGAGGAGAATCTCCTCTCCCTCTGCCAGGGAATCGTAGTGGAACCAGCAGCCGATGTCGTCTCCGCTGAGCTCCCGCGCATAGTTTTCATAAATCTTGTACTTCCCGGCATCGGCGTCCCAGGCAGCCTCGGCCGTCATGGGCCGCTGCTTTTTCCAGTAGCCGGAGGCCGACGGAACCTTGCTCACCCGTAGCACAAAATAGATAGGGAAAACGGCGTCGCGGTTGTAGCAGAAGGTTCCCATGAGCTTGGAGCCTTCCACTTCGGTGGCCGATACCCGCCGCACCGTGGCCCCGCTCTCGTTGGTGAGGCCCTCCCCCAGATTGAGGAGGATGTTACCCTCCCCGCCGGGGAACGTGTAGCGCTCGATGGCGGTGCGGGTGGTAGCGCTTACCTCGGCCCTGATGCCGCTGAAAAGTTCCAGCGAGTAGTAGCCGGGATGCGCCACTTCATCCTTGTATTCAGTTCCGTACATGTGATAGTCTACCTGGAGAGGGCCCGTGGTGGGCATGGTGAGAAGGGACCCCAGCTCCGGACAGCCCACACCGGAAAGATTCACATGCGAAAACCCGGTGAAATAGCTGTTTTCCTCCACATAGGGCGTACTCCACCATCGGCTGTCCTTGTCCCAGGCATTCATGGAAGATCCCATCACGTTGAAGGGACTCACGCTCATCATGCCGTTGGGCGTAACGGCGCCGGGATTGCAGGCGCCGAAATTGGACGTGCCGATAAAGGGGTTAACCCACTCGTTTTGAGCGTTGACGCTCAGGCTCAGAAAAAGAAAAAAGAAAGTGGTCTTGATACTCTTACGCATTGTCATGGGCAAAATCTATACAAAGATACAATAATTCTTCATATATAACGGCCGTGCACTCGCGGAGGAGATTGTGGAGAAGGGCCGGGAGCTCATGGCGGCAGTACTGGACAATTATGAAAATAATTAGTACCTTTGTAAACTGGATTTTATGCAAAAAGATAAAAAATGTTCATTCATATGAAGAAAATCCTCATGACACTTCTGTGCACTCTGCTGGCAACGGCCGCGTTTGCACAGTCTGCCGCCATGCTTTCCATGGCACGCGGAGAACTTGAAAAACGAGGCCTTACAGAGACCGAAGTCCGCGCCCGTCTCCTGGAAAACGGCATAGACGTAGATGCCATTTCTCCCTCGGAGTACCCCTCCTACCAAAGCCGTGTCATCTCCATCCTGGACCAGATGCAGAAAGAAAAATCGGCCTCCAAAGTAGCTCCCGCGGCTCCTGCAAGCGTTTCTGACGCCGGTGTTGCCATCGGCGTGGAGACAGTGACCGCCAACGAGATCCCCCAGACCACCCTGGGAGAAGAAGCCGCAGAGAAGGCCCTGGAAGAAACGCTCGCCAAGAACAACGTCTCCCCCACCGAGGGCAACAACATCTACGGCCACTCCCTGTTCACCGGCAAGTCGCTGGAAGTCTTCCGCACCACCGACGGCGCCATGGCCCCCGAGACCTACATCCTCGGAGAAGGCGATGAGGTCCATATCTCCATCTTCGGCTCTTCCCAGACAGAGATTCACCAGCGCATCGAGGCCGATGGTTCCATCCAGCCCGCCGGTGCCACCAAGATTTTCCTCAAAGGCCTCACCCTGGCCCAGGCCCGCAGCGCCATCAAGACCAAGCTGGCCCAGCACTACTCCTTCCGCCAGGACCAGATTGCCGTCACCATCACCACGGCCCGTACCATCACCGTAAACATCTATGGTGAGGTAGGCGTGCAGGGCGGCTTCACCGTGAGCGCCCTCAACACCGCCTTCAACGCTCTGGCTGCCGCCGGCGGCCCCACCGAGCTGGGTTCGCTGCGTAACATCCAGCGCTCCCGCGGAGGAAAGACTTCCCGCCTGGACCTGTACAAGTTCATGACCGGAGAAACCCAGGCCGCCCAGTACGACCTCCAGAACAACGATGTCCTGTTTGTCCCCATAGCAAACAAGGTAGTCACCATCGAAGGTGCCGTGAACCGTCCCATGCGCTATGAGATGGTAGACGATGAGTCCCTCCTGGACCTCATCACCTATGCCGGCGGGCTCACCTACTCCGTCTATCCGGACTTCGTGCAGGTGGAGCGCTTTGAAAACGGCGAGAAGGTTTACAAGGAATTTGACCTGAACAACGTCATGTCCGGCGCCCAGAGGGTAGACCTCCAGGGTGGAGACATCGTGCGCATCAAGAGTGCCAACAAACCCATGGAGAACTACGTTTCCATCAGCGGAGACGTTTACTACGGCGGCAACTTCGACTATAGCAAGAACCGCAGCCTCCAGGCCCTCATCGACAACGCCAAACCGCGCTACACCGCCCGTACCGAATACGTGCTCATCGAGCGCACCCGTCCCGACGAAACCGTGGAGGTGCTCACCGTTCCCTTCCCGGGCGTAAACGGCAACCCGGACTTCAGCCTCCAGGCCCGTGATGCCGTCAAGGTGCTTGCCCTCTCCGACTTCCGCGACGAGGCTACCATCAGCGTGGTAGGCCAGGTCCGCACTCCCTTTAGCCGCAACTTCGGCCTCAACGACCGCATGACCATCGGCCAGGCCATTGAACTGGCCGACGGCCTCAAGCCCAGCGTCTATCCCGTGGCCTACATCACCCGCACGGACATCACCAACCCCGACAAGAAGGAATACATCCAGATTAACCTGGAGAAAGACAAAGACCAGCTTCTCCAGCCCGGAGACGAGCTCCGCATCTACGACAACACAACCTATACCAATGTGGGAGAGGTCCGTATCAGCGGTGCCGTCAAAAACCCGCTGGGGACCACCTATGACGCTTCCCTCTCCGTACAGGACCTCATCACCATGGCCGGCGGCTTCGAGGTAGGCGCCGCCCTCAACCGCGTGGAAGTGTTCCGTCTGGATTTAAGCGATACCAAGGACGTCAAGTACAACCTCATCACCCTGGAGGTAGACGAAAACTACAACCCGCTGCAGCCCTTCGACCTCATGCCCTACGACCACGTCGTGATTCGCCAGATGCCCAACTTCGCCACGGGACGCACCGTGGAGATCAACGGCCGCGTGCGCTACCCGGGCGTGTATGTGCTGGAAGACAGCCGCACCCAGTTGTCGGAGGTCATCAAGATGGCCGGCGGCCTCATGGAGGATGCCTCCCCCTACACCACGCTGTTCCGAACCTACAACAATCGCGGCCCCATTGGCGTAGACCTCAAGGGCGCCATCCGGCACAGCCGCCGGGACAAGGAGGATCCCATCCTCATGGAAGGGGATGTCATCAACGTCATGCGCCTGGAGAACACGGTCACCATCCGTGAGATCGGCACCCGCATGGCCCAGTATGTTCCCGAGGAATATGCTTCCACCCAGAAGACGGTCACCTATCAGGGCGGCCACAATGCAGCCTGGTACATCAAGAACTACGCCGGCGGTTTCCAGAAGTTTGCAGACCGCAACAGCGTTACCGTCACCCTGCCCAACAACCAGAGCGAGAGCACCAAGAAGTTCCTGTTCTTCCGCACCTATCCCAAGGTGGAGCCCGGCTCGGTGATCACCCTGAGCATGGATACCAAGCGACAGGAGAAAGCAGAGGAACCCAAGGAGAAGATCAAGTGGGACCAGCTGGCCGCCAGTTCCCTGAGCGCCCTCACGTCCATCGTTTCCATGATCCTGCTCATCGAAAGACTCAACTAGTTATGGTAGAGAACAACAACTATACGCGTCCCCCGTACGAGGAGGAGGAAGAGGGCATCGACATCATCGCCCTCGTGAAAAGCATGTGGGAGGGCCGGAAGACCATCATCATCTCAACAGCCATTTTCATGGCGCTGGGACTGGTGGCCGCCCTTACCATGAAGCGCACCTACACCGTAAGCACCGTGATGGTGCCGCAGGTGGGCTCTTCCCGCAATTCCTCCCTCAGCAGCCTGGCTTCCCTGGCCGGCTTCGACCTGGGAACCAGCAACATGACGGCCTCCGACCTGTCCCCGCTGGTATATCCCCAGATTGTCAGCAGCGTTCCCTTCCGCAAGGAACTCATGTACGCGCCGCTGCACTATGAAAAGGCCGACACCGCCGTAAGCATGTACACCTACGCCAAGGAGTATGTCAAGCCCACGGTCATGGGAACGGTGCTCAAATACACCATCGGCCTGCCCGGCGTCATCATGGGCGCCCTCCGGAAGGAAAAGCCGGAGATGACCATGCCCGTATCTGAAGGGGACGGGAACAGTGCACCCAAGCCCATCCTCCTCACCAAGGACGAGGAGAAAATCATCAAGGTCATCGCCCAGAGCGTCACCCTCAATGTAGATAAGAAGGAAGGATACCTCACCCTCATGGTAAACGGCTCGGAGCCCATCCAGACGGCGGAACTCGCCCTCAAGGCCCAGCAGCTGCTGCAGACGGAGATTACGCGCTTCCGCACGGAGAAAGCCCAGAAACAGCTGGACTACGTACAGGCCCGTTACAACGAGATCAAGGCCGAGGCCGAAAGCTATCAGAGCGCCCTGGCCACCGTGACCGACCGTTCCCAGAACATGACCACTTCCCGCGCCCGCATTGAACGCGAACGTCTCCAGAGCAAATACGCCGTGACCAGTTCCATCTACTCAGAAATGGCCAAACAACTGGAACAGGCCAAGATGCAGGTGAAACGGGACACCCCCGTGCTCACCATCATCCAGCCTGTCACCGTTCCCCGCCAGCCTTCCAACAGCCGGGCCAAGACGCTTGTTGTCTGGACGTTCCTGGGCTTTGTACTGGGCTGCGGCATTGTCTTCGGGAAGAGCTATCTTCCCAAAGTGAAAGAGATGTTCGCTAAAACCGATACAGATTAAGACCTGTTTCTTCGTCGGCCCGGCGACCCGGTTTTAAAGACGGATATGAGTCTACCGTAAGTTCGCAGGCACCACTGATTTTCGCATCCAGGAGATGACCGCCCACGCAAGTGTAGTCTCTCCTGGATGCCGTTATATGGACATGCAGGTAGGGCTTGCCGTCTTTTTCGGAGATGTTGCCGGTGAGGTTGGTGATCTCCATCTGCTCGGAGAAGGTCTTGTCTACATACTGCTTGGTAGCAGGGTCCAGGAAACGGAAGGTAGCTTCGTTGATGGCGCCCAGGCCGCCGATGACGCCGGAGAGGACGTGCTCCTCTTCGCAGAAACGGGCAAGCGCCGCCATCAGACTCACGTGATTGTCCACACTCAGGACATAGTGGTCTGCCTCTTGAATAAACTGATACATATCTTTATTGGAATAATTCGTAGGTTTTTTCCATGAAGGTGAACCGGTTGCCGCTAATGGTGCAGGTCTCGGATTTATCGGAGAAGTTCAGGGTGACGGAATCTCCGTTCACGGTGTATGTGCCCTGGGTAACCTGATAGAGAACGCGGCTGCTCACGAGCACGCGGGTGAAGGAGCTGTTGGTATTGAAGATGAGGATACCGGGGTAGCTGTTTGTCACGTACTTCCAGGCCGTTCCCCTGAGGGCCGATGTTCCGTTGTCTTCCTGGGCGGGATAATGCATGTACCAGACATCGTCCATGAGCATCACTTCCGGAAACAGGGTGGCGCCGCCACTTTCCAGGGCAACGTGGCTGCCGGTGACGGAATAGGTTTCTTCCCCCACTTCCCAGCCGTACGGAACGCCTTCCTCATGACGGACGTTCTTGAACGTCCAGTGGCGGGATTTTCCACCGGGTTCGAAGTAATAGAGCGTCAGGTCGTCCTGCCTGAGGGTTGTCCAGACCGTTCCGTCCAGGGTTTCGTAGCTTTGGGGGCGCAGGGAGGAAAAATTCTTGTTGGAGGTACTACTCTTCAGGTGCGTGAAGGTACGCACAAGCTGGTGGCTGGTTCCTTCGTCCGAGGTAACTTTCACGCGGTGGCCGTCGGTGAGGTATGTTCCGTTGGTGAACTGCACGCCACCGGTAGCGTTACTGCGCTGCACGATAGTAACTCTCTCGCTGTCAAAATGGACGAACGCGCGCGTTTCTCCCTGTTCCAGGGACCAGCTGGTTCCGGGGACCTGGAGGTAAATGAAGTCTATGTTGCAAGAAACGGTGGCCAGTAGCGTCAGAGCGAAGGCTATGGTACGAAAAATGCTTCTCATGCGCGCAGGAATTATTTCTAAAAGACAAAAGTACACAATTTTTTTCGTAATTTTGCCGCACTAATACCAAAATGATGAAGAAAGCAATTCTCCTGGCCCTCACGTTGGTCTTCGCCGCATCGGCCGGTGCCCAGACCATCCGCACCAACTACCGCGATGAGGGGAAAACCCATATCTCCACCGAGTACGAGACACTCTCCATGGGCGGCATTCCCGCAGAAGTTCGCGTAGAACTGGCCGGGTTCCCGGACGGTTCCATTCTGTACCTTATCTATATCAACCTGGTGCAGAGCAACTCCACGCTGGTTCCCAAGGGCGTCAAGATGGCGGCTACCCTTACGAACGGCAAACTGGTCCGCATGGATCAGATCGGAGAGGATTCGGCCACCAAGAAGAGGCAGGACAACGGCATGTTCCTCAACCGCCTCAAATATGCCGTAGAGCCGCAGGATATGGAGAAACTGGTGAAAGGCATCAAGAGCGTAGACATCATCACGGGCTGGAACCCGGACGACTATATCCAGGCCAACTTCGGTGCCAACGAGCTGGGGGACCTCCTGAAGCGCCACTGCGAGGCCATCCGCTCCGCCGCAGACCACACCGCCGAGCTCACATCGGCCAAACTGGCCAGCTACACGGAGAACCAGGGCAGCATCATGTCTGCCACCGAGCCTGTCGTGGGACGGGGAGAGAACTTTGACTACAATATCCTCCTTTCCCACCTCTACTACAAAAACAACAACGAGGAAGACCTGGACCTGGCGTTCGTCATCGGCACCAAGGAGCAGTACCACATTCCCTACGACGCCGCCGTGCGCCTGATGCTCAATGACGGCAGCGTCATCGGCCTGCTGCAAACCCGCGACGACGTCAACTTTGTTTACGTGTATCCCACGCTGGAAGACCTCACCCGCATCGTGACCATTGGCATCAAAACCTTGTCTGTAGACTATGAGGGCGGCATTCTTACCGACACGTTCCCGCCCCGCGAGGACGGCTCATTTACCTTCTCGGAAGCCGTCAACCAGCAGTTGCAGCTTCTCCTTACGCTAAGCCCCCGATAAAGACTTGTCATTTGTCAAAAAATCACTAACTTTGCACTCCCATTAAGGATGGTTCCGTAGCTCAGCTGGATAGAGCAACAGCCTTCTAAGCTGTGGGTCTTGGGTTCGAATCCCAACGGAATCACAAAAATTTATTTTTGATCTACCAAAGAAAGTAAATCTCGCTATCCACTTAAATGGTTGGTTATTAACGCACTAAGTTTTTCTCTTTAGGCTGATCGGCCTAAAGAGATTTTTCATTGGCATTGTGGCACAACAAGTTACAGAGAAGCGAAAATTTTTGTAACTTTGCGCCCAATGAAAACGAACACAAAAAGAACGCTTATCTCCCTCATCCCCATCAGCGTCCTTGTGATTATGCTGGCGCTGAACATCTCCATCTTCGGGGGAGACTCCATCCTGGGTGCGTCCCAGGTAGCCCTTCTGGTTGCATCCGGCCTGTGCATTGCGCTGGGCATGTGGCTTTACAAGATTCCCTGGAGCACATTCGAACAGGAAATGGAAGGGAATATCCGCAGTGTGGCCACGGCCATCATCATTCTGCTGTTCATCGGTGCCATCTCCGGCACCTGGACCATGAGCGGCGTGGTTCCGGCCATTATCTACTATGGCCTCAAGATCATCAGCCCCAAGGTATTCCTGGTTACCGCCTGCGCTCTGTGTGCGCTGGTTTCGGTGATGACCGGTTCTTCCTGGACCACCATCGCCACCGTGGGTGTCGCGCTTCTCGGAATAGGACGGGCCGAGGGTTTCTCCGACGCCATGACCGCCGGCGCCATCATCTCCGGCGCGTACTTTGGCGACAAGATTTCGCCCCTTTCCGACACCACCGTACTGGCCTCATCCATCAACAAGGTAGACCTGTTCGACCATATCCAGTATATGTATTATACCACGGTGCCTTCCATCCTCATTACGCTGGTGGTGTTCGCGGTCCTGGGCTTCACCCATGGCGGCGCTCCGGACGCATCCATGGAAGTGTATTCCAACACGCTGGCATCCACTTTCCACATTACGCCCTGGCTCATGCTGGTCCCCATCTTCACAGTGATCCTCATCTGGAAGAAACTGCCGGCCATCGTGGTGCTGGCCCTATCGGCCCTTGCCGCCGCCGTGGCTGCCCTCGTGTTCCAGCCGGAGGTAATCCGCACCATCGGCCAGGGAATTACCGAAGGAAGCGCAGCGCGCGTCTCCTTTGCCGGCATTGTGGAGACCATCTACAATTCTGTTTCGCTGGATACGGGTGTCCCTGAGGTGGACAAACTGGTGGCTTCGCGCGGCATGCGTGGCATGCTGGACACCATTTTCCTCATCATCGTGGCCATGTGCTTCGGCGCATCCATGTATGCCAGCGGCATGATTGCCGACCTTTCCCGCATCCTGGCGCCGCTCACCCGCACCCGTACCGGCCTGGTGGGCTCCACGGTCATTACCGGCTCCATGATGAACGGCATCGTGTCGGACCAGTACCTGTCCATCATCCTTACCTCCAATATCTACCGGAGCACCTTCGAGAAGGAAGGCTATGAGAACAGGCTGCTCTCCCGCGCCGTGGAAGACTCGGCCACCGTCACATCCCCGCTCTATCCCTGGTCCAGCTGCGGCATGACGCAGGCCACCATCCTCAGCGTCCCCACGCTGGTGTACGCTCCCTTCTGCCTCTTCAACATCCTCTCCCCCCTCATGTCCTTCCTGGTGGGCTGGATTGGCTGGAAGGTCGTCCGGCGAACCCCCTCTAAGTAGCTGATTAGCAATGCTAATGAAAAATCTCTTTAGGTAGATCAGCCTAAAGAGATTTAACATACATATTGATAATCAAGCCCTTATGAAAGAGCGAAAGTCATAGCCTCTATAGGGGTTGCCCTCTTAAAACTATTACAAGCTAAGAACTACTTCACCATACCGCTGAAGCCCATGAAGGCCAGGGCCAGGATACCCACGCTGATGACGGCGATGGGGACACCTTTGAAGGCTTTGGGGATGTTGTTCAGGGCAAGGTGCTCGCGGATGCCGGCGAAGATGACCATGGCAAGGCCGTAGCCCAGCGAGGTGGCAAAGGCGTAAACCAGGGCCTGGCCCAGGTTAAGCATGCCGCCGGGAACGAAGGCGAACTCCTTGGTAACCACGTTGATGGCAACACCCAGCACAGCGCAGTTGGTGGTGATAAGGGGCAGGAAGATACCCAGAGCCTGATACAGGGACGGGGAAACCTTCTTGAGCACAATCTCTACCATCTGCACCAGGGCGGCGATCACCAGGATAAAGGCGATGGTCTGCAGGAACGTAAGGCCGAAGGGCACCAGCAGGTACTGGTTAATGAGGTAAGTAACCAGAGTGGCCAGCGTAATCACAAAGCACACGGCCATGGACATACCGGTGGCGGTGGACAGTTTGTTGGATACACCAAGGAAAGGGCAGATACCCAGGAACTGCGCCAGAACGATATTATTGACGAAAATCGCCGAAATGATAATCAGAAAATATTCCATAGCCTAGTTCTTTTTAACGAATTTGTTGAACAGGACCATCAGGTAGCCCAGGCACAGGAATGCGCCGGGAGCCATCACGAAGGCCAGCATACCGTCGTTGCCGCCGATGAAGTTATAGCCGAACACGCTGCCGGAGCCCAGGATCTCACGCACGAGACCCAGCACGGTGAGCGAGCAGGTGAAGCCCAGGCCTACGCCCAGACCATCACAAGCGCTCTCCACCACGCCATGCTTGTTGGCAAAAGCCTCGGCACGGCCCAGCACGATGCAGTTCACCACGATGAGCGGGATAAACAGGCCCAGCGTCTCATACATGGCCGGCGTAAAGGCCTGCATGAGGAACTGCAGCAGCGTAACGAAGGTAGCGATGACCACAATATACACGGGAATGTGCACCTTGTCGGGCACCACAGGGGCGATGGCCGATATGGCCATGTTGCTCAGGACCAGCACAAAAAGCGTAGCCAGACCCATGGACAGACCGTTGATGGCCGATGTCGTGGTAGCCAGCGTAGGGCACATGCCCAGGAGGAGCACGAAAGTGGGGTTGTTCTTGACAAGCCCGTCGGTAATCATCTTAAGTTTACTCATGGCTCAGTGCTTTAAAGGTGTTAAGCGCATTCTCCACGGCCAGGGTGTAGGCGCGGGAAGTGATGGTGGAAGCCGTGATGGCATCTACGTCACCGCCGTCCTTTTTCACGGACAGCTTCTTGATGGAAGGATCGAAGCCCTTCCACTGGTTCATGAACTTCTCGTCGGTGGTGCACTTGGCGCCCAGGCCGGGCGTCTCGGCATGCGAAAGGACAGACGTATTGTAGACGACACCGTCGGGAGTGATGCCCACAATGAGGGACAGGGGGCCGCCAAAGCCGACTGTGGTGGTCTCGATGGCATAACCCACAAGGGTCTCGCCGTCGGTGGCCGTATAATACTTGCCCTCTTCGTTATAAGTAACCTCCGTAAAATGAGGCAGAACCTGGGCAATGGCCTTGTTGGTTTTCTCTGCCGCCGCCTTGTCGATGGGCTCCTTGGTGAGCACATAAGCGCCGCCCAGAATACCCGAGCACAGAAGGCAGGTAAGGCCCAGCACCAGTACCATATTGGTAAGATTGGATTTTACAGCCATGACTTATTTCCTCCCGAATTTTTTCTGGTGGAACCACATGTTGAGAAGCGGAACCACGGAGTTCATGATAAGGATGGCGAAGGAAACGCCTTCCGGATAGGACCCGAAGTAACGGATCATCATGGTAAGGAAGCCGATGCCCACGCCGAAGACCACGCCGCCCCACAGGGACATGGGAGAAGTCACATAGTCGGTAGCCATGAAGCAGGCGCCCAGGATGAGACCGCCGGTGAGGAGGTTGAACAGAGGGTCGGTGAAGCGGGAAGGATCGATGCTCCAGAAGATGAGCGACGTAAGCGCCACGGTAGCAAAGATGCTGAGGGTGATCCAGGGTTTGATCACGCGACGGCAGCAAAGGTACACGAAACCGGCCAGAAGAGCCAGGGCGCACACTTCACCGGCACTGCCGCCGATGTTGGCGAACAGGAGGTCGGAGTAGTTGTAGGCCGATGTCAGTTCCTGAACCGAAGACCCCTGCATGAGCCCCTCCTGGATGGCACCGAGGGGGGTGGGACCGGACACGGCATCCACACCGAAGAGACCCTGCGGCTGGCTCCAGGTGGTCATGTAGGTAGGGAAGGAAACCAGGAGGAAAACACGGCCGACGAGGGCGGGGTTCCAGATATTCTGGCCGATGCCGCCGAAGGTCATCTTGGCAACGCCCACGGCAACGATGGAGCCGATGACCATCACCCACCAGGGAGTGGTATACGGCACATTCAGGGCCAGCAGGATACCGGTGATGACGGCCGAGAAATCGCCCACGGTAGAGGGCTTCTTAAGCATGTATTTGGTGATGGCCCATTCCAGCAGCACGCAGGAGGCCACGCTCACGCCCAGCACCAGCAGTTCCTGCCAGCCGTAGAAAACCACGGAGCAGATGACGGCGGGAATGAGCGCAATCACCACATCCAGCATCAGGGACCTGGTAGAGTCCTTGGAGTGGATATGAGGAGAAGGTGATACGATTAATTTACTCATGATGAACTATTTCTTAGCACGTGCACGAATGGCAGCCATAACAGAACCCTTTCCAATACGGATGCTGTCCAGCAGCGGAATGTGGGCAGGGCAGGAATACAGGCAGCAGCCGCACTCGATGCAGTCCTGGGCGGCATTGGCCTCCAGGGCCTCTACATCCTTGTTGCGGGAAAGCTTTACAAGAAGGAACGGCTCCAGACCCATGGGGCAGGCGTCGGCGCACTTGCCGCAGCGGATGCAGCTGGTCTCGGGAGCACGTTTTGTCTGGGCCTCGGTCAGAAGCAGCAGGGCGCCGGTTCCCTTCACGGTAGCGGCATCCAGGTTGGCCACGGCACGGCCCATCATGGGACCGCCGCTGATGACTTTGGCGGCCGACTCGGGAATACCGCCCAGATAGTCGAGGATATAACGCAGCGGAGTACCTACGCGGACCAGCAGGTTGGCCTGACGCGGGAAGCACTCGCCCGTTACGGTAACGGAATTGTCCACGATGGGCTTGTTCTTCTGGACCGCGTCGTACACGGCGAGGGCCGTAGCGACGTTCTGCACCACGGCGCCCACGCTGATGGGAAGGGCTCCGGAGCCCACCTGACGGTGCATCACAGCGTCGATGAGCTGCTTTTCACCGCCCTGCGGATACATCATCTTCATGGACATGACCTCAATACCCTCATAGCCCAGCCTCTTAATCACTTCCTTGATGTGAGCGATGGCCTCGGGCTTGTTCTCCTCGATGGCAATGGTGCAGGGAACATCTCCCATCACCTTGCGGAGGATGGCAGCGCCCACCACCACCTGCTCGCCCTTCTCCAGAAGGGTGCGGAAGTCGGAGGTAAGGTAAGGCTCGCACTCGCAGCCGTTGATGATGACGCGCTCGCACTTGGAGCCCGGAGGCGGGCTCAGCTTCACGTGCGTGGGGAAGGTTGCACCGCCCAGGCCCACGACGCCGGCCAGACGGATCTTCTCGATGGTAGCCTTGTTGTCGGAGGGAAGTTCGGTCACAAGGGTGTCGGTGGTGTCGATACCATCGGCCCACTCATCTCCCTCCACGGCAATCTCGATGTGCGTGGCGGGACGGCCTGCAAGGTCCGGGCGCGGGCCGATGGACTTGACGGTACCGGAAACCGAGGAATGGATGAAGGCGCTCACAAAGCCGCCGGGCTCCGCGATCACCTGGCCCACCTTCACCTTGTCTCCCACGGCTACGCAGGGAACGGCGGGCGCGCCGATGTGCTGGGCCACGGAAATATACACGGTAGGGGCGATGGGAAGCGGCTGAATGGCGCATTCCCGGGAAATCTTGCTGTCGTGCGGATGTACGCCGCCGATAGAGAATGTATGCTTAGACATTGGCAGCCTCCTTTGCTTTTTGTTGACGTTCCTTGATGCGGGCTTTCACGGCATCCTTGTCCAGCGGCTTGGGGAAATTGACGCCGTGAATGGCACCGGTAGGACACATGGCCTCGCACTCGCGGCACAGCTTGCACTTGGCCGGGTCGATGTAGGCAATGTTGTTTTCCACGGTGATAGCCTCGTGGGTGCAGGTCTTGGCGCAGATGCCGCAGCCGATGCAGGCATTGGCGCAGGCCTTCTTGGCGGCAGGTCCCTTGTCCTTGTTCACGCAGGAAACGAACTCGCGCATGCCGCGCGGTCCTTTCGGACGAAGCTCGATAATCAGCTTGGGGCAGGCCTTCACGCAGGAGCCGCAGGCGGTGCACTTTTCCTCATCCACCACCGGAAGACCGGTGACGGGATCCATGGAAAGGGCGCCGAACTGGCAGGCGTTTACACAGTCACCGCAGCCCAGGCAGCCAAAAGCGCAGCCCGTGTCGCCGCTGTACAGGGTGGATTTCACCGCACAGGAAGCGTAACCGTCATACTCGTTCACGCGGGGACGGGCCTCGCAAGTGCCGTTACAACGGACGACGGCCACCATGGGAGCCTTGGCTTTGACCTCGTAACCCAGGATAGCCGCCACCTTCGCCATGGTGTCGTTACCGCCCACGGGACAGTAGTTGTTGTCCAGGTTGGGAGCCTTGACGGCAGCCTCGGCGAAAGCACGGCAGCCCGCGAAACCGCAGCCGCCGCAGTTGGCACCGGGCATGACCTTCTCCACCTCGTCGATGCGGGGGTCCTCCTCCACCTTGAACTTCTGAGCCACAAGGTACAGGACCAGCGCAAGCACCAGGCCAAGTACGGTCACTACCGCAATAGTCCAGATAATTGTACTCGTCATAGTTATGATTTTATTGTAAAATTGTATTCATTCTTGAGCCGGTCCCGGAAAAGATAGAGGCCCAGATAGTACAGGCCGATGGAGCCGAGTCCCACCATAGCGGCAGGGACTTCCGCCATCCCGAAGGCCGACAGGCCCAGGATAACGACAAGGAGAATGATGAGCGGGATAAAGTACGCCAGCCATACGGCTTTCATACCCATGGAAGCCTTGAGAAGCACCTCTACCTCGTCCCCCACCTTGACGTCGGAGAAAGGATCGGTAGCTACCTCCACCGTTTTCTCGGCCATGTCCGACATGCCGCACAGGCCGGCGGCATGGCACTCGGAGCACACTCCGCTCTGGAGAATGGACACCGTGGTGGTTTCGGGGGTGATCCGGATTACCTTACCTCTGTGTGATACGCTTTCTTTTGCCATTACAGTTTTGCTTCCATTTCATTCTTGAGCCCTTCCCAGCCCTTGAGCCAGGCCCACACCGTTCCCATTCTGAGGGGCACCATGACGGCCAGCGGAAGGTGGTTGGCATCATCGCTGAACCACGCCTGAATCTCCTTGTCTCCCTCGAAGAGGGCGCCGGCTACCACCGTGCAGGAGAAGCGGAGGGCACGGAATTTTCCCTGTTTACGGACCTTGAATACCTCCGGTCCCAGGTAGGTCACCTTCACTTCGTACACGTTATCGTCTATGGCGAAGGGAACCAGGACGGGGCTTCCCGCATCGGCCTTCTCCCAGTCCAGCCCCCTCAGATAATAGATGAGGCTCACGAGATCGTTAGAGAGGCCCTTTACCGGCATTTCCTTCCGCTCCGGGGCCTGTCCTTTGTAGGCGACATCGGCCCGGATGATGCCGGCCTCCCAGTCGTACACAAAGTGGTTGGCGGCGGTGTATCCGTTCTCATAGGTGTCCCGGACGGCCTCCAGCGGGCGAATCTCACCGAGGGTGAACCAGGACTGGAAGTGCTCCCTCATCTTGTAAAACGCATCGAAAAAGGGAGTGGATTTTACGACGCACGCAGAGTGGAAAACCAGCGTGGAGTCGGGGCCGTAGGGCACTTCCTCGATGGCAAGGCGGGCCTTCCCCACCTCTGTGTTCACGGCACCCCACTTATACATAATGCCCATGCTTACGCTCTCTCCCGCCTGGAAGGGAGCCTCCTTACAAAGCGGAATTCCCTGGGCGGAAAGCGCCAGGGAAACCAGCATGGTGATTCCTGTAAATAAGAGCCTTCGCATACTAGAAGTCGCTCTGGCTGTCAAAGTTATAATCCGACGTATCACCGGCAGAAGGTGTGTTGGCCGCACTGGCCACCGGCCCCTCCCTGGCATACACGTCCAGGCTCTGGTCCGGTTCCACAAACTTGACCTGATTGGCCTTATACTTCATTTCAATGTCACAGACCTCACCGTTACGGTGCTTGGCAATGACAATGATGGCTTTTTCCTTGTCCTCGGGATTGTCCGACATGCCCACGAAGTCCGGGCGGTGGATAAAGATGACCATATCGGCGTCCTGCTCGATGGAGCCGGACTCACGGAGGTCGCTCAGTTGCGGTTTGCCGGTACCGCCGGTGCGCTGCACGGCATTACGGGAGAGCTGCGACAGGGCGATGATGGGGATGTTCAGTTCCTTGGCCGTGGCCTTGAGGGTACGGGAGATGGCCGCCACTTCCTGCTCGCGCAGGCCGCGGAGCTCTACCGGGCCCTGCATCAGCTGCAGGTAGTCCACCACGATAAGGCGCACGCCCTTCTGCTTGACAAGGCGCTTGGCCTTGGTGCGGAATTCCATGATGGGAATGCCGGGGGTGTCATCGATGTAGAGCGGGGCCTTTGCCAGGCGCTTGAGGGTGTCTTCCAGCTGGACCCACTCGTAGGGTTCGAGTTTGACGCCACCCTTGATCTTTTCGCCGGACAGGCCGCTTTCGGTGGTGATGAGTCGCTTGCCCAGCTGGTCTGCGCTCATTTCCAGGGAGAACACGGCTACCGGCATGTTGGCCTCCACGGCCGCATTGCGGGCGATGTTCAGGGAGAAAGCGGTCTTACCCACGGACGGACGGGCGGCCAGGATGATGAGGTCGCTCTTCTGCCAGCCCTGGGTAACACGGTCAATGGACGGATAGCCGCTGGGAACGCCGGACGGACCGGTGATGTTCTGCAGCTCCTGCAGGTTGTCGAGGACGGAGTTGATGATGGAGCCGATATCCTGTACATCCCGCTTCACGTTGTTCTGGATGGCGGCAAACACTTTGGTCTGCGCGGTGTCGATGAGGTCGTCCACGTTGGTGGACTCGTCGAACGCCTGCTTGAGGATGTCGTAGGAGGCGGTAATCAGATCCCGCTGGATGGTCTTCTGCTTGAGGATCTTGATGTAGTACTCGATATGGGCCGCCGCGCCGATGTTCTGCGAGAGGTTGGCAAGCACCACGGGGCCGCCGATGGCCTCCAGGTTGCCCTTCTGGCGAAGCTTCTCGCTCACGGTGACGAGGTCTATGCTCACGTGCTCGTTCACCAGCTCCGACATGGCCTCGAAGATCATGCGGTGCTGGGGATCGTAGAAGCAGGAGGCAGAAAGCTCCTCCATGGACTCGTCGATGGTGGCGGGCTCCACCAGCATGGCACCCAGCACAGCCTCCTCTACATCCAGAGCCTGAGGAGGTTTGTTCCCCATCAGGGTCTCCAGATTCAGAGGTTCCTGCGAACGCGGCTTCTTACTGCTGGCTGCGGCCATAGGGAATACTTACTCGGAGAAGTCGGGGTTGATGATGATACGGCCGCAGTGCTCGCAGATGATGAGCTTCTTGTTGGAAGCCACCTCAACGCGGCGCTGAGGAGTGATGGTGTTGAAGCAACCTCCGCAGGAGTCTCCGTTGTAGATGCCCACGACGGCCAGGTGGTTGTGCACGCTGGCGCGGATGCGCTCGTAGGCGCTCATGGTACGGGCGTCGATCTTGGCGGCGCACTCCTCACGGCGTGCACGGAGCACAGCCTCTTCCTTGGCGGTTTCGTCCACGATGGTCTCGAGCTCGTGCTTCTTGGCAGCCAGGTCTTCCTGACGGATGTTCAGGAGGTCCTTGATCTCTTCCAGGCTGGCCTTTTTGGCACCAATCTCGTAGCGGGTGTCATTGATGGTCTTCTCGGCAATCTGGCGCAGGAGCTCCTGGTTCTCGATTTCCTTGTTCAGGGAGTCGTATTCACGGGAGTTGGCGATGGTTTCCAGCTGGCGCTGATACTTCTCAATCACGCTCTCATGCTCGGCGATGGCCAGTTTGGCCTCGGCAATGTTGCGGTTGTACTGGTCTACGACAGCGTTGATTTCCGCGCTGCGCTCCTTGAGGTCTGCGATTTCCTCTTCCAGGGCGGCTACCTCGGCGGGAAGTTCACCCCTCAGCTGGATGATCTTGTCAATTTCGGAATCCGCGGCCTGAAGCTCATAGAGAGTCTTGAGCTTCTCCTCCACGGGCATATCGGAATCGGCGAAACTCTTCTGCAGGGAGACGAAAGTTTCATGATTGTCGATAGGGGCCTGCACTTTGGCGGCGGTTGTTTTCTTGGTACTTGCCATATCTTATAAATCGATTTATATTTACATCACAAAATAGTGGACCGGATTGCTCCTGTCCAGCGCGGTACTTTTGTAGCTTGCAAAGGTAGGGAAATTTTTCCGGATTTGCGCAACGAAAATGTCCACAATCTCCACTTCGCTCTCAAAATGGCCCACATCCATGAGCATGAAGCCTTCCGGGGTAAAGAAGTTGTGGTAGGAAATGTCGGCGGTAATATAGAGCTGGGCACCTTTGGACATGGCCTGGGGAATTTCTCCGCCGCCGCTGCCGCCAAGGAGCGCCACCCGCGTGATGGGGGTCTCCAGAGGCTTGGAACTTTTGATGACCTGAAGGCCGAACTTCCGCTGCACGTAGCGCAGTGCCTCCTCTCCGTTCATGGGAACGGGGAAATCTCCGATGCAGCCAAGGCCGACGGTGCCGTCTTCTTCGGGCACCATGATGCTCACGTTCCGGAGCTCCAGCCGGCGGGCCATGGCGCCACTCACACCGGTAATGACTTTGTCGGCGGTAGTATGTGCGGCATAGACGGCCACACCCTTCCGGATAGCCTGCATGATGGCGGCTCCCACGGGATCTTTGCCGTCGATGCGTTTCACGCCCTTGAAGATGAGCGGATGGTGCGTCACCACCATGTCGCAGCCTTTTGCCACAGCCTCGTCAATGAGGGCCGAGGTGCAGTCAAACCCCACCAGCACGCCATGGACTTCGTCCTCGGGCGAGCCGATGATAAGGCCGCTGTTGTCCCAGCTTTCCTGGATGCGGAGCGGAGCAAAGGCCTCCAGCACCGCAGTGATATCTCCTACTTTCATGGTTTTAGAGTGCTTGCTTCACCTGAACGAGATCTTCGCGGATTTGACGGAGCTTATCCAGCACCTTGACACGTGTTTCCACGGTCCTGCGGTCTTCCCTGAGCCGCAGGAGGGCGCCTTCCAGAGTGAGTCCCTGGTTTTTGAGGAGATACTGGATCTGCTTCAGGGTTTCAATGTCTTCGGGGTGGAACAGCCGGTTGCCCTTGGCGTTTCGCTGGGGTTTTACAAACTGCTCAAAATAATTGCTCCAGTAGCGCACGGCGGAGGTATTCTCCCCCAGTTCCTGTGCGACTTCGCCCATGGTATAAAGAAGTTTGCCCATAATAGTGCAAATATAGCAAAAATTATCCCCTCTTTGAAGGCTGATGGGAGAAACTTCTCCGGGGACCTTCCGCCTTCAGCCACTTTTCATGGTCGAAGGTTTCTCCCGGGAAGGCATACGGCCCCTCATGTTCCAGGCCAAAGGCCATGTACGTGATGGGAAGGCCCATATCGAGGAACATTTTCTCATAGAAGGTCTGGACCTGCGTCACTACCTCCGGGACGCGCTCTGCGTGGGCGTAGACATCTGTCTCACAGGTATATACCTCCAGCTTATTCACCTCGGCCACAGCCTTGGTGTATTCGTACAGGTACCGGGAGTCGGTCTTGAGGTGGATGATGCCGCCGGGCTTCAGGAAATGCCGGTAGCGCTCCAGGAAAAGGGGCGAAGAGAGGCGGGCGTTTTCGCTTCCTCTAAGTTGGGGGTCGCTGAACGTGAGCCAGATTTCGCTCACTTCTCCCGGGCCGAAGAACGCATCGATGAACTCGATGCGGGTTCTGAGAAAAGCCACATTGGGAAGCGCGTTTTCGGTGGCGTACTTGGCGCCTTTCCACAGGCGGGCGCCCTTGATGTCCACCCCGATATAGTTCACGCCGGGATTGCGGAGCGCCAGGGCTATGGTGTAGTCTCCCTTTCCGCAGCCCAGTTCCACCACGATGGGGTTGTCGTTGCCAAACATTTCCTTCCCCCAGTTGCCCTTGATGGCGTGGTCCCGGAGGCGGAGTTCCCGGCTTCCGGGTTCTTTATCCAGGATGGCCGATGCATCGGGCTGCAGCAGACAGCGGAACGTCTCGTTCTCTGCAAATTTCTTCAGTTTTCCGTGTCCCATACTTTCTTTGTAACAAGCCCCATCCCACAGAGGCCCTCGGGCATGATGGGAACATTGATCTCCAGCGTCCACTTTCCCCACTGCGCAGGCACGACACCGGCCCTGTAAGGCGCATAAGCGTCATGTGAGAATCGGGTTGAGTTGCCCGAGACGGGAAGATAGACGGTCTCCCGGAAAAGGGAGTCGGAGGGGGATTTCCATGTTATATCCAGCCGGACATCGGCCGGAAACTTCTGCGCATCGATGCGCGTATAAAGGTCAAAATCATAGCGGGCCGTGCTGTCGGACATGTCCACGGCAAAAATATACGGTCCGTCTCCCCGGATGAATTCTTCGGTGGAGGAAGGCCTTTGGCAGGACAGTGCCATGACGGCCACGAGTATGTATGCCCAGCACTTCATCAGGCTTCTTTTTTCCTGTTGTTGCCACGCCCCTTGGAACGGCCACGGCGACGCTTTTTCTTTTCGGGATCGAAGCGGTTGATGGCGTCGTCTCCCACGGCCGTAATGAATTCCGGGGCGGCCACTTCTTCCTGACGCAGCGTGTCGGGTTTTTCTCCGCGGCGGTTCATGGCCTGGATTTCGCGAACCTCGGAGGCCTTCAGGGGGAAGATCTGTGCCAGTGAACCTTTCTCATAGGAAAAGTAAAGGGTTTCGGCGAGAATGTCGGTCTTCACCAGCCAGGCCTGGCCGTCTTCGAATTCCAGGGGCTCGTTCACGCGCGGGATGCGCGAATGGGCGTCCAGATAAGCCTCGACCTCGTAATTGAGACAGCACTTGAGCTTGCCGCACTGGCCGGCCAGTTTCTGGGGGTTCAGGGACAGGTCCTGGGTGCGGGCGGCCGATGTGGTGATGCTCTTGAACTCGGTGATGTAGTTGGCGCAGCAAAGCTCGCGTCCGCATACGCCCAGGCCGCCGATGAGGCCGGCTTCCTGGCGGGCGCCAATCTGCTTCATTTCCACGCGGATGTGGAATTCCTCGGCAAAGTCCTTGATGAGCTGACGGAAATCTACGCGACCATCGGCAATGTAATAAAAAATGGCCTTGGTGCCGTCTCCCTGGAACTCCACATCCCCGATTTTCATCTCCAGACCCAGGTTGGCGGCAAGTACGCGCGCACGAATCATGGTTTCCTGCTCGCGGGCAATGGCCTCCTGCCAGCGCTGGATATCGAAGGGACGGGCTTTGCGATAGATTTTCCTGAAAGGTTCTTTTTTAGGGTCCACGCCCTTGCACTTCATCTGACGGCCTACGATGGGTCCCTCGAGCGTCACAATGCCCAGGTCGTGGCCGCTGGAAGCCTCCACCACCACCAGGTCTCCGGTTTTGATGCTCTGGCCGCTGCCGTTGACGTAGATACCTTTCCGGGTGTTCTTGAAACGAACCTCGTAATAGTCGTTGAACTGCTCCTGGGCAATGCCCTTCAGCGTATTGTATACCTCCAGTTTGCAGCATCCCTGCCGGTAGCGGATGTCCTGTTCTCCGGTCGCTTCATCGGTGGCGATGGAACAGCCGCGGAAACAGTCAAACTGAATGGTCTCGTTGGAATAATCGGTCATACGTTTTGAATGGTATATAATTGATTCACCATGTCGGTGAAGAGGATTTTCTGGTTTACATTGCGCTCCACAAGGAGAAGGGAACGGTCCATGACGGCAAGGGCCCTGCGGGCGAAGGTGGGTTTGAGGCGCTGGGCCATACCGGCGTAGAAGGCCTGCGTGCCTTCCGGGAGACGGGCCAGCTGCGGCATTTTCTGCAGGAGGAAAATGCGGCGGAGGTCTTCTCCGGCCAGCTTGCAGAAGCTCTTCTGCTGCTCACGTACCTTGAGTTCCGACACAGCTTCTCCGGTTTCCAGGGCTTTGAGGAAATCCCGGGCGACGATGGCGTCAAGGATGTCGTGGAAAAGGTCCTGAAGGACCGTGTTGCCGGCAGCCTCACGGGCGTGGACCTCTGCCTCTGCTTCAAGGCTCAAAGGCTGTACGCGCATATGCAGGCAGCGGGAAGAAATGGTGACAAGCACTTTCTCGGGGGCCTGCGTAATGAAGAGGAACAGGGTCTTTTGCGGCGGCTCTTCCACCATTTTCAGGAGGGCATTGGCAGCCTGTACATTCATTTTTTCGGGGAGGTAGACGACCACCGTGCGATAGCCGCCTTCCACAGCCGAGAGCGAAAGGCGCTCCAGGATGCTGCGGGCTTCGTTGACGGAAATGTTGCTCTGCTTTCCTTCGATGCCAATGGCGGCATAGAGCTCATTTTCATAGAAATAGGGATTGGAAAGGAGCAGCTCCCGGAACGGGGCTATATATTGGAGAGACACCGGTTTGTCGGAGCCGGCCACGGGAAATACGAAATGAATGTCGGGGTGGATGAGTTTCCCTACGCGGGGGTTGCCGCCGTAAAGCTCTTCCAGAAAGTTGAGGACAATGGGGAATGCGCCGCCGCCATCCTCCTGGTGCAGGAGCATGGCATGCGGGATGTGGCCGCTCTCCACCATGCGGTGAAGGGCGCTGACGACCTCCTCATTGCCAAATACGCGCATATTATTTCTTTCTTCGGCCTACAAATTCGGCTAATTTTGCAAGATACAACTTTTCTTTGGATTCCGGAAGGATTTCCAGGTAGGAAATGGCTTTTTCCTTACAGGAATCTATCACTTTGCCGGCTTTTTCCACTCCACCGCACTCCTTGACAAAGGCGGTGACATCGGCTATATATTCCGGATGATCCGGGATATTCTTCACTTTTTCGCGGATGGCCTTCTGCGTAGCGGCATCGGCCCCGTCCAGCGCGCACAGGAGCGGCTGCGTTATTTTCTGTTCCTTGAGATCGATGCCCACGGGCTTGCCGATGGAAGAGGCATCTTCCTCATAGTCAAAGATATCGTCCTTGATCTGGAAAGCAAGGCCCAGGTTGAGGGCGAAGTCTCCCATGGCGCGCACAGTCGTTTCCGGGGCTCCTACGGAGAGGGCCGCCGACATAGCTGCGCTTTCGAACAAGGAAGCGGTTTTTCCGTAGATGATACGCATATAATCGGCCTGGGTAGTGTCGGCCGACGACGCCTTCTGCATCTGGAGAAGCTCTCCTTCCGTAAGATGGCCGATGGTCTGGGCGAAGAGGCGAAGGACGCGATCAGCTTCCCGGCGGGCGCCGAGCACCAGTCTCAGGCACTTGGCCAGCCAGTAATCGCCGATCAGGACAGCGGCGCTGCCTCCGAGAAGGGATGCGACCGTGGGAAGGCCGCGGCGCTCGGTGGCGCCGTCCACGACGTCGTCGTGCAGGAGGGTGGCGTTATGCAGGAGCTCGGTGGCGGCGGCATAGCGATAGGTGTCTTCGGGCGGGGGCGTGGCAATGCCGGCGGCCTGGGCTACGAGAAGGGCCAGCATGGGCCGCATCATTTTGCCCGGGTGCTCCCGGAGGCTGCGGTTGGTGCTGTCCAGAAGCTGGATATCGCTCTGGAGCGCCGTGTCAATGAAACTGTTCACCAGCCCCAGACCGGGCTGCAGATAGGCTTTGATCTCTTCCATTATGAAAAGATGCAGCGCGCGAACTCTGTTGCTTCACGCGCTGCCTGTTTTGTGCATTTTGTCAGTAACTGCCTTATTAAAAGAAGATACCGGCAGTGATCTTGATACCCTGATAGTTGGTGTCCTTGAGAGCGTTCACAACCTGATCGCCGGAGGCATTGGCCAGGGCGCCCAGGTTCTTGAACCACTCTACACGAAGCTGAACGTGCTTGAAGACATCGGCACCTACGCCCACGCCAAAGCCCCATTCCAGCTTGTTGGTCACATCTTTGACGGCGGCTTCATTACCGGTTACCTGATATCCGATAAAAGGTTCCGCCACCAGGAACGGACGGGCCACGAGAAGGTCAAGGCCAATCTGGACACCGGCCGAGGCTTCTACATAGCCGGACTTGTACTGAACGTTATCGATGGTGGTACCCTTCATATTATAGGTGAGGGAGGGCTGGATGGCCAGGGCTCCGATGTTGATCTTATAAGCTACACCGGCATGCCAGAGGTTTGCGCTGGTTACTTCCTTGGCGGCATCGGAAAGTTTTGTAGTAGAGGAGGTGTAACCTCCCACGATGCCGAACTGGGCGTGAGCCATGGTCACGGAGGCCAGGGCCACGACGATAACGGTTAAAAGTTTTTTCATACTGTTAAATATTACAGGTTTGCATTGATTTTATCAACCAGGGCGTTCTTGGGCATGGCACCCACCGTCTTGTCCACAATCTGGCCGTTCTTGAAGAACAGCAGCGTGGGAATGCTCATAATGCGGTACTGGGCGGCCACTTCGTCGGCGTCGTCCACATTCACTTTCACGACTTCCATCTTGCCGGCCATTTCTTCTTCGACCTCGTCCAGGATGGGAGACAGCATGCGGCACGGACCGCACCAGGTGGCCCAGAAGTCCACCACCACCAGCTTCTCGCTCTGGAGAAGTTCGGTGAAATTATTGTTTGTTGCTACTTTTGCCATTGTCTTTATTTTAATAGTTAATAACGTACAAATATAAGTATTTTTTCCAAAACAATTCCCCTACGCCGCCGTTAGCCCCGCCGATGCCACCTCGCCGTCGGCCCCGCTCCCCCTCGTCGGCCCAGATCGGGCTCCATGCAGGCACTGCTCCCGGCAACATACAGGCGCTGCTCCCGGCAACATACAGGCGCTGCTCCCGGCAACATACAGGCGCTGCTCCCGGCCGCGTTGACACGTAGAATGCACAGACGGCCGATTTGGCGTCAACGCGGCAAGGAAATCGGCCAAAAACGGCAAAATGCCGGCCGCGTTGACACACAGAACGCACAGAATGGCGATTTGGCGTCAACGCGGCAACAACGCCTTCCCGTCGCAACAACGCCTTTCCGTCGCAACCGGACGCCGCGGTATCACTGCCGCCCCCCGAAGCGCCATCGGCCGTCCCCGGAAGCACCGCCGCCCCCCGAAGCGCCATCGGCCGGCATGGTCAAAAAAGTTATTTTTCTGCCACATTACCGGCTAAAACAGAAAAACTTCGCCGAAAATCGGCTAAAACATCACTTTCTTTTAGCCGATTGTTGAATGCGGGAGCAGGATTCACTATGTTTGGAACATGAAAGAGTCCTATCATATTTGCTTTACCTCGCACCAGGAGGTCCTGTTCCGTGACGAGGAAGACCACGGCATGATGCTGAACCTGATGGCACTGCGTGCCTATTCCTCTGATACCGAAATCCTCGTGGAGGCAGAGATGTCCACACACGTGCATCAGAACGTGTTTTCCGGCAGGCCTATGGAGTACGCCGCCGCTCTCCGCATGTCGTATACCAAGTACTTCAACCAGAAATATGGCCGTACGGGACGGTTTGGGGAGAAATACACCTACCTCCTGAAGGTCGAAGGATTCAACCACCAGATGGTGCTTGAGAGTTATATCCTTCGGAACGGGCTGCATCACCAGGCTGCTGCAACGGCCCTTGGCTACAAGTACTGCACGGCACGGGAGCTGTTCGTGGAGGATATCGGCCTGTCTTCAGAGAAGGCTGCTCCCCTTTCACGAGCCGACATCGCCTCCCGCCTGCCACGCCACGCCGAATTCCCCGACGAGTTCCAGATGAGTGCCGATGGTGTCTTCCTCCGGCGCAGCTTCATGGAGATACGCCGGGCCGAGCAGTTCTACGGTTCTCCCCGCAACTACCTCTATCAGATGAACCGGCTGAGTGATGAAGACTGGACACGCAGCCAGGAGGCAGACCATACCGGAAATCCCATCACGCTGGACATGCTGGAGCCCGGGTATGAGGGCAGCATCGATCAGCTGCTGAGGAACGAGAACGGCCGCGCATTCAGCCGGACCCGGCTGCAGGACATGGACGTATGCAGACTGATAGACAAAGACATTCTGCCCGGCTACGGCGTCACTTCCGTATACCAGCTCACCGGAAGCCAGAAGCAGCGCATTGCCCGGGAGCTCTACTACGAATACCACCTTCCCGAAGCCCAGATCAAGCGATGCCTGGTGCTCGGCTAAGTGGGGCGGGTGCCGCAAAGCCGTGCCGCCACTACTTCCGCCGATACCTGGCCGCCATTGCCGCCGCCCATTCTGCCGACGCGTGCATCCCGGCCTTTCTCCCGGCCGCGTTGACACGTAGAATGCGCAGACGGCCGATTTGGCGTCAACGCGGCAAGGAAATCGGCCAAAAACGGCAAAATGCCGGCCGCGTTGACACACAGAACGCACAGACGGCCGATTTGGCGTCAACGCGGCAAGCGTAAGGGGGGAGGCGATGCCGTGGCTGGGCCAGACAGGGACCGATGCCGTGGCAGGGCCGATGCAAGTGCCAGCGCCGGAGCCGATGCCCGCGCCGTGGCAGCGCCGCAGCAGTGCCGGCCCGGCGCTACAGTGCGTCCTCCACGGGGAGGACGTAGGCGCGAAGGCCGAGGGCGCGGTTGGCGGCGTCGGTCTCGCGGAGGGCAGCCATCACCCTGGGGGCGAGGTTGTCTTCCACGACGCTCAGCAGGGCGTGATTCTGTGTGGGCCAGGCGTGGTTGCCAAGGTGGGGCTCACCGTCCACGGAGCCGCGGCCGCCGATTTCTTCCCATGTGGTGTAGCCGCGCTGGCCAAGGTTCTCCAGAAGATCCACAATCTCCTGATTGTAGGCCTGGTTGTATGCTATAAAAATTGCTTTCATAGATTCTTCACTTCGTTCAGAATGACAGGAATAACGGTTAGCTGCGGCGGGCACGGCGTTTTTCACGATGTTCACACAGGCCGCAGTACACCACGGGAATCAGGACCAGGGTAATGAGCGTGGAGACAGACAAACCCCAAGCCACGGTGGTACCCAGGCCGTTCCAGAGCTCGGAGCCCTCGCCGCGACCCAGTGCCATGGGCAGCATACCCAGCACGGTGGTGAGGGTTGTCATGAGGATAGGACGCAGACGGGCTTTGGCGGCCGATACGGAAGCATCACGCACGGAGTAGCCTCTCTCCTGCAGCAGGATGGTGTAGTCGATGAGCACAATACCGTTTTTCACCACAATACCCAGCAGGATGATGATACCCACGGCCGACATCATGCCCACGGCCAGGCCGGAGGCAAGGTTTCCGAGGGCCACACCCACAAAGGCGAACGGAATGGAGAACATGATCACGAACGGTCCCAGAAAACTCTCGAACTGGGAAGCCATCACCATGTACACCAGGATAATGATGAGGAGTCCGAGGAGAATCATGGAGCTGAACATTTCCTGCTGCTGCTCGTAGTCACCGCCAATAGACCAGGTAAGACCCTGCGGCAGCGGATTCTTCTCAAGGTGGGCCTGTACGAATTCCACACCGTCACTGAGCGTCATGCCGCTGGCCACGATACCGTTCACGGAAATGTAGCGGTCACGGTTCTTGCGCTGAATGGTGGGCGGAACCTTGGATTCCACAATGCGGCCCAGGTCCTTCACCTTGAGGGAACGGCCCTGCGCATTGGTGATGACGATATTCTCCATGTCTTCCATGCTGGTGCGGAACTCCGGGGCATAGCGTACACGGATGTTGTATTCCTCACCGTCTTCACGGTAGTAGGAAGCCACGGAGCCGGACATAGCGGCCGACACGGCCATGGCGGCGGTTACGGAGTTGAGTCCGTTGAGCGCCAGCTTTTCGCGGTCAAAGTCCACTTCGTACTCAGGAGTATACTGGTCACGGGACAGGATGGCCTGGGTGAAGACACCGCTTTCCATCATGGCCATGCGAAGGTTGCGGGCGGCATTCTCGGTCTCGTTAAAGTCGTAGCCGTAGATTTCCAGCTGCACGGAGGCGCGACCGCCCATACCCATGCCTTCCGTCACGTTGAAACGGTTGAGCTCGGGGAAGAGCTTGAGGTCGGCGCGGATGACATCGGCAATCTCGGACACAGAACGCTTACGGTCTTCCATGGACCCCACGTTGATGTTCATGGAGATGAGGTATGTACCGTTTTGCTGCATGGAAGCGAAGGCGTTCTCGGAGTCGGCCTGGCCGAAGCTGTAGCTGAGAACCTCCACCTCGGGGACATCGGCCATGATCTTCTCATAGATGCGGGCGGCGACCTCACGCGTGACATCCTGCGCCGTGCCGATGGGCAGTTCGATGGTAGCCCTCAGGCGGCCGGCGTCGGAGTTGGGGAAGAATTCCGTCTTCATGCGGGGGGCATAAACGGCCATCACGGCCACGAAAATCACCACCGCTGCGGCCAGGATGAGCTTCTTGTGATTCATGCACCAGGCAATCAGGCGCGAATAACCGGCCGACACGCCGTCCAGGAACCTGTTCACATAGCTGAACACCCAGACATACAGTTTGTTGGTAGTGGGCTTGTTGTTCATCAGGAGTGCGCACAGCATGGGAACCAGCGTAAGGGCTGCCGTAGTGGACACAATCATGATGATGGACACGATGAAGCCCAGCTGCCGGAACATGATGCCGGCCATGCCGCTCATCATGGTAAGGGGCAGGAACACGCACAGCATGGTGAGGGTGGATGCGATAACCGAGATACCTACCTCGGCCGTACCGTGCACGGCGGCCTCCGTGGGCTTCTCTCCCCTCTCCAGGTGCGATGTCACGTTCTCCAGCACCACGATGGCATCGTCCACCACCATGCCGATGGCAATGGACAGGGCGCTCATGGAGATGATATTGAGCGTGTTACCCGTAAAGTACAAGTACATCAGGGAAGCGAGGAGGGCGATGGGGATGGACAGCACCACGATAAGGGTACCCTTCAAGCGGCCAAGGAACAGGAACACCACCAGCATCACCACCAGGAAGGTAATGAGGATGGTCTCCTTCAGGGAGCCGATGGTTTGGAGGATGTTGCGGGAGTTGTCCACCACCGTGGTAATCTTGATGTCGGCAGGAAGGTTTTTCTCCAGCTGCGCCAGGGAGGCCTTGACCTTGCGGATAACTTCAACGGTGTTGTAGCCAGACTGCTTCTGGATGACAATCTGGGCGCCGCGGACGCCGCCCGTATAGGACTCCTGCGACTTTTCCTCAACGGTATCGATAACGCGAGCCACGTCCCTGAGGTAAATGGTACCGCCGTTGAAGCTGCCCAGCACCACGTCCAGGAGCTCGGAAGGATCCGAGAACTCCTTTTTGATGCGGAGGGTATAAGTATCGGAGCCGATATCAATGCTGCCAGAAGGGATGTTTCGGTTCTCGGCCGCGATAATCGAAGAAATGGCGCTGATGCTCAGGTTATAGGCTTCCAGCTTGGAAGGGTCCACATAGACCTGGATTTCACGCTTGGGCGCACCGGCTACCGACACGGTACCCACACCCGTCACGCGGGCCAGCGGAGTGGCCACACGCTCGTCCAGGATCTTGTCGAGGGCGCTCACGCTCTGGTCGGCCGTAGCCGAGAGAATGAGGATGGGGAGGTCGTCGGCGCTGAACTTGAAGATAAAAGGAGAGGATGCGCCGTCCGGGAGCGCCTGGCTCACCATGTCCAGTTTGTCGCGGACGTCGTTGGTAGCTTCGTCGATGGGCGTTCCGTACTCGAATTCCAGGGTGAGGACGGCAATGTTCTCACGGGAATTGGACGTGAGGTTCTTCAGGTTGGGAACACCGTTCAGGGAGTTCTCCAGCACTTTGGTGAGGTTGGTTTCCACGTCCTCGGCCGAAGCGCCGGGATAGGAACTCATCACCATGATGGTGTTGGATTCAATGTCCGGGAAATTGTCTACCGGGAGCTGTACCAGGGAGAACACGCCCATGATGGCGAGTGCCAGGAATACCAGCGCGGTAGTTACCGGATGCTCTACGGAAGTTCTGTAAATGCTCATAGCACGTTCACCTTAACGCCGTCTCTCAGGAGGGCCTGTCCTTTGACCACCACGGTGGCATCTTCTTCCAGGCCGGATAGGATCTCATATTCTGCGCCGATATGGCGGCCGATGGTAACAGGCAGATAGCTCACGGTGCCATCGGCCTGCAATGCGAAGATGAAGCGGGTGCCGGTGCCCTCCTGCTTGACAAGGGCGCGGTCCGGGACGATGACGCTGCGGCGCGTGCCGAAGTTCACGGTGACGCGGGCATACATGCCGGGGCGGAGGGCCTTGTCAGAATTGGCCACGGACACTTCGGCCTTGAACGTATGCGTGGCGGGGTCGATGGTGGGATAGAGGCGCTCCACCTTGCCCGTGAACTCACGGCCGGGGATGGCGTCTACGGTCAGTTTGACGTTGTCACCTTTCTTGATCTTGGTGTACTCGCTCTCGCTGATACCCACGAGCAGCTTCACGGGCAGCACCTGCTGCACCACGAACAGGGGGGCGCTCATGCCGAACATGTCGCCGGCGTCAAAGTTGCGGGCCGACACAAAACCGTTGATGGGGCTGCGGAGGATGGTGTTCTCCCGGAGGTTGTCCAGGTTGGATTTACGGACCTTGTAGCCCAGTTCGGCGGTCTCGAAGTCGCTCTGGGACACGGCGCCTTCTGCATAAAGGCTCTTCAGGCGCTCGTACTCGGTTTCGTCGTTTTTCACCTGAAGCTCCAGCTGGTCCAGCTGCAAGCGGTCCATCTCGGCCAGGACCTGGCCCTTCACTACATAGTCTCCCACTTCCACATTGATTTTGCGGATGCGGCCGCCCTGCTGGGGCATGATATTGTTGACGGCCCAGGCCTGGACGGTGGACGCATAGGATACTTCCATCGGCACGTCGCGAACAGCAGCCTTGGCCACTTCTACATTGGGGACAACCTCCTCGGTGGAGGCTGCGCCGGCATTCTGGCTGCTATTGCCGCAGGAAGCGGCAGCGATGGCCAGAGCGGCGATCATTGCAATTTTCGTCGTTTTCATATATCGTCTTCTATTTTTCTTCGGTAAAATCGTAACCCAGCGTCTGCTCCAGGCCGGCCTTGGCCACTACAAAGCTGTAAACGGCCTGGGCTGCCTGCAAACGGGTCTGGGTGAGGGTGAGCTCGGTGTTGTTGAGATCTGTAAGGGTGCTCTTGCCCACCTCGAAGCTCTTGGAGGCAATGTCGTAGGCTTTCTCGGCGCTCTTCATGGCCTGGGAGGCTGCCTCGTAGGTCTTCATGGCCGTATCCATGGTGGACAGGCTTTGACGGATGCCGATGCGGAGCTGACGTTCGGCGTTTTCCCGCTGGAGGGCCAGTTCATCGGCCTGCACACGCGTCTGCTTGATGGCATGGTAGCGCTGGCCGCCGCTGAAGATGGGAATGCTCAGGGACAGGGCCAGGGTGCTGGAAGGCAGCCACTTCCACTGGCTCAGATTGAACTTGTCGCTCTGGGTGTAGTAGTTGTAGCTCACCTGCATGGCCAGCGTAGGGATGTAAGCATACTGCTGCATGCGGATTTGCTTGGCCAGCATCTCGGCCTGGGCAGAGAGCTGACGGATTTGGGTGTTGCGGTCCAGGGAGGCCTCGGCGCCCTCGTTGAGGTCATAGAACATGTGCTCTGCATAGTCTTCAAGCTTGCCTTCCACGTCTACGGCACGGTCCAGATCCAGTCCCATGACAGCCTTGAGCTGCCAAAGGCCCAGATACACGGAATTCTCTGCGTTGTAGAGGTTGGGGATGGCGGCGGCCAGGGTGCTCTGGGCACGGGCCATATCCATCTCGGAAGCCTTGCGGGCGTTGTAGCGGCTCTCGGTGAGCTTGTAGTTCTGGACGGCGTTCTCGTAAACGGCGTTGTACACGTCATAGGAGGCCTTGGCCATGAGCACGGCGAAGTAGGCCTGCTTGACGCTGGCCACGGTTCCCAGACGGGATTCGCGGGCCTTTTCCACGGCCAGTTCCACCTGGTCGCCGGTAATGCGGAGACTTTCCCACAGCTGGAAGTTCACCAGCGGCATGCTGGCGCTCAGGCCCAGCTGTACCTGGTTGCGGCGGCCCATCTCGATGGGGTCGCTGGAAGAGGACTGGGTGCTGGGATCGGGCTGGGGAGCCACATACGGGACAAAGGGCGTATTCGTGGCTGTGTAGAGCTGCTGGATGTAATACATGATGGGCTCGAAGGCGCTGGTGAACATGGAGGCCATGCCGCCGCCGGAAGAAGAGCCGGAACTTTCATCATCCGAGCCAAAGAATACCTTCTGCTTCTGGATGGCATAACTGTAGAGGCCCGAGGCGTTGATCTGGGGGAACAGGGCGCCATACGAACCTTTTTGCGCGTACTTGGTACGCTGCACTTCCATATCGGCCACTTTCACCGATGTATTCTCGGAAAGGGCTATCTTGAGGGCGTCGTCCAGGGAGAGCACCAGCGTGCTGTCATTTACGGGACGTTCCTGCCCTGAAAACTGCGCCCATGCGGCCGAAGGAATCAGCAGCGCGAGCGCCAAAGCTACGTTTTTAAGACTCATATAACCAACTAACATAAGACGCGATTGTACTACAACAATCGCGCCACTAGCAGTCAGCTAATTAAAAATTTTTATTTTCTGTGAACAGCCTGTGCAGGAAGCCTTTTCGTGAAGGCATAAACCAGGAAACCAATGCCCAGAAGAACAAAGGGAATGCTCAGGATCTGGCCCATGTTCAGGAGCATATCGGCCTCGAAATCTACCTGGTCGTTCTTGACAAACTCGATGAGGAAACGGCTGCCGAAGCACATGATGAGGAAGATGCCCACAAAGGTTCCGCGGTACATCTTGTCCAGCTTCTTCCAGTACAGGGCCATGAGCACCAGGCCCAGCAGCAGATACGTTCCAGCCTCATAGAGCTGGGTGGGATGGCAGGGAACGGTTTCGCCGTTGCGCTGGAACACAAAACCCCAGGGCAGGTCCGTGGGACCGCCGTAAATTTCCGAATTGAAGAGGTTTCCGAGGCGGATGAAGCAGGCAGCGAAGGATACCGGAATTACCAGATGGTCCAGCACCCACACAAAGTCGAAGTCGTTTCGGGGGCCGTACTTCTTTGCATACCACCAGATGCCGATAAGGAGGGCGATGGTGCCGCCGTGACTGGCCAGGCCACCCTTCCAGGGCATGAAGATTTCGAGGAACCCTTTCCAACTGCCAAAGTAGTAGTCTGGCTGATAAAAGATGACATGTCCCAGACGGGCGCCCACGATGGTGCAGATCAGGAGCATGTACAGCATGGGATCCAGGAGGTTCTCGCCGATTCTTTCCCGGCGGAAGAAACTTCTCATGATGTACCAGCCCAGAATGAAGCCGCTCACAAACAAAAGAGAGTACCATCTGAGTTCAAATCCGCCGATGTGCAGGATGGCGGGATCCACGTTCCAATTCACAGAGAGAAGTTCCATCATATAAAAATAGTCGGGCCCCTTGGAGAGCCCGACTACAAATATAGCAATAAATTTTTACTCCTGGATAGCGGCAATGCCGGGGAGCACCTTGCCCTCGATGGCTTCCAGCATGGCGCCACCGCCGGTGGAGACGTAGCTCACCTTGTCGGCATAACCCATCTGGGTAACGGCAGCGACGGAGTCACCGCCACCCACCAGGGTGTAAGCGCCGTTCTTGGTGGCCTCGGCCAGGTCTTCGGCAATCTGGAGGGTACCCTTTGCGAAGTTAGGCAGCTCGAACACGCCCACGGGACCGTTCCAGAGGATGGTCTTGGAAGAGAGGATGATCTTCTTCCAGTTCTCCAGGGAAGCGGGACCGGCGTCCATGCCTTCCCACTCGGGATCGATATCGTGCGTGGAGAAGATGCGCTGGGGGGTGTCGTTCTCAAACTTCTGGCCGGCGACGGTCTCAACGGAGAGGGAAACGTTCACGCCCTTTTCCTTGGCGGTCTTCAAGATTTCGAGTGCATCGGGGATGAGCTCGTCCTCGTGGAGGGACATGCCGATGTTACCGCCCTGGGCCTTGATGAAGGTGTAGCCCATACCGCCACCGATGATGAGGTTGTCCACCTTGCTCACGAGGTTCTTCAGGACAGCCAGCTTGGAGCTCACCTTGGAACCGCCGATGATAGCGGTGAGGGGGCGCTGAGCGTTCTTGAGCACGTTGTCAATGGCCTTGATCTCACCTTCCATGAGGTAGCCAAACATTTTGTCGTTCGGGAAGTACTCGGCGATGAGGGCGGTGGAAGCGTGGGCGCGGTGAGCCGTACCGAAAGCATCGTTGATGTAGCAGTCGGCATAGCTGGCGAGGGTCTTGACGAACTCCTTCTGGGAAGCCTTCACGGCAGCCTTGGCGGCCTTCTTCTCCTCTTCGGAGGCGTCCTCGGCCAGGCCGCGGGGTTTGCCTTCTTCCTCAGCGTAGTAACGCAGGTTCTCCAGGAGGAGGGCCTCGCCGGGCTTCAGGGCATCGGCCTGGGCCTTTGCCTTCTGACAGTCATCGGCGAACTGGACGGGAACGCCCAGGCACTCGCTCACGCGGGCCACGATGTGCTTGAGGGAGAACTTGGGATCTACCTTCTTGGGACGGCCCAGGTGGGACATGATGATGACGGAACCACCATCGGCGAGCACCTTCTTGAGGGTGGGCATGGCACGGCGGATACGGGTGTCATCGGTGATTTCGAAATTCTCGTTCAGGGGAACGTTGAAGTCTACGCGTACGATGGCTTTCTTGCCTTTGAAGTCGTACTTGTCAATGAATTGTTGCATAAGTTGTATGTGTGTGTAAAAACTTTCGAGCCCACAAAGTTAGCAATCTTTGCCCGATTTTCAAAAAAGGGCTTTCCTTGGCAATATTCCCCCTTTTCGCGAATCCCTATAACGCGCTGTCCACCAACGCTTTAGGTTTTTCTCTTTCGGCTGTTCTGCCTAAAGAGAATCCGTGACAGCATTGACAATCAGAGGTTTACAAAGATTCGCCCATTGGCCTTGCCGGAGCTCTTTCTCCAAAAATGACTATCTTTGCAAAAATTTTGGAGCTATGGCAGTGGAATTTCCCGCAAATTATTGGAAAGATTACGAGCTTCTGGACAGTGGCAACGGCGAAAAGCTGGAGCGCTTTGGCAAGTACGTGCTGCGCAGGCCGGAGCCCAAGGCTCTGTGGACGCCGTCCATGAGCGAGGCCGATTGGAAACGCCTCCTGCACGTAACTTTCCAGCCCGGTGCCGGCTTTGGCAAGGCGGGCAAAGAGGACAGCGGCACATGGAACAAGTCTAAGCGCATGGACGACCAGTGGAGCATTGCCTACAACGGTGCCCCGGATCCGGAGACGCACGCTGCCAGCGACCTGCACATTGCCCTCCGGCTGGGGCTCACCTCCTTCAAGCACGTGGGTGTGTTCCCCGAGCAGGCCCCCAACTGGGAGTTTATCTATAAGGAGACCAGCCGCCTCGCCCGCATCCACAAGGCCAACGGACTGCCGGCCCCCAAGGTGCTCAACCTCTTTGCCTACACGGGAGCCGCATCGCTTGCCGCCAAATGCGCCGGGGCCGATGTCACCCACCTGGACTCCGTGCGCCAGGTAGTCACCTGGGCCCGCGAGAACATGGAGCGCAGCGGCCTGGACGGCGTACGCTGGGTGGTGGAAGATGCCCTCAAGTTCGCTAAGCGCGAAGCCAAACGCGGCAACAAGTACGATGGCATCATCCTGGATCCCCCTGCCTACGGCCACGGCCCCGACGGCGAAAAGTGGAAACTGGACGAGCTCCTCTTCGGCCTGCTCCAGAATGTATCGGCCATCCTCAGCGAGCGCGACGCCTTCATGGTCCTTAACCTCTACTCCAACGGCTACAGTGCCGCCCTCGGCGAAACCGTCGTGCGCGAAGCCTTCAAGGGCCAGTTCAAGGAAATGACCTCCGGCGAGCTCGCCTTCAACGACTCCTTCGGCAAAGTGCTGCCCCTGAGCATCTACGTACGCCTCAAGCGATAGCGGCATAATCGGCTGATTACCAGCACACTAAAAAAATCTCTTTAGGCTGATCGGCCTAAAGAGAATTTCCAAAAGTACTGATAGTCAGCCGTTTATATCAAAAGCGCGACTATTTCAGCGCCTTCTCAATCTGGACGGCGATGGACTGCCAGTGAGCCT